>JANOXQ010000073.1:0-24190 GCA_031418495.1 Sphingomonadales bacterium
AAACCCACCTGAGTCCATCAATTGCGCCTTTTGTTCCGCCCGACGTCTATACCCCACACCCCCGGTGTCTCGATTCCGCTCGACACAAACGCTGACAAGGGCGGCAAACGATTTAACGCACGTCGGGATAATATGACGCGAGCCGTTTTTTTGCGCCGACGGCCCAGAGGAACCCAACCTTAAAATAAATCCAGTTCGCACGCCACGGCCCCCATGCGGCCACACGTCGGTCTGATGTGATCACCACCCGGTTTATGAGCCGCGTTCGGCCAATGCGGGTGAATTTATAACAGAGATCGGCTTCCTCCATCACATGCTCACCGGGGTTGCAGCCGCCAACGGTCAAGAAATCGGCGCGCCTGAAAAACATCGCATGATCGCCGAACAACAGCCGCATCCCTTGGAAAAACCACAGCGTCTTGAGGAACAAAGGCGCGTACCAAGTCTTGATCCAATTGTGAAAACTGGTGCCCCAGCGCACTTTATCTGGCCCGCAGATCAGCGGGGTGAAGCCAGCCAGCGCCGTTTTTGGATCGGCCATCGCGCGCACCATCACCGCAATCGCATCATCGGGCAGCAGCGTATCGGCGTGAAGGATGCAGACGATCTCGCCCGCCGCTGCCTGTACCCCGTGGTTGATCTGGATCGCACGGCCCTTTGGCGCATTGACGACGCGCCAACCCGCAGCCTCTGCCAGCGCAACCGACGCATCGTCACTGCCGCCGTCAACCGCAATGATTTCAAACGGCTTCGGCTCAAGCACCGACAGCGTCCGCGCGAGGCGGGGCAGCGCTTCGGCTTCATTGAGCATTGGGATGACGATTGAAACGCTGCTCATCGCGTCAACTCGGGCCAGCGCGCGAGGTCTTCGGGCCGGTCAACATCGGCGAGCGGTTCAAGCACAACGGGCGCAATTCCGTGCGCGGCAAAGCGGCGCATCGTTTCGTCAAACACCGTCTCGGTGCCCCAATGCATGTCATTGAACAGCCACGGCGCAGGCGTGTTCAACCCAAGCAGATAATAACCGCCATCCTCTGCCGGGCCGATTACCGCAGGGGCATCGTGCAGTGCTGCGGCTGCGGCAACCAATCGGTCAGCATTAAGATCAGGCGCATCGCTGCCGATAAAAATCACTGGATACGGGGCGGCGGCACGCGCGAGCCGATCCCCAAGATCGCCCGCCCCCTGATCAACGAAGCTAATATCGTCGCCAAGCCAGTCACGAAATGCAGAAAAATCTGCGCCGGTAATATGCAGTTCGGTTGCAAGCCCCGATCCGCGCATTGCCGCGATACATGTTTCAACCAGCTTGGTGTGGATCGCCGCTGCGCCCTCAGCACCAACAGCTGGGATCAGCCGCGTTTTGCACTTGCCCGCCACGGGAAAGCGCGCAAAGGCAACGACGCGAACGTTGTTTGGATCAGAAGACATAGTCACCTGCTCACCCTTATGCGCGCCCACGCAAAAGTCTATTGTCAGTTGCGCTTTGCAGGGGGTGGCGGTGGCGTCTGTCCGGCAGGGGCAGGCTGCTGCGTAGTGATCGCCAGCGGGACGATTGAAACGCCGAAGAGCTTCCAGCGCCCCGCATTCCACTGATAGAACAGGTCAAACCCGATCGCGGTTGGCCGCAAACCAAAGCCGCCGCGCACTTGCATTACACCGGGCTCAACCATGCGCGGCGCCGCATTATATGTCGGCGCGAGCAGAAGAGTATTGGAAAGATCAATCCGGCTGACACGCAAGCTGCGGAAAATTTCGGCAAGCCGCGCTGAATCATTATTCACTTGAAATCCGGGCGCTGCCAGATCGCGCAACACCGAATAATTGCCCGCCTGATTGGCATGATCAACCGCCGCCATCGTGCTCCAGATCAGCTTGGCAAGCTCAAGATCGCCCGGCACCGGAACGCTTGACAGCGGCACATTACTTGTTGGCGGTTGTTGCGCCGCAAGCGTGGCTGGTAAACAGAGCGCCGTCGCCGCATAGGCAATGCGGGCCAGGGCATAATGCCCCGACCCGAATGCGTTAGCCAATTTGGCTAAGGTTACCACGCGAACGAGAAACCGCCGCGTCCACCGACTTCGCCACTGTCAAAGCCGATGCCAAGGCCACCTGAAAAGGTTGCGTTGTTGCCAATCCGCGCCGAAATTGCGGCCGTACCTGCGGCCCGACGCTGATAGTAACCAATGCCGCCCGAAACCGCGAACTTCGCGCCTTCAGGAATTGATGGCGAATCCAGCGCCAGCGCGATTGCCACGCCTTCATTCGCCTTGTTGATATCACGACGATTGATATCGTTCAGGTTGAACAAGTTGGTGATCTGGCCCGACTGGGTGGCGTTGAGCGCGTTGATCGTCCCGATTGATGAACTCAACCCACCAAGCGTCGTTGAATCGCGACCAAGCGTGCCGGTAGCATCAACGGTAACGAGCGAAGTCGCGCCAACCTGAGCCGCAGTGCTTGCAGCGATATCACCAACCGTAACCGAGCTTCCAGTGCCACCAAGGACAACCTGATTGGCCCGCGTTGTGCGTGCCGCAAAGCCAACTGCGGTTGAAGCTTCAAACCCGGCGTTGGCATTCTTGCCAAGCGCCGTTGCGTTAAGACCAGCCGCATTTGCCTGATGACCTGCTGCAAGCGAAAGACCGCCTGTCGCACTTGATTGCCAACCAAACGCCTGTGCACCGCGACCAGAAGCAACCGATTCACCGCCTACAGCCGTCGAGTGGAAGCCGGTTGAACGCGCCTGATCGCCAATCGCTACTGCATCTTCATCGGTGGCCATTGCGAGGTTGCCGATGGCTACAGTTGTACCAAGTGAAGCCGCATTGGTGCCAGTGCTGGCAACTGCGCCCGAACCGATAGCAACCGAATTGACCGAACTTGCCACTGCGCCGTCACCGACTGCAACGGTCGATGCACCACTGGCGTTAGCTGCAAAGCCAACCGCCGTAGCATTTGCACCGGCTGCATTCGCGTTCTTGCCGAGCGCTGAGGCTTGAACACCGCCCGCGTTGGCCTGATGCCCTGAAGCAAGCGAAAGCGCGCCGGTTGCGCGTGACTGCCAACCAAATGCCTGTGCGCCGCGACCCGAAGCAATCGATTCGCCACCAACCGAAGTTGAGTGGAAACCGGTCGACATCGCTTGGTCACCAATCGCTACCGCGTCTTCATCCGACGCAATTGCCAGATTGCCAACTGCAACCGACGTGCCAAGCGAAGCGGCATTTGTACTATTGGTGCTTGCACCTGCACCAAGGGCGACTGAACGCACTGCACTTGCGACCGCGCCGTCACCACCAGCAAGTGTTGATGCGCCGCTCGCGTTGGCGGCAAAACCAAGTGCTGCTGCGTTTGCACCAGCCGCATTGGCATTTTTACCAACCGCTGATGCGTTCGCGCCAGCCGCATTGGCCTGATGACCCGCCGCAAGCGAAAGACCACCCGTTGCCCGTGATTGCCAGCCAAATGCCTGCGCACCGCGACCCGAAGCAATCGACTCACCACCAACAGCGGTTGAATGGAAACCCGTTGCCATTGCTAAATCACCAAAAGCAGCCGCATCTTCATCGGTTGCGCGGGCGAGATTACCAACGGCAGTGGATGTCGTTCCTGATGCAACGCTGGTTTGACCAATTGCAATGCTGCCTGCTGTGCTTGCATTGGCACTGCCACCCAGCGCAATTGCGGAAAGGCCAACGGCACTTGAGGCGTTGCCAAGTGCAACTGCACCATCACCCGTTGCTATGTTATCGGCGCCGATGGCTACGGCCCCTATGCCGGTTGCAACGTTTGGATCACCGATGGCCACAGCGCCGTTGCCCGTTGCAACGTTTGCTAGACCGATTGAAACTGCGGCACCGCCACCTGCGGTTGCGCCCATGCCGATAGCGACGGCATTGCTGGTTGACGCATTCGCATTCATACCAATTTCAACCGAATTTGCGCCGGTTCCAGCCGTCGCCGTCACGATAGCAGCATCAAGCTGACGACGGTTGACTGCATCGCCTGGGTCAACACCGTCGGCAACATTGGTTACGCGACTGTTGTTTAGATTAATGCCATCGGTGACCGAAATGGTTGGTGTCGTCAGGCCGCTCTCACTGAGTGATGTAGTCACCGTTGCAGTGGTTTTTACGTCAAGAGCAAACGGGGTCACAAAAGTATTGCCGAAATTTACATCACCAAGTGTGGTGCGCTGTGTGCCGCTCAACAGTGTCGCCGTGCCTGTGATTCGACCAAAGCTGATCGGGCCACCGTCGCCCCCCGTATTAAAACTCCCGGCAAGCTGAACTGAGTTATTAACAATAGCCGTTGGGTCAACGGTTCTTATGTTGAAAATGCCGCTACCGCTATCCGTTGAAAATTCTCTTTCGGAGACATTATAATTAATATTTCTGACTGCAGCAGAGTTCACGACATAATTAAATCCTGGATTTGCAGTCTGCTGACCCATGATCACGTTAATATCACCATTCCTGACAAACTCTGTCGTGAGCTGCACATTCGTATTTGCAAATAAATCCGGGCGGATTATCGAAGCTGCGAACATGGAAGGATTTACTCTAATCCCATCGACTTGTAATGTTCCATCAAAATTGACGAGGCTGCTTGTTACAACACGACTGCCACCTGTAATTGGGGTAACAACGGGGGGTGCCAGCACTGAACTTGTAAGGGTACCAATTATAGGCGTCACGCAGGACGTAGCGTTTGAGGGGCCTTGTGGTTGGCAAAACACGTCAAGCGGCACCGCATCATTTGTTGGCGGGGTCACAGATTGCGCCATCGCCACCCCATTCAAACCAGCCGATATTGCTGTTATCGAACTCAGAATTTTCAAATACGCCATCAATTTCATATGTGCCTCCTGTTGAATTTCGTCGCTGTACCGATACCCCTCGGCCATTGGTTTTCTGATAGCTATGGCTAAGCTGTGGCGTCAATTGGAGATTACGCAATTTGTTTTTAACTAAGGATTTGTTGCGGCAAGGCCACACAGTTTTGACAATTGTGGCATATCCGCTAGCGCTGAAGCGATGTTTGATAGGCTCACTTTGTCGCAATTGCCGCCTGAGGATGAGGCAATCCGTGCGCAGGTTAAAGCGCTGATTGCTGAGACGATTGGCGGCCTGCCACCCCATATCCGCGCCCGATCATGGATGGGGCATGATGCTACGTTCAGCCGTGCGCTTGGCAAGGCTGGCTTTCTTGGGCTGACCCTGCCAACGCACTATGGCGGCGGCGGGCTTGGGCCGTTTGCGCGCTACATTGTGGTTGAGGAATTACTCAGCGTCGGCGCGCCAGTTGCGGCGCATTGGATTGGTGACCGCCAGAGCGCGCCGCTGATCCTGAACTATGGCACTGAGGCGCAGCGCCAGCGCTACATCCCGCCAATCTGTCGCGGTGAGATCTTCTTTTGCATCGGGATGAGCGAACCCGGCGCGGGATCAGACCTTGCGAGCGTGCGCACCCGCGCTGATCCAACGTCTGACGGCTGGCGGTTGAACGGGCAGAAACTGTGGACATCGGGTGCCATGCATAGCGATTATATGATCGCGCTGGTGCGCACCTCGGGCACATCAGAGGATCGCCACGCTGGCCTTTCGCAAATGATCGTTGATTTGAAGGCGCCCGGCGTCACGATCCGCCCAATCCGTGATCTGGCGGGTGACGCGCATTTTGCCGAAGTATTTTTTGATGATGTTGCGCTCACCCCCGATGCGCTGATTGGCGAAGAAGGCGGCGGCTGGGCACAAGTAACCGCAGAGCTCGCGTTTGAACGTAGTGGGCCGGAGCGGATTTATTCAAGTGTTGTCCTGATCGATGCATGGCTTGCGCATATCAACACTATCGGGCGAGCGAGTGAGGCGACCGCTACGCTCGCTGGCCAATTGACCGCAGAGCTCGCGACATTGCGCGCGCTTTCGATTGCAGTAACGGCACGGCTTGTGGCGGGCGAAAGCCCAGTGGTTGAGGCATCGCTGATCAAAGATCTCGGCACAGCATTTGAACAGTCCGTGCCTGTGTTGATCGCCGACGATCTTGGCCGCTACCCCGATGAAGCGGTTGACCCCGAACTGACGCGCACGCTGGCCTATGTGAGTGCGATGGCCCCAAGTTTCTCACTACGCGGCGGCACGCGGGAGATATTGCGCGGCATCGTCGCGCGCGGACTTGGGATGCGCTGATGGAGTTTCTCGATCCCTTTGTTCGGATGCTTGAAAGCGTCGCGTCGCCAGCGCAGATCCGTGCGATTGATGGCGGTGCCTCGGTTGCGCCTTTGGTGGAGGCAGTGGACGCATCAGGCTATCTTGATGCGCTTGTGCCCGAAGCGCGTGGGGGGGCTGGGCTGTCGCTTGCCGAGGGCTTCCACCTATTCCACGCGCTTGGTCAGTTTCTTGTGCCTGCGCAAGTTGCCGAGATGATGTTTGCGCGCGCGGTTGCCGATCCATCGCCCGATGAAGCGCGGCGCATAGGAGCCGTGATTGCCGCAGCCGCAATTGCAGGCGCAGGTGACCGCATTCTTGCGATGACCATCGACTATGCCAACCAGCGTATTCAGTTTGGTAAGCCAATCGCAAAGCAACAAGCAATCCAGCAGCAGCTTGCGGTAATGGCAGAGCAAGTCGTGATCGCGCGGATCGCCGCCCAAATCGGCTGCGCGCACGGCCTAACCCCGCCCCTCGAAAGCGCGGCAATTGCCAAACAGGGCGCAAGCCGCGCTGCCGTCCACATCGTTGCGATCGCCCATGCCGTTCACGGCGCGATTGGGATCAGCGAGGCGTATGATCTTCACCTGTACACACGCCGCTTGCATGAATGGCGCGCGGTACATGGTTCAGAAAGCTATTGGGCGCACCGGCTTGGTCACGCAAGACTGTCAGTGCCTGATGTAACTTCGGTGGATTATATCCGAGGGCTGACAGACTGAGTTCCTGCGAACTATCTGCGCGCGCGGCCACATTTGCCAAGGCCATCAATCACCGTCTGATAATCCTCCGCAGCGATTCGTGCCGATTCGGGATCGAGCGTCGCAGCACTTTCAACCGAGAGTGCAGGCGGCAGAAAACAGGCAAGTCGGTACCAAAGCAAGGTGTCACGCTGTGGCGGCCCACCGCCTTGATCAACAATTTCATCAAGCGATACGGCCCAGCGCGCCGCTGAACCGGGTTCGCGCCAAATGCTAAGTGAGGCCGGACGACCATCGCCTGTGACTAGAAAAATCTGAGTCTCGCCCTGCCCTGAAAGCGCACCCGCGACATGAAATGCATCGCCAACCCCAGTGATTCGCGGCGGCGCATCGGGGCGCGTACTGGCAAGGATGATCGCCCGAACACGATCAGCAAGGCCGGGTGCGATTGGCACCTGCGCATCAGGTGTAATTAATTGAATTTCGCCGTTTCGTTTTGGCACGGCAACGCCGAACACCATCATCTCAGCCTTCTTCAATTTGGGCGGCTTACCCTTCGCATCTGTTTTTACATCAACCAGATAGCGCACTTGCGGCGGCAGC
This sequence comes from Sphingomonadales bacterium, assembly GCA_031418495.1. Lineage (GTDB taxonomy): Bacteria > Pseudomonadota > Alphaproteobacteria > Sphingomonadales > Sphingomonadaceae > Aquisediminimonas. The sequence continues at coordinate 7,517 of JANOXQ010000073.1, forward strand.
CCGCCAGCGCCGCGAATCAGCGCGACAACATCAGCAGTAACGACAAAACGGTTCCGGCCCGCAGCTATGGCGATGCCAGGGGCTGGCTTTATCCGTTCAGCACTGCGAATCCGAACATGGGCAGATATTGCGGCCCCAATCGAAAGGTCGGCAAGGTCAGCATAACCAAGCGTCGATTGGGCTTGCAGAGCCGGTAACGGCTGCTTTTGCGCGTGTAGCGGGCTGAATAATCCAAGCGTAATTACGGCGCAGATAGGGACCAGAAAGGCTGATTTCTTTTGCAAAAAACATGCTCCAAATCGGGAAGAGCTAGCGCTCTTATAATGAACATAGCCTTATACAAAAGCCGTTGCGCAATCCATGCGCGCCGGTTAGATGCCGCTTAAAGGCCGAAAAAAGCTACGCTCGCCAAGGAAAACGTCTTTCAGACGGTTGCCAAAGCAGAGACGTTGTGTCAGCCTCAATGAGGATATGTAGGAGGGAGAGTCGTTTTAAATGGCCTATGCTGATCAAGACCAAGGCTTAAGCCTAAACCGGGTTATCGTCATCGGCTTTGTTGCGTTGCTTCATGCTGGCTTGGGTTACGGCTTGGTAACCGGCTTAGCCTATGACGCCGCGAAACAGGTATTTGAAGACCTGAAGACGTTCGACGTTGAAGAAGAGAAAGTGGAAGAGCCCGAAGAGCCGCCACCGCCGCCTGAAAAACTCGACATTCCCCCGCCCCCGAAGGTGACCGCACCGCCGCCGGTTAACGTGACGCCCGTGATATCAACCAATACACAGGCTGTGACGATTACCCCGTCAGCGCCGCCCGCGCCACCACCACCGCCACCTGCGCCACCACCGCCGCCACCGCCTGCGGCACCAAAGATTGCACAGAAAGCTGTGCAAAGAGGTGGCCAAGGATCGATTACGGATGAGGATTATCCGCCTTCGGCCGTTCGCAACGAAGAAGCGGGCACGACACGGGCAACTTATGTGATTGGGATTGATGGTAAGGTTTCTAGTTGCAACGGTTCCGGCGCATCCCCAACACTTGATGCTGAAACGTGCAAGCTGATCATACGTCGATTCAAATTTAAGCCTGCGCTTGATACCAATGGCAGCCCTATTGAAGAGACAAGAACACAAAGTATCCGCTGGGTTTTGCCCAAATAAAATATTTAATTACCGCCAAAAAAATTATCAAAACAGATTTTAAGAGGAAGTAGCAACCATGTTTGATCTTACCATTTTACAGGCAGCCGCCGCCGAAGCTGGCACCGATGCAGTCGCTAAGCAGTTCGGACTTCAAGAGGCACTCTTTCCAGATGGGAAGCCAGCTTGGATTGGCATTACTATTTTCGTTATACTTGTGATTATGTCGATAGTTTCGTTTTATATCATTTTCACCAAATTATTTGAACAGCGCAAAATCCTCAATCAGGCCAGCCAGGACGTCAGCAAATTCTGGGCTGCGCCTAACGTGCGCGAAGGCGCTGCCAAACTTGAGAAAAATTCGGCATTCCGCCAGATTGTTGATGATGGCATCAAGGCTGAAGAACAACATGGCAAACTGACCGATCCAATGGATCAGCATGAATGGATGCACACGTCGCTTAATCGCAGCCAGAACTCGATCAACTCGAAACTTGGAACAGGCCTCGCCTTTCTTGCAACCGTTGGCTCCACGTCACCGTTCGTTGGTCTGCTCGGGACTGTTATCGGCATCTACGGCGCGCTGATCAAAATCGGTACATCGGGTTCGGCAGATATCGCATCGATTGCTGGCCCGGTTGGTGAAGCACTGATCATGACCGCACTTGGTCTCATCGTCGCCGTGCCAGCGGTTATGGGTTACAACTGGTTGCAGCGTCGCAACAAGATGATCGCTGAACAGCTCAGCACTTTCTCTAGCGATCTTCATGGGTACATGATGTCAGCGGGTGCTGTGCGCCCGGCTCTGCGCTCGTCAGCAGCTCCAGCCAAAGCAACAGCAACGCCTGCTAAAGCATAAGCGGACAGATTAATCCTGCTTCTACCCCGAGTAGAGGCAGGGTTTGCCTTGAGGCGGGGTGCGATATACCGCAATTTTAAATAACCCAAATCCACCCAAGCAGTAACAAAAAGTAAGTTCAGATAGGATTGATGAAATGGCAATGAGTAGTGGCGGCGGAGGTGGTGATCAGTTCGACTCGCCCATGTCAGACATTAACACGACGCCTTTGGTCGACGTGATGCTGGTGTTGCTGATCATCTTTCTGATCACAATTCCGGTTGTGGTCAAAAAGATTCCGATGGCATTGCCAACACTTCGGTATCAGCCGACAATCACCAAGGCAGAGAATGTTATTCTGTCTGTGCGCGGCGAATCCGATGGTAGCTGTGGGGTGTATTGGGGGCAAACTAAGGTCGATTCGCAAAAGCTGCTCGATCTTGCGGCAACCAAGTTTAAGAATGAGGCAGATCGTCTCGGCCCGGATGTGACCGATCCGAACTTATTCCCTGAAGTGCATATTCGTGGTGATCAAAACACACCTTATCGTTGCATTGGTGGCACGATTTCGATCATGCAAAGCGCTGGCTTTATTCGTGTTGGATTTATTTCGGAACCAAAGCCACTTGGCTCTTAAGGTTCGACATTTTTTGATTTTGGAGAATTTGTTATGGCAATGAGTAGTGGCGGCGCTGAAGGCGATCCGATGATGGATATCAACACCACGCCGTTGATCGACGTGATGCTTGTGCTTTTGATCATGTTCATCATCACTCTGCCGCCGCCAACTCATGCGGTGAAGATCGATTTGCCTCAGGATTGCGCGCCAAACTGCCCACCGCCGCCCGAGGTTTTACCGACGAAAAATGCTCTTTACATCGCGCCCAATGATGCGATCCTGTGGAATAATCAGCCGGTGGCTATGTCTCAGTTGCGCGGCTTATTTGAAGCCACGCAAACAATGGATCCAATCCCCGAGCTCCATCTTCAACCCGATCCAAACGCACGCTATGACATCGTTGATAAGGTGCTGGCTGAAAGCAAAAGAGCCAAGGTTTCAAAGCTCGGTTTTATCGGCAATGAAGCCTACCGCGCGTTCTGAACCGTATTTTATAAGGCTGTAATAACAACGGCCCGGAAACACATTTGCGTTTCCGGGCCGTTGTTATGTGCGACGAAGGTTTACGCAGAGAGCATCTTCATCTGTCGATTGCGACGCAGCGCGCCGCCCATTAAACCAAAACCTACGATCATCATCGCCCATGACTCTGGCTCAGGTACGGCGGTCAGCACTCGGATGAAATCTCCTGGATTTCCGGCATTTAGCCGGACATCAAATAGATTTTGGCTCACAAATGTTAGGTCATTATTCTCAAGTCCGCGATTGTTCGGCGTTAGGTAGGTCACGCTGCGAAGACCAAACAGCGCATCAGTCACCGCGAGCCGGGCATCGTTGATGATCACCGCAAGCACTGTACCATTGAATGCAAGCGAACCGCGCACGAGCGTATTGCGCGCAGGATCAAAGAAAATAAGATGACTGTTGACTTTGGTGCCCGCAAGAAGCCGGCTGACCGGGTTATTGTTGCCAACATTGAGATCAGCGGTGAGAGTAACCCCTTGCAGTTCATCAAAACCAAACAGCGTATTGCTTTGTATGCTGTTATTACCAAGCGTCAGGCCGGTTGGATTGGCAATTTTAACAAAACCGTTGGCGGCATCCGATGATCCTAAAAGGATTGCTGCGTTGGCAGGTGCCGTTAACCCGGCCACGAATGCGGCTGCAAAAAATACTCTTTTCATAATAGTCCCCCGTTGCAAATAAATTACGCTGCAACGGTAAGCATTTTTTCATATGTGTTAAAAGTGCGGTAACCATGAAATTTACGATTGTCCGGCGATGATACAGTTAGAGCCTCTGTAAAATATCCTGAGCAAAGACCGCCAGCGTGTCATCACGCGCGCCCATTATGACGATCCGGTCACCGGGCTTGGCAAGCGTCACAAGGCGCTCACCACAGGCAGGCCTTTCAGCGATATATTCGGCATTGCGACCAGCAGCACTGATTGCCGCGATCAGTGAATTACTGCCCTTTGAACGATCCACAGTGCCGCCAAAATAAACGGGATCAGGCATTATCAGCACATCTTCTGCTGCCAGACGCGTAACAAAGGTCTCGATCAGTTCATCACCCATCTGGCGCAGTGGGCCATAACCATGCGGCTGAAACATAATCAGCAGTCGCCCCGGAAAGGCATGAAGCGTCTTAAGCGTGGCTGAAATCTTGTCAGGGTTATGCCCGAAATCGTCTATCACAGTAATGCCGTTCGCGCAGCCAACCACTTCAAGCCGCCGCCTCAGCCCCGTAAACCCGCTAATCACGCGCGCCGCATCTTCAAGGCCAATGCCCGACGCACGCGCCGCCGCGAGTGCCGCAAGCGCGTTAGACGCATTATGTCGTCCGGGCACTTGCAGGCTTACGGCTGCACCGTTCACGAAAAAATCAATGCCGTCTGCGCGCTCAACGATGTTGCTGGCGAACAAATCCGCTGCTCGGTGGCCAAGCGAATAGGTCATCGCGCGGTCGGCCGGATGGTTCGCCGCCAGTCGCGCAACCTCATCATTGTCGAGATTGAGTACAGCGGTTCGCGCCTTGCCGATATAACCACCGAACAACAGCCGAAGCTCGGCCATGCTCTTGTGATCATGTGCCACATTGTTGAGGACGGCGACATCGGGTGTGTACAGTGCAATCGATCCGTCGCTTTCATCAACCTCACTGATAAACGCATCGCCAGTCCCAACAAGCGCACTGGCAAAGGGCGTATCATCGGTGATAAAATTCTTCATCAACGCGCCGTTCATCACCGTCGGATCGCGGCCAAGCGCATGAAAGATCCAGCCGATCATGCCAGTGACGGTTGATTTGCCGCTGGTGCCGCCAACCGCAATCCGCATCGGTGCGGCGTTAAATTGTTCGGCAAGCAATTCCGCGCGCACCATACGCCGCGCGCCAATCCGCTCTGCAGCCACAACATCAGGGACGCTGCTTTCAACCGCCGTTGAGGCGACGATGATTTGATCCGCATGGGTCACGCCGCTGCCATCCTGCGCGAACAAGCGCATCCCGCGTGCTTTGAGCCATTCAAACTTGGGGGCCGTCCGCCCCTGATCAAGCGAACGATCCGAGCCAGCGACATCATGCCCCTGCGATTTGAGAATAAGCGCAAGCGGCATCATGCCAGAGCCGCCAATGCCGCAGAAAAAGTAGGATTTAGGTGTCATAATACAGGGCCTTTGCCGCCTCACTCGGCCAGCGGCAAGCGCAAACGTGCGAGGAGACCGCCGAGGTCTTCGCTTTCCTCAAGGCTGATCGTACCGCCGTAAATTTCGACAACATCGCGGACAATCGCAAGGCCAAGGCCAGTGCCAGGTTTGCTCGTATCAAGCCGGGCACCGCGCGTGAAGATTTGTTCACGCGCATTGGCGGCAATGCCTTTGCCATCATCCTCAACTTGAAATTCGGCAAATTTGCCAACGCGGCTAACAGTCACGAACACACGGCCACCGCCGTATTTGGCGGCGTTTTCGATCAGATTGCCGAGGAGTTCATCAACGTCTTGGCGTTCAGCCTTTACGGCAAGCGTTTTGTCGCCCGCCATATCGAGCGTGACATGGCCGTAAAGCCGCCCAACCGCGCGCTCGACCGCCTCAAGGCACGGCCAAACCTCAGTGCGGCTTTGGGTATTACCGCGACTGCCAACCGCACGCGCCCGCGCCAGATGATGGTCAACCTGACGGCGCATCGTTGTTGCTTCACGAATTACGGTATCGGGCAAGTCACCCGCATTGGCGGTGGCAGCATTCATCACCACAGTCAGCGGCGTCTTTAGCGCATGGGCAAGGTTGCCAGCGTGGCGCCGCGCTTCCTCGGCCTGCAGCTCATTATGTTCAAGCAAGCCATTGAGCGCTTCTGCAAGTGGCGCGACTTCATTGGGCAATACCGCGTGTTGAAGCCGTTTTGATTTGCCACTGCGCATATCACCGATTGATTTTTGGAGCGCCTTGAGCGGCCAAAGGCCGTAAAAAGTCTGAAGCGCGGCCAGAACAATCAGTCCAATGGCAAGCAAGGCAAAACTGCGGATCAGCGTGGTGCGGAGTGTCGTAATCTGTTCATCAAGTAGTGACCGGCTTTGTGCGACCTGAAACCGCCAGACGGTATCCGAGGTTGGCAAGATGATGTCACGTTCAGCGACGCGCAGGACGTCATCGCCAAATTCCTTGCTATCAAACACATGCAGTTCGGAAAATTTATCCTTTGGGTTATATTTAAGCGCGCGATCCCAGAGCGAGCGCGAACGAAAAGGATCAAAGCTATCGCCTGCAATCTGCCAGTAAAAACCCGAATAAGGCTCAAGAAAGCGCTGATCCCCAAGCGGCTTATTAAGCAACACTTCGCCGTCCGGGCCAATTTCTGCGGATGCGATCATTGAGGTCAGGACATATTGCTGACCATCATCAAAATTCTGCGTAATCGCGTTGGTCAACACCCGGTCAAGCGCAACGCCGCCGCCAATCAACAGCACAAATATCCACAGCGTGGCGACGCTGATCATTCGGCGGCGGAGCGATCCACCGCCAAGCAGCGCGCGCCAACCGCGCGGTGCCTTCGTCACGCGGTCAAGCGGCGGGTTCGTCGAGGCTGTAACCGAGGCCACGAATCGTCGATATTACATCTGCACCCAATTTTTTACGGATTCGTGTGACAAAAACCTCAATCGTATTTGAATCGCGGTCAAAATCCTGATCATAAATATGCTCGATCAGCTCAGTGCGCGAAACAACCTTACCCTTGTGATGGAGAAGATATGATAGCAGCTTATATTCTTGCGCCGTCATCTTCACAGGTTCACCCGCAAGCGTAACACGGCCTGAGCGTGTATCAAGCCGAACGTCACCAGCGATCAGTTCGGATGAGGCATTGCCAGATGACCGGCGAATGAGCGCGCGGAGCCGAGCGATCAATTCCTGCGTTTGGAACGGCTTGGCGAGGTAATCATCGGCCCCGGCATCAAGCCCAGCAACCTTATCTGACCAACCTGACCGCGCGGTGAGCACAAGCACCGGCATCGTTTTGCCTTCCTTGCGCCAGCGATCAAGCACAGTCAGCCCGTCAACCTCAGGTAGGCCGAGATCAAGGATAACCGCGTCATAATTCTCAGTAGAGCCCATATAATGGCCATCTTCGCCGTCAGTAGCGAGGTCTACAGCATAGCCTGCGCCTTCAAGTGTGTTTTTGAGCTGGCCCCCAAGTGTTGGTTCGTCCTCAACGATCAATATGCGCAACGAATGTCTCCCTCAGCCATATTAGGTGGGTTATTGCGCCCTCTTAATATTATTCGCCAGCTTTTCCAATGATAGTTCCGGTGCGGCCATCAACATCTACCCAGATAACCGATTTTCCGCGCATGAATTTGAGGCGATAGCGCGAAATCTGGCCGTCATACTCAGCGCCGATATAATCTGCGCCACGCGCTTTCATACCCGGAACGACCTTATCTTCGATGCTGCGTAGCGAACGGATTGATCCGTCGCGCAAATCTTGGCGAACCCTGTCCTGCTCCGCCTGCTTGGCGCGCTGAGCCGACGCTGGAACCGTGATAGCCGCAGAGATCACCATAAAGAGCATAAAGGGTTTGAACATCACCATAGTTTGTTGGCATAGGCACTGACCATTGAATAAGCCATGAATGGCTGCTTCACAGAAATCTAAGGGTATCTTGCCCTATTTTAACCGTCGGGAAGTAGATTATCGATGTCAGCCCCTGTTCTTGCCTATGAAGGCGTTGCCCTCGTTCAGGGTTCGGGCTGGCTATTTCGCGACCTTGATCTCTATCTTCAGCCGCGTGATCGGCTCGCGCTGATTGGGCGTAACGGCGCTGGCAAAACAACCTTGCTGCGCTTGCTGGCAGACCGAATCGAGTCGGACAAAGGACGGCGGACGATTGTTCCGGGCACACGCGTCGTGATCCTCGAACAAGAGCCTGACCTCACCGGCTATGCGACACTGCGCGATTATACGCTGAGCGGCGAAGATGCGCCTGCGCGCCACGATGTCGAGGCAATCGCTGATCAAATCGGGATTGACCTTGACCGCGCTTGTGCAACGGCCAGCGGGGGTGAGCGTCGCCGCGCCGCGATTGCGCGCGCACTCGCACAGGAACCCGATGTCCTGTTGCTTGATGAGCCAACCAATCATCTTGATATCGGCGCGATTGATTGGCTTGAGGATTGGCTTGGGCGCTATAAGGGCGCGTTCATCGCGATTTCGCATGACCGGACATTCCTCACCCGGCTGACACGTGCAACGCTATGGCTCGATCGCGGCCAAATTCGCCGCGCCGATATTGGCTTTGGCGGATTTGAAGCGTGGATGGAGAAAATCTATGCCGATGAAGCGCGTAATGCGCAGCGGCTTGATGCAAAGCTCAAGATTGAGGAGCATTGGCTCCAACGCGGGGTCACCGCGCGGCGTAAGCGCAACCAAGGGCGGCTTGAAAAGCTCCACCAAATGCGCGCGCAGCGAGCCGCGATGCTTGGGCCGCAGGGCGGGGCGAAACTCGGCCTCGCCAATGATGATATTCGCACTAAATCAGTGATTACCGCAGAACAGGTAGGCAAATCCTATAATGGCCGAGCAATCATCAAGGACTTCAGCCTAAAAATCACACGCGGAGACCGGATCGGGATTGTCGGCGCGAATGGTGCGGGCAAGACGACATTGCTCAAACTGCTAACGGGCGAAATTGCGCCCGATACTGGCACGGTGACGCTTGCAAAGACACTCGACGGCGTAATCATTGATCAGCAGCGCAGCCTGATGGCGCCTGAAAAAACCGTCCGTGACGTGCTGTGTGAAGGCGGCGAATGGATTGAAGTGCGCGGCGTCAAAAAACATATCCAGGGCTATTTGAAGGAATTCCTGTTTGAACCGGGCATGACCGAAACGCTTGTCGGATCACTTTCGGGTGGCGAACGATCGCGGCTTCTGCTTGCGCGCGAATTTGCCCGCGCGTCAAACATGTTGGTGCTTGATGAGCCGACCAACGACCTTGATCTTGAGACGCTTGACCTGCTTCAGGAAGTGATCTCTGATTATGAAGGCACCGTCCTAATCGTTAGCCATGACCGCGATTTTCTTGACCGGACGGTGACAATCACGCTTGGGCTTGACGGCTCGGGCAAGGTTGATGTGATTGCAGGCGGCTATGCCGATTGGGTGGCCAAGCGCCACGCCGCCAAAACTGCGCCGAAGAAGACCGCCGCGAAAGTTGCGCCCTCTGCACCTGCTAAATCCGCGACCAAGTTGAGCTTTAAAGATCAGCGCGATTATGACCTGCTGCCAACGCGGATCACGGAAATCGAGGCCGCGATCATGCGCGATGAAGCGGCACTTTCTGACGGCGATCTTTACACCCGCGACCCCGCAAAATTTGCGGCGTTGATGCAAGCGATCGAAACCGCCCGCACCGAAAAAGACGCCGCCGAGGAGCGCTGGCTAACGCTTGCGGAAGTGGTTGACGGACTTAGCTAAGTCGGGCTAATATGTGTGAATGGATCAAATCAACATTCATGAGGCAAAAACCAACCTCTCACGCTTAATTGCTGCGGTTGAAAGCGGTGCGGAGCGTGAGATCATTATTGCGCGCAACGGCCGCCCTGCTGCTAAGCTGACAGCCGTTGATACCCCAGCGCGCCGTCAGATAAAATTCGGCGTTGCACGTGGAAAATTCAATCTGCCTGACGATTTTGATGCTGATAATGACTATATTGCCAAACTTTTCAATGGAGAGGCTGACGATTGAGACTGCTGATCGATACGCACATTGCGATTTGGTCAGTTGATGATAATTCTCAACTCTCAATGCGTGCGCGTAACCTAATGCAATCCGCATCGGGCGGGGTTTTTGTTAGCACGGTATCAATATGGGAAATTTCAATTAAATTTGCGCTGCGGCGTAAGCGTCGTTTTGACATGATGTTTTCTGGTTATGACGCGATTGATAAGTTTGATAGCACCGGGTTTGAACAATTGCTGATCGATCCACTTCATGCAGCGGCGGTTGGTTCGCTACCTCATATTCACCCTGACCCGTTTGATCGGCTTCTAGTAGCGCAGGCGATGGTTGAGGGGATGACCTTTATGACCCATGATGCCAAATTGGCTGACTACGGTGACTTCGTAATAATCGTCTAAACATCCTGAGGAACCCGTATGACCGCCGCCCCGCGCCCCTTCACCATCAACATTCCCCAAAGCCAGCTTGATGACCTGCGCGCGCGCCTCGCGCTCACCCGTTTTCCTGAAAAGGAGATTGTTGAGGATTGGGATCAGGGGATTCCACTTGCTTATGTTAGGCAAGTCGCGGCCTATTGGGCGGATGGCTATGACTGGCGGCGATGCGAGGCGGCACTTAACGCGCACCCGCATTTCCTGATCGAGATTGATGGGCTCGATATTCATTTTATGCACATTCGTTCGACCAACCCGAACGCGCGCCCGCTGATCATGACGCATGGCTGGCCGGGGTCAGTGCTTGAATTTATGGATGTGATCGCGCCGCTCAGTGCGGACTATCATCTCGTCATTCCCTCGCTCCCCGGTTATGCCTTTTCGGGCAAGCCGACCAAACCCGGCTGGGATATTCCTCACACAGCGCGCGCTTGGGACAGTCTGATGCGCGCGCTTGGCTATGACCGCTATTTCGCACAAGGCGGCGATTGGGGCGCAATGGTGACCGATATGATCGGCCAGCAAAATCTGGGCGGTTGCGCTGGCATCCACGTCAATATGGTCGTCGCGCGGCCTGATCCAGCAACGATGAATGACCTCACGCCGCGCGAACAAGCCGCACTCGCAAGGATGGGCTGGTATCAGTCAAAGGATAATGGTTACGCGACGCAGCAGCGCACGCGGCCACAAACGCTTGGCTATGGTCTAGCCGATTCACCCGTCGGGCAAATGGCGTGGATACTCGAAAAGTTCCACGGCTGGTCAGATTGTGACGGCGATCCTGAAAGCGTGTTCAGCCGCGACCATTTGCTCGATAATGTCATGCTTTATTGGCTGACCAACAGTGCAGCATCCTCCGCACGGCTATATTGGCACAGCTTTAGCGATTTCCCGTCTGAGACTGTTAGCATCCCAATGGGCGGCACCGTCGCGCCGATGGAGATATTCTGCCCCTCACGCCGCTGGGCCGAACTACGTTTCAAAAACATCATCCATTGGGGCGAACCAGCACGCGGCGGGCACTTCCTCGCGATGGAGCGGCCAGCCACATTCGTTGATGAAGTGAAGGCCTGTTTCGCGCAGATGGCGCTTTAGCGTTGCGTCGCGCGCGCATCCTACTTACCAGCCGTGGCATAAACAGGGTCAGGACGTCGTTATGACAACATCTACCGGAGCGATACCGCGCTCGCTTTTCATTTTCTCGCTGATTTACGGCGGGCTGGTGTGCATGGCGGGTGTGCTTGGCACCAAGATTATCGCGCTTGGGCCGCTTACGGTTGAGGCGGGCATCCTTGCCTTTTTGCAACTGGTTGTGCTGTCGAGCGCGGTGTCCGAACTCCACGGTACGGCTGTTGCGAACAAGTTGGTGCGCTACGGATTCATTCCGCTAATCCTCTCCGCACTCCTCATCCAGATGGTGATTGCGCTGCCCGCCGCCGATTTCTGGAAACAACAAGAGGCGTTCGCTGGTATTTTGGGTCAAGGATCACGGATGATGGCGGCCGGCGTCATCTCCTACGGGATTTCGCAAACGCTCAACGTTGCGCTGTTTGACCGTTTGAAAAGCGGCACTGGTAAACTCGTCTGGCTGCGCGGGATGATCGCTGCGGTGGCGAGCCAGATCGTTGATACCTTACTGTTCGTCACCATCGCCTTCTACGGCGTCTTCCCGATCACCCCACTGCTGATCAGCGCGATCATCGCCAAGATGGTGCTTTCGATCATCATGGTGCCAATCCTGATCCAAGCCGCCGTGTGGTTTGGCCGCAAACTTGACCGCGAAGACACCAGCGCATGACACGCCACGCGCCTGACCCAGCCCTCCTTGCCAAGGCGGAGACGCTTACTGAGGCGCTACCCTATATGCAGCGCTATGCCGGGCAGACGTTTGTGGTTAAATACGGTGGCCATGCGATGGGTGACGCTGAGGCCGCGCGCGATTTCGCCGCCGATATCGTTCTCCTCAAGGCGGTTGGGATTAACCCAGTCGTCATCCACGGCGGCGGGCCGCAAATTGGCGCGATGCTCAAGAAGCTCGGCGTTGAATCTTCGTTCATCGACGGCCTGCGCGTGACCGATGCTGAAACCGCGAAGATCGCCGAAATGGTGCTGTCGGGCGCGATCAACAAGGAATTGGTGAGCTGGATTTCGCAGGCAGGCGGCAAAGCGGTTGGCATTTCGGGCAAGGACGGCGGCTTCGTCACCGCTGAGAAGATTGAGCGCACCACGCGCGATCCTGACAGCAACATCGAACGCGTGGTTGATCTTGGCTTCGTTGGCGAACCCAAATCGGTTGACCGCAGCGTGATTGACACCATCTCAGGCGCGGGGATGATTCCCGTCGTCGCGCCCATTGGCGTCGGTACTGACGGCCATACCTATAATATCAACGCCGACACGATGGCGGGCGCGGTCGCGGCGGCGCTCGGCGCGGCGCGGCTATTCCTGCTGACTGACGTGCCCGGCGTCCTCAATAAAGCAGGCGATCTCCTTGCTGATCTCAACCCCACCCGAATCGCAGACCTCCGCGCCGACGGCACGATCAGCGGCGGGATGATCCCAAAACTCGAAACCTGCGTTAGCGCGGTCGAAGCCGGGGTTGATGCCGCCGTCATCCTCGACGGTCGTATCCCCCACGCGTTGTTGGTCGAAATTTTCACCCGCGAAGGGGCGGGCACGCTCGTTCACCGTTGATCTTGGTGCTTTGTTCGGATAATACACTTAAATCACTACTGAAGGCATTTCCATGGACTTGATTGTTGATATCGCGCGCATCCTCCTCAACGTTGTCTGGTGGATCATCATTGTGCAGGCGATTCTCTCATGGCTGATCGCGTTCAACGTGATCAACACCTACAATGATATGGTGCGGATGATCTGGGAAGCGCTCCAGAAAATGACCGAGCCGCTCTACCGCCCGATCCGCAAAATCATGCCCGATTTCGGCGCGCTTGACCTATCACCGATGGTGGTGCTGCTCGGGTTGATCATCGTTGACCGGGTGTTGCTGGAGATCCCGGTTTAATAGGCTAATTACGCCTGCCAGTATTGCCGAGAGCGCGGCGATAGCGAAGCCCGTTCGCGTCGCTGCTGCGATTGGAAGAAGACCAAGTATGAAGGTAAATGTTAGCCCCCCAATCGTTTGGCCAGCCAACCGCGCCGTTCCCTGTAGCCCGCCGGCAGACGCAGAACGGTTGATTGGCGCGGAAAGAAACATGTTGCGGTTGTTTGGCGTTTGGAACAGCCCGAAGCCGAACCCACAGGCAATGACGCACATCAGGTGCGGCGGTATCCCGGCATGACGCGGGATGATTGCGAGTCCACCCAGTCCAATCGAAAGGCAAAGGCCGCCCATCGCACACAGTCGGCCCGAGTTGACTCGGCCAAGAAGCTTTGTGGTCAAGGGTGTCATCAACAGCACAGCGAGCGGCCATGGGGTCATCAAGATGCCGGTCTCGAACACTGATGTCCCCAAACGCAAGTGCAGTGCGAAAGGCAAGGCGAGAAGCCCCAAACCTTGGCATATGAAGCAGCAAATCGAAGCACCAATCGAAGCGGCGAAGGACTTGTTTCGTAATAGATCGACAGGGAGAAATGGAAAACCTCGAACTCGTTCACGATGGAATAGCCTCGTTGCAATTGCGAGACCGCAAACCGCACATCCGATGCTCAATGTAAGCCTGGAATTGGCAAGTGCCGCTGCAGCGATAAAGGTTGCAACGGTTGCGCAGTAAAGCAGCACGCTGGCGCTATCGAAAGGCTTTGAGCTTTCTCTCACGTTTGGCAATGCTGGGGTTGCACACATCGCAGCCAGCCCCACGGGCAAACTGGCAGCAAAGAGAAAATGCCAATCCCCCATTGCAACTATGCTTGCGCCCAATGACGGGCCTGCCGCTGTAAAGAAAGCGACCGTCATGGCATTCCAGCCGATGGCCAATCCAAGTTTGGCTGGTTTGACGATCTGCCGAAGGAGTGCGACGCCCAGTGCCATTATCGCAGCAGCGCCGAAGCCCTGCAAGAATCTCGCGCCTACAAGCCAAGCGAAGTTGGGTGCCAAGGTGCAAAGGGCAGCGCAGCCGACGAATAATGTCAGACCGGCAATGAAAGTCGAGCGATAACCATGGCGCTCTCCAATCGCCGCCAACGGCAAGAGGCCCATCACGAGCGCGGTTTGATAGGCTGTAGCGACCCAAATCACTTGTTGCGGTGTGAGATGCAGTGATCGCGCTATAGAAGGCAGCGCAACATTAACACTTGATGCGTCGAGCACCGCAGCCGCCATGGCAGCGAGAACGCTCGCGATTGCGAGAATCCGGCGCGCTCCCATCAATCCGACCGCTGCGGGTGGTGCTGCGCCTGCCGAGATCAACGGTATAAAGGTCGTCATGATTGACTTGGCACCCAATTGCCAAGCTGTTTGACATAACGTGTGATTTGCTTCTCTTGGTGGAGATCGCGCTCGGTAAAACGGAATTGAAGCGCTGGGCCAGAGATGCAGCGAGTGTCATGAACATCTCTTGGAAGGTAAACCTGCACGTCGCCGGGGCGGACACGCGTCACGTCCTGTTGTACTAAGTGCTGAAGGCCGTCGGGGGTTTCCAAGCTGGCATAAGTTCCCATTTCCATTTCGCCGTGCTGGACGCCGTAAATCACCCAGCTGCGCCCATGATCATGCGGCGGACGATACCGTCCCTCAGCTTCGGTGTGTGCAAGCAGCACGAAGCCATGCAAGGGATCGCGATAAAGCTCGCAGCTCTCGGACAAATCGCGATGCAGGCTTGTCAACCATTCTTCGCTGGCAGGCGCATGCAGCAACGCCTCAAGGTAACTTCTGCAATCGGCGATCAATTCCGATGTGAGAGGCCCCCAACGGGCGCTTACCCGCGCGGCAAAAAGATCCAGTGCGCTTTCAGACATATTGAACTCCTGTTGCAAATGGCGATGGAACAGGAGCTAGGCTAATGATTGGCATGGCGGTAGACGCACAGATAACATTCAATAATTGCGTATGACGCCATATAAAAATACCCCAGACATGCTATGCTTGCCGGGATGCGCGATCCGGACTTGAATCTCCTCTTCACCCTTGATGTCCTGTTGCAGCAAGGCAGTGTAGTCAGCGCTGGACGCAAGCTTGGTTTGAGTCCTTCGGCGATGAGCCGTGCGCTCGCCCGATTGCGCGTCGTTATGGGCGATCCGTTGTTGGTGCGTGCTGGCCGTCGTCTTGTTCCGACTCCAAGAGCGGATCAGATACGCGATGAGGTTCACCGTCTGGTTGAGGACGCGCGGGCGCTGCTTCGGCCAACTGAGATGATTGATCTTGTTTCAATGTCGCGGACATTTGTTCTGCGAACCAGTGACGGATTTGCTGAAACCTTCGGCCCTATGCTCGTTCAACGGATTGCCGAAGAGGCACCCAATGCGCGAATTCGGTTCACACGTAAGCTCGACAAGGATAGTGCTGGGTTGCGCGGTGGAGACATCGATCTGGAAACCGGGGTTGTCGGGAAAATGATCGGGCCCGAAGTCCGCGCGCAGGCATTATTCTCGGATCGCTATGTTGGCGTCGTTCGGGCAGGACACCCGCTATCTAAAGGAAAGATCACGGCTGCACGATATGCCGAAGGCCGCCACGTGCAGGTCTCGCGGCAAGGGCTTGACCTTGGCGCAATCGACGAGACTCTCTCTCAGATTGACCTGAAGCGTCGTATCGTCACGACCGTTGACGGCTTTGCCGCCGCATTGGCACTAGCGCGCGGGTCTGACCTGATTGCCACCGTGCCTGAATGGCATACGCTCGAGCTTCGTACCGGCATGACCACATTCGCCTTGCCCTTCGAAACCGCTATCTTCACCATCTCGTTGCTCTGGCATCCGCGCATGGACTGTGATCCGGCTCATCGATGGCTACGGCAATGTGTGCGACAATCATGCCTGACGCTATTGGGTAACCGGGTGATCGACTAACTATCTGCAATCAACAGTCTTTCCTACAAGGCAATATTCATGATATGCTCCGATCATGATTGATGCCCTTACCTTTTGCGTACCTGTCTCGACGCGTCGCTATGGAGTCGGGGCTGCGTCCTATGTTTCTTATGGTGCAGGGTACGCGAATATACGGATTCAGTGTCAACTTCCTGAGATTTACGTGGTTTTTTAAGAAGGAGTTTTCCTCAATAATGATGGCCTTTCCGCAGTCTTCCCGCTTCGCGGCTTTGCGCCTTCGCGTGAACCAATTGCTCTCTCACTGCGTGCGGTGCGGTTTTGTTTATCTCACGCGAAGGCGCAAAGACGCGAAGAGGAAAAATAATGTGCGTTTGGGTGAGACTTTAGTGAGACTTTCTGAACGGATATTCATCTTGGACATGACACGCTTTCAACAGCAAACCGAAAGGAGGCGCA
>JANOXQ010000074.1:0-14256 GCA_031418495.1 Sphingomonadales bacterium
GTTGCAACTGCTGATGCCACCCGCGCGCTGATTGATGCGGGTGCGGACTGTGTGAAGGTCGGTATCGGGCCGGGGTCAATCTGCACGACGCGGGTGATTGCGGGCGTTGGCGTGCCGCAATTGACCGCGATTATGGATGCCGCCGAAGAGGCCGCGAAGTCAGGCATTCCAATCATCGCTGACGGTGGCCTGCGCACATCGGGCGATATTGCCAAGGCGTTGGCCGCTGGCGCTTCGTGCGTAATGGTTGGCTCATTGCTTGCCGGGACGGCCGAAGCACCAGGCGAGACATTCCTGTATCAGGGCCGCGCGTTCAAATCTTACCGGGGCATGGGCTCAGTCGGCGCAATGTCTCGTGGCTCAGCGGATCGCTATTTTCAGCAGGATATCAAGGATCAGTTGAAGCTGGTTCCCGAAGGGATTGAGGGTCAGGTTGCCTTAAAGGCCCAGCCAAGGATGTCATTCATCAGCTTGTTGGTGGCGTAAAGGCCGCGATGGGCTATACTGGTTCCGCGACGATTGCCGACCTGCAAAAACGCGCGCAATTTATTCAAATCACCAATGCCGGTCTTTCCGAAAGCCATGTCCATGATATTTCAATTACCCGCGAAGCCCCGAACTATCCGACGCGGTAAGCTGTGACGCCCTCGGCACGCCTGCAATCGGCGATTGAAATTCTTGATCTCGTGATTGACGCGGCGAAGGATAACGGCCCGGCGGCGGATACAATCCTTAGCAGTTGGTTCAAAACGCGGCGCTTTGTCGGGTCAAAAGACCGGCGCGCGATCCGCGAGCATGTCTACACTGCCGTTCGTGCGTTTGGCACGCGTCCCCACAGCGGGCGCGCAGCATTTCTTGGGCTTGATAAGGCGTTGCGGCCTTTGTTCGATGGTTCGCCATACGGCCCGGCTGAATATCGGCATAGCGATCATATCGCTGGCCCGTCGCCCTTATCGGCGTGGCTGGCGGGTTTAATTGATCCAGCGGAACACACAGCGCTGCTTGACCGCGCGCCGCTTGATTTGCGGTCAAACCGATTAAAGGCCGAACGCACGGCGGTGCTCACCCACTTTGCCGGTGCTGAACCAATTGGACGTGACGGCATTCGCTTGCCAGAGAACGTCGCGGTTGAGGCAACGCCCGCTTGGACGCTTGGCCTGATCGACATTCAGGATGCGGGCAGCCAGATTATCGCGCAGGCTTGCCTTGCCAAGCCAGGGATGACGGTGGTTGATCTGTGCGCTGGGGCGGGCGGCAAAACGCTCGCGCTCGCGGCGGACATGGGCGGCACGGCGGGGTTGATCGCGACTGATACCAACCGTGATCGGCTGCAACGCCTTCCACAGCGCGGCTGGCGCTTGGGCGCAGGCGAAGTGGAAACGCGGCTGCTTGATCCGGGTAAAGAGCATGAGGCGCTGACTGATCTGGTTGGGCAGGCTGACGTTGTGCTGGTTGATGCGCCGTGCTCAGGCTCAGGCACTTGGCGGCGTAACCCAGAGGCGCGCTGGCGGTTGACCCCAACGCGGCTTGAACAAGTCACCGCGACGCAGCGGCACGTACTTGGCGTTGGCGCGTCGCTCGTCAAACCGGGTGGTGCGCTGGTCTATGCGGTCTGTTCATTGATCGACGCAGAGGGTAAAACCCAGATTGATACATTCTTAGCCGAGAATAAAAACTGGAAAAGCGAGGCGATTTCGGTTGATATGGGCAGGCCTCACGGTGCTGGTCTCACTTTGACACCGGCTCATGACGGTGTAGACGGTTTCTTCATCGCGCGGATGATAAGAAGCTGATATTAAAATGATGTCGCAAAATAGTTTATTGGAGAAGTTGATGCGTTTTTCCCCTCCTGCAATCGCACTGTCGCTCACGCTCCTCACCGTTGCCAGTGTTAGCCACGGTCAGCGTCCCGATGCGCAAGTTGATCCACGCTCACTCGCGCTACTTAACGAAGGCCTTAGTTTTGCGGGTGCGCAGAAATATGATGATGCGATCAATTCATTTGAAAGCTCACTCGCGGTTGATCCGCGCAACCGTCAGGCGTTCATCCACCTCGCTCATGTGGCCCAAAAGCAAGGGTTGCCCGGCAAAGCCATCCGTTTTTACCGTGAGGCATTGCTGATTGAGCCTAACGATGTTGCGGCTTTGGCAGGGCAGGGCGATGCGCTCGTTCAAAAAGGTGCGGTTGCAAAGGCACGCGAAAACCTTGCGCGGATCAAGCAACTCTGCGTCGCGACCTGTGCCGAGCAAGACAAGCTCGCCGCAGCCATCGCCAAAGGCCCAGTGGTGCCCGTGATTTCCGCCCAAGCCGTGCAGCCCAAACCAGTGGTGAGCGAAGCGCCGAAGGTTAAGAATTAGGGGCGGGCATTATCCGTCATTCCCGCGCAGGCGGGAATCCATCTCCAGATTTCGACCCTCTCTCTTACCGGTAGATGGACTCCAGCCTGCGCGGGGGTGACGGGTGGATTTTTAACTAAAATCCCTTCAATAAGCCCGCGCCAACGCCACGAACTCTGCGATACTGAGCGTCTCTGCACGCCGCGCGCTATCGATACCCGTTGCCTCAAGCGCCGCCAGCCCGCGCGGTAGCGGCTTCAAACTCTGTCGCAGCATTTTGCGACGTTGGCCGAAGGCGGCTCCGGTGATCGCCTCTAACGTGCTGGCATTCACGCCCTCTGGCTGCGCAATTGGGGTGATGTGGATGACGGCGGACATCACATTTGGCGGCGGAGTGAAGGCCGAGCGGTGAACGGGCATCGCGATCCGCGCCGCAGACCGCCACTGCGTGAGGATTGAGAGGCGGCCGTAAGCGTCTGATCCGGGTGCCGCGACAATCCGGTCAGCCACTTCGCGCTGGAACATCAGCGTCAGGCTCGCCCAGCGCGGCGGCCACGCCTCACCCGTCAGCCATTTGACGAACAGTGCTGAACCAACATTATAGGGCAGATTTGAAACGATATGCCCGCCCTCTGCCAGCACATCCTGCGGCGGAATCGTCAGCGCATCGCCCTCAATGATCTGCAGCATCCCCGGAAAGACGCTTTCAAGTTCGGCAAGCGCAGGCAGGCAACGCCGGTCTCGCTCAACCACGGTGACGTTTGCCCCCGCACGGAGCAGCGCGCGGGTCAGCCCACCGGGGCCGGGGCCGACCTCATAAACCGATTGTCCGGCAAGATCGCCGGGAACAGCCGCGATCCGGTCAAGCAATTGCTCATCAAGCAGGAAATTTTGGCCAAGTGCCTTGTTCGCGGTGAGGCCGTGCCGCGCGATTACTTCGCGCAGCGGCGGCAACTTAGCGGTCATGCGTCGAGCAGGCGGAACTGCGCGGCACTTGCGGCCATGCGGATTGCGGCGATCATCGCGCCGGGCTCGGCCACATTCTTGCCCGCAATATCAAAGGCTGTTCCGTGATCGGGCGAGGTGCGCACGATTGGCAGGCCAAGCGTCATGTTGACGCCGTCATCAAAATGGAGCGTTTTTAAGGGAATCAGCGCCTGATCATGATAGATGCACATCGCGACATCATAGGTTTCGCGCGCACGGGCGTGGAACATCGCATCGGGCGCGAACGGGCCGGTCGCGTCAATCCCTTCGCTGATCAATTGCTCAATCGCGGGCATGATGATGTCAATCTCTTCGCGGCCAATCTGCCCGCTTTCGCCGCCGTGCGGATTATAACCGGCAAAGGCAAGGCGCGGATTGGCAATGCCGAAATTGCGCGTCAGCCCGCGTGCCGTGGCCCGCGCCTTGCAGATCAAAAGCTCAATCGAGAGCGTTTCCGAAACGCTTGCCATCGGAATATGCGTCGTCATCGGCACGACCTTGAGGCTCGGCCCGGCGAGCAGCATCACCGCGTTGGCGGGCGAAATCCCGCAGCGCTCGGCGACAAATTCGGTTTGTCCCGGATGGGTAAAGCC
The DNA here is from genome assembly GCA_031418495.1 of Sphingomonadales bacterium. Taxonomy (GTDB): domain Bacteria; phylum Pseudomonadota; class Alphaproteobacteria; order Sphingomonadales; family Sphingomonadaceae; genus Aquisediminimonas. The sequence goes on from JANOXQ010000074.1 coordinate 3,918, forward strand.
GATTTCGTAAAAGCAGACCTTAGAAATCGGGCATGTCACAAGCCCACTCGCCGTCACAGAGCGTGCCAGCCCAAGCGCCATTTCAAGCGAGGCCAGCGCACAGCGTGCGCCCTCAGCATTGGGCACACCGGGCATAATATCGCCCGCATCTTCAACTTGGATCACTGGCAATGCATTAGGGAACACCTCAGCCGCTCTCGCCGGATCGGTGATCCGTTCAACTGGGCCATTCCAGACAGCCTCAATTGAGCGCGCATCACCAACGGCAAAGAATGTGCTTAGCGCGTGCGTGTCGCGCGCTGCCCACGCTTTGGCTGTGACTTCTGGGCCGATGCCCGATGGGTCACCAAGCGCAATGGCGAGTGGTTGAACGATGTCATTCACTTAGTGCCTAATCCTAACGATAATCGATCACCGCATCACGCCGAAGATCGCGCAAATAGCGCTGGGCGCGGCGATTGACGCGCTCTTCTTCAAGCTGGGCCATGATCTTGTCAAAAGATGGCCCGTCAGCCGAAGCTGGTTCATCGCGACCACACAGAACGAGGACACGAACGCCGTCGCTTTGCGATCCGAACGGCGGTGTGGCTTCACCGATTTGCAGCTTGAGCAGCATTTCTTGAAGCGCTCCGGGCAAATCGCGGACACGCACTTGATCATTATCAACGACTTCGGCGCCGAATTTGGCGGCAACCGCATCAACCTTACCGCATCCACCCATCGTTTGTGCGGCTTGGCCAAACTCGCTGGCTTTTGCCTTCGCCGCCTCAACACCTGTTCCAGCAGGGAAATTAAGGCTCATCTGGCGTAGCGCAAGCAAAGCATCGCGCGGATCGGCGACCAGCACTTGACGCTTGTCGGTCAGATACAGGATCGAATAGCCGCCAGGAATTGCGATAGGCCCGGCAATCTGGCCCGTGCTAATTTCTTGCACCGCTTGTGAAAGTGCGTCGGGCAACTGTGCCGCGCGGATCCAGTCAAGATCGCCGCCAACCGCCGCCGTTGACGCTTCGGAAAATTGCCGCGCATAGGCAACAAATGAACCGCCGCCCCGGATTTGTTCTATGATTTTACGACCGTTGGCGAGGACTTCCTCAGAGTTTTCGGGCGTAGCCGAAAGATAAATTTCGCTCACTTTATATTCGGATGTGCCTTTGGCGGCATTGAGCCGTTCCATTACCGAATTGACTTCTTGTTCGCTCACGGTGACCTGTGGTTCAACCTTGCGGCGCAGCAAACGGCTCCACGCCACTTCACCTTCAATTTGGCGACGGATTGATCGGTCAGACGACCCTTGTTGACGCAGATAGGTCGCCATCACATCGGGCGTGCGCTTAAAATTCTGAGATACCCGGGCGAAACTTTGGCCGATTTCATCACGCGTGATTTCAATTTTATTGGCCTTGGCTTCCTGAATCTGAAGCGTTTCATCAATCAGATTGCGCAGCACCTGAAGCCGAAGACGTTCTTTTTCTTCCGGAGAAATCTTGCTACCATTGGCGATCACAATCAGCGCGAGGCGTTGATCCACGTCGGTTCCCGTAATGATTTCGCCGTTAACGATCGCAGTCGCCTTACGCACCGTTGGATCAACTTTACCAAAGGCAGTGATATTAGCAGGCAGGTTTAGCCCGGTCGTTGGCACCGAGCCATCATCGCCAACCGTCTGGGCTTGAACCGCCCACGTGCAGCACGTTGCCGCCATAAAAGAGACTATGAGCTTTTGACGCAACGTAGATTTCATTCGTGGATCACTTTCGAAAATTGCCGACATGACATCCCCCATCTAAGCAAACATGCCTGAATATAGGCTGACATTTGCCCCTTAGTTTTAGGGCGTTTAGCGACCGAGATTGCGGAATGATAGTTCCAATTGATAACTGTTGCCGCGCCTGGCATCGCCAGTTGCATCGAAATCGCGCCGCCAAGTGAAGCCGAGTTTGAGACAATCATCCTCATATGCAACGCCAAGCCGCGTGCGAACGGGCGAAAAACCGTCGGATAATGATGTTGGATCATCGCGTCTGCTGGTCAGATCAACAATTGCGGAACCAAAGACTGACCAATAGCGTGCAAGCTGCGCCCGCCCGCCAACGCGCGCCTCCTCACGGTCACGCAAATCCTCAATTGCGATATCGACGTTACGCTTGAGGCGAAGATATCCAACCGTTGCATAAGTTGCGTCGGTGCCCACGGTAAGATCAAGCTCATTACGCCGGATTGCCAAATTGTCCTTATCAAGGCGGTAACGGCTTGTGAGGCTTAAAAATCGCTTATATTTGAGCGTTGTTCTTCCAACAACATCTGAACTTTGATTGGTAAGTCCAGTTCCGTCAGGAAAAAGTTGAATTTTCGATGATAGGCGATAGCTTTGTCCGATATTGGCCTGAAGTGAGAAATTTGCCGCATCGAACACCCAATCGGCGCCATAAACAACGCGGGTGCCGTCCTCAAACCGATCATAACCGGGGAAACGGTTAAGTGAGAACAGATTAGTATCTTCTAGATCAATTGAGCGCGCATCTTCGTTGGGCAGGCTTAAGTTTTTTGTGCCGGGCGACGCTACAATCTGAAAACGCGGCGTAATTCGTTGGGTGCCGCCGAACAGTTGACCAATAAACGGCCAGCGGACTTCGACTGCGCCAGCCGTAATAAACCGTGATCGATATCCATTTCGTCCGCGATAAATGGCTGTCTGGGTACGTTCTGCTTCATCAGTGTGATAAACATCGCCTCGCGCGAAGCCGGTAAGCTGAATTTCCTGACCTAGGCCAGTGATGCGGCGAACGTCCCAACGTAGGCTACTAAAGGCGCGCTGCGTATCCTGTCCGTTGGTGCGACTAATCGCAAGGCTGTTAAGCTGAACCTCAAATCGCCCACCTACTAGCGGATCGACAAAGCGTTTGCGGTAATCAATCACTGGCAGTGCAATCGGCACTTGCCCTTGATTGTCGCCAGTACGCAGCGTCTGGAAGCCAAATGCTGCAACAGAGAAGTAAGACGATTTTGATGTGCGTTCCACATTAAGCACCGAACGCAGCCGATCATCACGCGAAATATCATAGCGACGCAGGAACGTCCGGTCAGTCGCGAGGCGGGTTGACGCTTTTATGCTGATCTTCGGATCGAGTTGGAAACGACCATTGGCAAAGAAATATCCGCGAAAATCACGCTCGCTATCAACTGCGGGAATACCTGTTTGCAAGCGTGATCCATATGTAGCAAAACCGCCAATCTGATACGCGCCTTTGCCAGTAAGGGCGCGGTAATTTGCTTCAAGCGCAGGCAGGACATTGGTATAAACATGCGGTGTAATCGTTAAATCGCGGTTTTGCGCGATACGCAGATAGATCGGCACTGCTACTTCAACCCCATTCGCGCGTGAATAGCGGAGGTCAGGCGCAAGAATGCCGGATGCACCGCTATTATCCGCAGGGATGGAAAAGCCAGGTAGCGTTGGGAATTCAAGCCCGAACAATTCAAGCCGGGCACCTTTGAAACGGATCCGGTTTTCTGCCGGATTATAAATGACTTTCCGGGCTTTTAATTTCCAAGATGGGTCTTTGGGGCACCCGTCGTCGTTGGTGACTGCACACGGGCTGAAAGCGGTATTATCAAGCTCAGATACGCCGTTTTTGCGCACACCAGAACGCGCTGCAATGCGGCCGCCATTGGCAAGCACAATCAGCAATTCCTGAACAACGCCGTCTTTCAACGTATCGGTAAGTTCAATTGAGTCGCCATAAGCAACATCCCCACCGGGGCTGGTGACCGCAACATTGCCCATCGCTGTCACTTGGCCAGTTTTGCGCTGCCAAACCACTTTGTCGGCACTGAGACGGTTGCCATCGCGCGCCATTTTGACATTGCCAGTCGCCGTGACAATCTCGGAACGATCATCATAATCAAGCGTGTCAGCCTCAAAATCGACGATATTCTTGTCAATTGGAGGTGTAACCGGTGCGCTCTGCGCCCAACCTGAACCGCTTGCAGCTAGCAAGAACGGCAGTGAGGCTAGCTTTAATGCCTGAAATTTTCCCACAAACACCTAGATATTAAATATACTTCGTATCTATCGCACCGTAACGCGCGCACTGCAATTGGCGATTTGTCGATCAGCCTTTAACAGGAGGCTAGAATGATTCGCCAAGGTCAATTGAAAAGGCCAAGTGATTGGTGAATATAATAAGGAACAGCACAGCAATGATCAGGATCAGCTTCGCCCAGACCGCCAGCGAGAGTGCAGAGAATTGCACGTGGATATTTCTCGTCCGTAAAGATGGTGTCGGTGCGGTGGCGATGTCGGGGCTGACGAATGATCAAGTTGCGGTCATTCGTGCGGGCGCAATCGCGGATCGGTTTGAGGGTGAGGCCGGCGCTATTTCGGATCATTTTATTGCTGGGGCACAGCGTGTTCTCCTCGCAGGAATTGATAAGGGTGATGCCGAAGCCTTTGAAAAAGCAGGCGCTTCTATTGCTGCGAAGCTGCTGACCTCGGGCCAGACAAAAGCCGTGGTCGATCTGACCGGGCTGACGATTGCGCCCTCAGCAGAGGCCGTTGCGCGAATGGCGGCGGGGGCTACGCTACGGAGTTGGCGCTATGATAAATACCGCACCAAATTAACCGCCAAGGCAAAACCAACGCTTGAAGAATTGGTTATTGTTGGAGCCAGTGCCGACGCACAAGCGGCATGGACACGTGCGAGCGCGATATGTGACGGCGTATCCCTCACCCGCGAATTGGTGACCGAGCCTGCTAACATCATTTATCCTGAAAGTTTTGTCGCGCGCTGCCAGCACTTGGCTGAACTCGGCGTTGAGATTGAAGTGCTTGATGAGGCGGCGATGGCCGCACTTGGCATGGGGTCGCTGCTCGGCGTTTCGCAAGGGTCACGGCGTGAGGCGCAGCTGTTGGTGATGCGTTGGGATGGCACGGGCGGCGCGCAGCCAACCCCGGTTGCCTTCGTTGGCAAGGGTGTCACCTTCGACACCGGCGGCATTTCGCTCAAGCCACCGTCGGGCATGGAAGATATGAAGTGGGATATGGGCGGGGCAGGGGCCGTTGCTGGAACGATGCACGCACTCGCTAAGCGCAAGGCCAAGGCGCACGTCGTCGGCGTCTGTGGGCTGGTTGAAAATATGCCCGATGGCAATGCTCAGCGCCCCGGTGACGTCGTGACGTCAATGTCTGGCCAAACCATCGAAGTGATCAATACCGATGCCGAGGGTCGTCTTGTCCTTTGTGATGCAATGACGTGGGTTCAGAAGAAATATGCCCCAAAGGTGATGATCGACCTCGCCACGCTCACCGGCGCGATCATCATTTCGCTTGGCAATGAATATGGCGGGATGTTCTGCAACGATGATGGCCTTGCTGATCAGTTGAGCAAAGCGGGCAAAGCGGCGGGCGACCCGCTGTGGCGGATGCCAATGGGGCCAGCCTATGACAAGCTGATTGACTCACCCATTGCTGATATCAAAAACGTTGGCCCGCGTGAAGGTGGATCGATTACCGCTGCACAGTTTCTTGGCCGTTTCGTTGATGAAGGTGTCAAATGGGCGCATCTCGATATCGCTGGCATGGTGTGGGCGGCAAAGCCCGGTGCGGTGTGGGATAAGGGCGCAACCGGGTACGGCGTGCGCTTGCTAGACCGTTTTGTGGCGGATAATTTTGAGGGCTGATTTCTATTATCTGACGCGCGTTCCGCTTGAAAAGGCGTTGCCGGGGATTGCTGAACGTGTCCTGGCGAGTGGTGAGCGGCTAACGATTGTGGCCGAGGATGAAAAACTCCTCACGCGGATCGATGCGCTACTGTGGGGTTACAAGCCCGAAAGCTTCCTCCCCCACGGCCGCGAAGGCGATCAGCCGATCTTGCTCACGGCGGATGCGGACAGTGCGGTAGCGCAAAATATCGCCCTGATCGACGGCATATGGCGAGACAGCGCTCTGGGGTTCGTACGCGCTTTCTATTTCTTCGACAGCCAGAGCATCGACGCTGCACGGAGCGCATGGCGCGGGCTGGCCGATAATGGTGAAGTCGAGCGCCACTATTGGAAACAGGATGACGGCGGAAAATGGGTTGAGGGGCCGTGACTGCAGCCGCCTAGCACGCAATGACATTAAGTTGGATCGTCTCCCCGTGCTTGACACGGGGTTAGGCTTTTTTCTTGCTTTGATCGGCACAAGAAAGCCAAGCCCCGTGTCGAGCACGGGGCGACGCGTGAGGTTCGACTTAAATTCATTACGTTCTAGTGTGGGTTTATTTCGCAGGCTGCGCCCTTTTCCCAGTCTTACCCTTACCCGCTGCATACATTTCGAGGCCGAGCGCCCAGCGGCGTTGGAAACCGCGCCAATATTTGGGCTGTTTGTCACTCGCCATCATCCCGCCAACGCTTTCGCCAAAGCCTGTTGGCCAATCGCCATCGCCTGCCACTTCGGTCGGTACGCTAAGATAAGCCGCTTTGGCTGTCTCGCCCTTCAGGTGCAGGTCTAAGAATGCGCGAATGAAATGCTGGTTGATCATATTGATCCGGTCTTGCCGCCACACGGGTTCATTCATAAATTCGATCACCGGAAACGGGGTTTGCTGGGTAAACGGCACGGGATTGCCAACAATATTATGCCGCGCATCGCGGAACACGAGCATGTGACGATCCGCACCGCGTAATTGGTCAAAAATCCATGAAACACCTTCGCGAAAATTGACGATATCATCATGATCGCCGCCAACAACCAATGTCGGGGCGGTAATCCGCGAGAGGCTCTGCGCCGTCCAAACGCGACTGTCAGGCTGCCCGCCCCACGGTGCCAAGACGATCAGCGCATCAATCTTCGCCGCAATATCGGGCGCGTCTGTGGTCACGATCTTCTGCGCCGCAGCAGGAAGGCGGGCAATCGTTGCACTCACAGGATCATAACCCGCGCCTGCGGTTGCCAGCGCGCCGTAACCGCCCATTGAATAGCCGAGCACCGCCACTTTATCGGCATCGATATTGAGGGGCGCTGCCTCGCTCAGCAAGCGCGTCAGCACTTGGCGCTGATCTTGCACACGGTTGAGCAAGACATTGCCAAATGACAGCACGAAATCACTTTTAGATGTAATCGCCGTGTCGCCATGATCAATCGACGCGACGATATAACCGTGCGATGCGATCGTCTCGCCCAAATTGCTAAACTGCGTGTTCCAGCCGCCAAAACCGTGCGACATCAGCACAAGGGGGAATTTCTTCGCCACAAGTGCTGGCGCATTCGCAACCGCAGCGCCCTGCATTACAATTTCAAAGGCAGGCTGCCCCGGCCCTTTGAAGCTGTGCGCGTAGCGGGCTGGTGTCGCGCTGGCGTCCACAGTCGCTGGATACCAGATGCGGACTTTTAGGGCGCGATCCTCAATCGGCAGGCTCCCCGTCACCGCACCCATCGCCGAAATCCGCGCGCGATTGGGCAGCACATAGTCTTTCTCAACCGTTCCAATCGCATAACTGCCAACGCGGCCAAGCTCTGGCGTTTCACCAACCGGCCCCGGCGGCTCCGCTATGCGATTAACAGCGGCAAGCGCAACCGCACCCACCGCAAAAAGACCAACCGTGGCGTAAGCGAAATAGCGTTTTTTCATGGGGGAATGAGTGTCAATTATCGGGGGTATCGTCAACGTTATTCGCTTATTTTAGGCTGACGAGCGCGTTGGTAGGTGAATCGGCTTTGGTGACGCATAATGTGAAAGATTTTTAAGCGCGGCGGCGAAATTTGGATTGCGTATTTTGCGCCCCGGCGAATTGTTGAAGGAGATACGATCATGACCAAGGCTGCATACCCATTGAAGCTCCCGATTTCGATGAAGACTGCGGCAGAGCGGCTAGCGAAAGAAGATGGTGTGTCGCTCAACCAGTGGATTTCGGTCGCCATTGCGCAAAAGATTGGCGCGGTTGAAACAGCCGCAGAATTTCTGAAAAACCGGGCAGGAACCGCGCGCGCGGAGGACTTGCTGCCTTTCCTCAAAAACGCCCGCAAAGAACGACCGCCTGTTGGCGATGAGGTTTGATTAGGCGCATTGAGCCAATAACTTCTGGTTTCGACAAGTTTCCGGACGTTGCACCATCGAAAGGCAGCGCATGAAAGCAGACATAAACTGAGTTTCGTTGTTCCTTAACGTCATGTCGATCTTTTGGGAGCGAGCTTATCGCTCAATCCTCAAATTCGTGCTCCTCTTGCATCGCGTCGCTGAAAGCGGCGGCAAGAATCCCCGTGGGCATTGCAATGAGGCCAATGCCTGCGATTGCCACAAAGGCCGCAACAATTTTACCAAGCACCGTTATCGGATAGACGTCGCCATAACCAATAGTCGTCATAGTAATGACCGCCCACCAGAGGGCGCGCGGTATGCTGCCAAATTTCTCTGGCTGAAGTTCACCTTCAATAAAATATAAGGCCGAAGCACCCAGAATGAGCAACCCCAGCGCCAGGCCCATCGTTAAGCCAAGCTCATAGCGCCTTGAAACAACAGCCTGTTGGAGCCGTCGCATTGCGAGTGACATGCGGCCCAGCTTTGCCAACCTCACTATACGCAGCAGGCGTAAGAGCCGAAGCGCTGCAACATTGCCGACAAGCAACGTCGAGAAAGTGGCAACGATAACCAGTAGGTCAATCATCCCTGCGAGAGAAAATACAAAGCCCGCTCGCTTTCGCCAAATATGGTGCTTTGATGGGCTTTCAGCGATTGTCCAAAATCTCGTTGCATATTCAGCCACAAATACTGCGCAGAATATGAGTTCGGCAACTCGGAAGCCTGCTGCGTGATGCCTCGCTAGCAGCGGTTCTGTTTCTAGAATTGCCGAAACCGTTGCGAGCAGGATCACGACGACCAAAAGCCAGTTGAGTGGAGACAAGCCGCGATGTGGCCAAGCCGTTGGCTCGATCTGCTGAAACAGATTTCTCCGCAATTTATTTCCCACAGTCAGACCCCGTATCTCTTATTACCACCTGAAGTAATGCAGTAGCGCCCTCCTCGCGGTCCTGTGCATATTCGCCCTGATCCACACGGACATGCGCCACCAGAAAAACCAATCCGTTTCGACGTCCGATTTCGCTTCACGGATTGCTTGGTAGGTCGAGAAACGAGTGAACTGCGCTTCGCAGTAGGTGAGACATGGGCAGGAGAGGAGATATGCTTCGCGAGCACCCAGAAAGTAACACCGTTCTGAATCACTTTTATCCAGTTTCGTTTTCGTTTGACTACCCTCACCGCGTCGCCGTTTTGAAAAACGCGCGTCACCTTGGATGTCGATGATGGGTTAGACCTCCCCTCAACCTTCTCGCCAGTGATGTGATCAGAACTTGAAACAGCCGCCGCGCCTGCTTCTGGTTGCGATGTTAACAGACCTTGTTGCGGAATTGCTTCGGTCGTTACGATCGGCGCAGTGGTAGGGGGATCGACACCTCCCACGCATTTTCCCAGAGCAAATAACGATATCGCCACTATCGCCCATGTGCTGCAACCAGATTTTTTTGCGTTTTCGGGTGATAAGTTTTGCTCATCTCCACTTTCGGATGTGGGCGACATTAGGCTGCTATGGCTAATCCCAGTTCCGGGTATCCCGACAGTTGTTCGGGTGCCACTTTTCCCTAGATTGATGCTGGCGCCATTTGGGCCAAGCGTAGTGCTGATGCCAGAGCGACTTATATTAAGCCGCACGCCGGGAAGGATTTTGACCGTTCTTCTAAATCTCCAGCCCAACTGCGCCTCCCATTGTAATGAAGAAAGCACATTGCCAGCCTTGCCGCTAGTTCTATCGGTATCGTGTGACCCTTTAGGCTTTTCGATCTGGAGTTTTCGGAATTTTTGTCTCGCATACTTTGCCACGAAGCCTGCCAACTGTGCGAGGTATGAACGAACGGCGCCTACCGCGCTTTGCTCAACAATACCCGCCTGTACGCTCCCCCCAATACAAGCCGTCACTCAAATCCCTTTCCTACAGAATATATTCATGATATGTTCCGATTGTGATCGACGTTTTTGCCCCTCGCTTGCCCTCCTCACTGTGTCGTCGTGGCGGATTGGTTTTACCATTTTCTCACATCGTGGAGCGTGCGCGAATATACCGATTTAGTGTCAACTTCCTGAGTTTTTCGGGGTTTTTTGAAAGGGGAGCGCTCCTCAAAAAATCACCAATTTCTCGTTCCTTCTTTTTTGCGGCTTCGCGCCTTCGCGTGAACCAATGGCATCCTCACGGCGCGCGGCGCGGGGTGTGCGAAAGTAGGGTTTTGGTGAGACTTTAGTGTGACTTTCCGAATTAGAATGGCTGTGTCCAATTTGTCATTGCGAGCGTAGCGCGGCAATCCAGC
>JANOXQ010000075.1:0-13147 GCA_031418495.1 Sphingomonadales bacterium
GCCTATGTCGATTCAAACTACGGCGTAGAGCCGCTTGAAGACGGCTTTACCGACTGGCGCTGGTCACGCGCGCATTTGAAGCGTGATACCGCCGTGCTCTATGAAGGCAAGCGCCGCGACGGCACTAGCTTTGCGCAGGCGCTACGCTTTGGGGCCGATGGCTCAGTCGCTCCGGTTGATTTGCTCTCTGAAGTTACGCTCCCCAAAACCGGCTGGCGAATGCCGCGCCTCACCCGCGTTGATCCGGGGCGCAAAGTGATCATCCGCAAAACTTGGGAAGACACGCCCTTTTACGCGCGCACAGCACTTTCTACGCACATGTTTGGTGAGGCGGCGGACGCAGTGCATGAAAGTCTCTCGCTCGAACGGCTGCGATCACCGATTGTGCGGATGATGCTCCCCTTCCGGATGCCCCGCATCTATTGGTAGCGCATCAATTGGTGAGGCATCTTCGGGCGGCGGCTTGGGCTTGCCCGCATCGCGCACAGTCCAATATTGCCAGCCAAGAAAGCCAAGCGTGACGGCGCTGGTAAACCCCATTTCCATCAGGCCAAAATATTCCCATTTCATGATCGCACGCCTCACCTCACGTTAAGGGTTGAGAATAGCATGTTCGCGGGCAACGTCCAGAATTGCCGCCGCGATCATATCGGGCGCTTCTTCGTGCGCAAGGTGACCAAGGTCGGGGAATTTGCGGACGGTGCTACGCGGAACAAGTGCCGCCACTTGATCAGCGACCGAAGGCGGCACGGCGGCATCATCCGCTCCGGTGAACAGAGCAATCGGCGATTTGAGCGTTGGCAATCCGCGCTTCAGGCTCTCCAAATCCCAATTGGCCATCATCGCAAGTGCGGCTGCGCAGTGCCCCGAGCAGGCAAATAATTGCTGATAATGGCGCGCACCCGCATCATCGACGCGTGAGCCAGTGCTGCGTTCCAAAAAGCGGCGAACGAAGCCTTCGCTCTGCCCGGTGAGCGCAAACAGGCGCGGCATGAGCGGATTGAGAAACAACAGCTTCGCCATTTGGGGAAACAATTGCGCAGCAAATCCGGGAAAGGGCAGCAGCGCGCCGTTAATGCTTACAATCGGGCCAGTGAGCGCACCGTCAAGCGCCATCCGCACCGCAATCGCCGCGCCCGCCGAATGGCCAATCGTCATCGCAGGCGTGTCTCCCATCTCTCCCAAAAGCGCCGCAACGCTCTGCGCCATTGCCGGTAAAGTATAGCCACCCTCCTTGGGAGCAGAGGTAAACCCGTGCCCCGGCAAGTCTGGCGCAATCACAGTGAAGCGCTCGGCCAGCAGCGGCATCAGCGCGCGCCAGCTATGCGTCGCTGCCGCCGTGCCGTGGAGCAACAGCAGCACTGGCCCCCGCCCCATCCGCTGAACATGCCAGCGCAGCCCGCCCGCTTCAACGAAGCTGCTGGCAGCGCGGTTGGGCCAATCACGGCCCCCGCGGTTCCAATCAGGCCGCATTGAGTGTGGTAACAATGCTGCGCATCGCCTGCGCATCAACGCGGGGGAGTGCTGCGTAATCAGCACCCATCGCCGCTGCAAGCAAGCGCGCATCATCGCGGGGCCGCGCGGCGATATCGATCACGACGCTCTTGATCCCTGAAAAGCCAAGCAGCTTAGCCGAGGCCTTGGCGTCTTCGTCGGCTTGCACTCGCCCCGGTGCGCCGTCGCGCGCGATGTTAGCGCGGCCATCAGTCATCAGGATGAGGAACGGCGTGCGCCCCTGCCCGCGCTGTGCCTCAGCCAGTGCCTGCCCCGCCTGTACGCCTGCCGCAAGCGGTGTGCCGCCCCCACCGACCATATCGGCAAGGCATTTCTTCGCACGCACAAGCGACCGGGTTGGCGGCAGGATAATCTCAGCCCCGCCCCCGCGAAATGCGATCAGCGCGACCTGCGTGCGCCGGACATAGGCCTCGGCCAGCAGCAATTCGACCGCACCCTTGGTTTCGGCCAAACGCTCAACCGCCGCAGACCCCGACGCATCGACGACAAAGATCAGCGTTGACTCAGATCGTTCGGCAAAGCGACGGATGCGGAAATCATCGCTCCTTACGCGGATGCCGGGGCGATCATCATATTTGCGCCGCAGCTTTTGCCAAGGAGCCGCCGCGCGTAGCGTTTCGATCAAATGCAGCCGCGCGCCCGCCCCCGGCTTTCCCGGCCTCACCCCAATCGGGCGGCCGCGCGTCAGCGATTTGCGCAGCGCTGCTGATCCCCGCCCTGATTGGGTAGACCGCCCGGTGGCGGCAGCTTTTTCAAGCCCCGCAAGCACATCGGGCGGTAAGGCAGAACGGATCGCCTCAATCACGCGGTCGGCCACCTGACCGATTTCGCCATCATCCTCGCGCTCCCCTTGCGTGTCATCGTCGGGGGGTGTTTCATCCTCGTCAGGCGTGTCAGGTTCGGATTCTGCCTGTGGGAAAGTGCGTGCGCGGGGAAACAAAGCGAGTCGCGTCGCGATCACCAAATCCTCATCAACAATTACACTGCGCCCTGCCTCCGCAGCATTCGCCGCCGCAACGCTAAGCGCAAGGATCGGTGCGCGTGCGCTATCAATCCCAAAGGCGGCCGCAACGCTGCATAGGGTCGCGATTGCGCTATCACCAGGAACAATCGCGCCACGCTTCGCTGGTTCAGCAGGCGGCACCTCGGCCTCATTAATCGTGATCCCCTCAAGCGAAACCGTCATCGCCATCCGCTCAATCAGCGCTGCGGGCGGCGCTTCATCATCAACGCCCTCATCAAGCATGACCACGCCAATCCGCGCGGGCGAACGCAGCGTAAGCCCATCACGCTCAACCACGACTTCGCCCCCATCAAGCACCGCCATCAGCCCGGCGCAAACATGCGGCGCGGTGCGCTCCGCCATTGGCAGGATCGCAATCCCGCTGTCGGCCTCGGCAAGCACACCGGGTAAATAAACCGGACGGTTGGCGCTAAGCGTTGCCGCCAGATCAAGCCCGCCAAGCAAGCGATCAGCGCCGATGCCCGCAGGAATTTTACGAAACGGCGTATCAGTGTGCAATTGCGATTTGAGATAGACCAGCCAGCGGTCTCGCACTGGCCCGGCGCGCGCGCGCACCCTTATCCCCGAGAGTTTGGCCGGGTCAGCCGCGAACAACCGCGCCGCGAGCAGGGCATCCTCCCACGGCGACGGCGGATTATCACTCACGCCGCGCTGAGCGCCTCAAGCGCGCGTTCGATCCGCACCGTTGACCCACTATCATCAAGCGGATTGCGCCGTAGCCTGTGGCGCAGCGCCATTGGCGCAATGTCGCTCAAATGCTTCATCGTCACTATTTTCTTGCCATCAAGGGCAGCGGAGGCCCGCGCCGCACGCAGCAGAGTAAGCTCACCGCGCAAACCGTCCGCACCAATCGCCATGCAGAGCATCGCCGCTTTTTCAATGATCGCATCAGGCGTCACAATTTTGGCCACGCGTTTTTGTGCGGCACTGAGTTGCGCAACAATCGCCGCGTCAGCCTCGGCCCACTCTGCGGTGAAACCCGCCGGATCACGCTCATACGCATCGCGCCGCTTCACCACCGAAATACGCTCGGCAATGTCCGTCGGCGTCCGCACCTCAACCGAGAGGCCGAAGCGGTCAAGCAGTTGCGGGCGGAGCTCGCCTTCCTCAGGGTTACCACTGCCAACCAGCACAAAGCGCGCGGGGTGACGCACGCTCAATCCCTCACGCTCAACCAGATTTTCGCCCGAGGCGGCAACGTCAAGCAGCAGATCAACGATATGATCCTCAAGCAGGTTGACCTCATCAATATAAAGAAACCCCCGGTGCGCACGCGCAAGCAGCCCGGGTTCAAACGCTTTTTCACCCGAAACCAGCGCGCGCTCCAAATCAAGCGCACCCACCACCCGGTCTTCAGTCGCGCCAAGCGGTAAATCAACGAACGGCACCGGCTTCATCACCGTTTTATAGCGCTTATCAGGCACGAAATCAGGGCTTGCACTGATTTCGCTTGGTGCCGATCCGTAACGGCAGCCCTCCACAGTTTTGATCGGCGGCAGGATCGCCGCCAGAGCGCGCACCGCAGTCGATTTGCCGGTGCCCCGATCACCAAACACCATCACCCCGCCAAGCGAAGGATCAACCGCCGCAATAAGCAGCGCCCGCTTCATTTCGGATTGACCAACAATGGCGGAAAAAGGAAAGCTCTGTCGCATGAAGCCGCTGTGTAGCACGAAGCGCGCCACGCACAATATCAGCAGGAATTTGGATCTGCAGGAAAATTGGTCGGGACGACAGGATTCGAACCTGCGACCCCCACACCCCCAATCGTCTCGACAAGGTCGATCATCGCGACACGCGGTTGAAGGGTTTGGGACTGCAGATCATTCCTAGCGGCACCAAATCCTCATACTGCGAATATGCGCGCGGCAAACGTGTCTGGCTTGGTCGGGCAGACGTTCTGGGGTAAGTGAAGCGCGCGAAAGCGCACGGGCCATTCTTGCTGACTTCTATCGCGGTATCAGGTTGCGGGTGAAACGATCGTGTGAACGTGAGTGCCTTCCGGTTCACCAACGTGGCGGTTTACGATAACTGGCCGAATCCAGCGGACTTCGTAACGCTCTCGGCCGCCGTCCATCCAAACACGGCGAATATGCCCGCGCCGCCAATGGGGGCGAACAGTCCGATCCGTGAGGGCTTTTCGTTCCTCGTCGGTCAGAATGCCCCGCCCAACCACATGAATCGGAATAATCCCAAGTCGAGCGGCGTCCTCGCGGGCAGCTTTCCGCTGGCGGTCTGTTCCACTGTGTAATTTTTGAGCTAGCCGAAGTGGGGGCTGCGGCGAATAGTCGGTTGCGGTGCCATGGTCAGTGGAGAGGTAACTCAGCACGTTCATAACCAGCCCCAGAGCTTTCAGCGCACTGGGTAAACCCTCCTCGACATCATCAATGCGACGCAGATTGTTTTCAGGGGCAACCGTCACCACTGCTTCCTTGGCAGCGGCACCAAATTCCCCTTGCTGGATTTCGTTGGCAACATCGTTCCAAGTGTCACTCGAAGCAATCAATTCTTCGATCTTCTCGTCCACGGCGCGCTTTACAAAGCCACCTACTGTTTCGGCTTCCAAGACTGAATTGGCTACTGCAAACGTGCGCTCGACCACTCGCGGATAATTTCGTTTGGACAGTATGCGGTCGGTTCGTCGGCAAGTGATGCAAAGTTGGAGGTAACCCTCCATGCGGGTGTCAACGTAAACGCCATCAACTTCGTTTTCTGGGCCGGGCAGCGACAATCCGTTCTCGGGAGGGAAAGCGACAAAAAAGAGGGGGAACGGGTATCGGATCACGGACAGCGGCAAGTCGTCAGCATTAGTTTGCTCAAGTAGCGTTATCAGTTCAGGATCAACCGCTATCACATTGCGAAATGACCGCCAGAATGCAGAGGCATAGAGCGCCAAAGTCATTTCGCTGTTGGCGATGTTCATAAATGCAGAACTGTCAGGTCGCTCCTCGCGGCTAAAGCGCATAATTGCCCGGTTGTAGCCGTGCATAATTGCTTCGTTCATTTCCTCGAAGAATGCGCCGCTTGGGCCGCCCGAGTGAGTGTATCGGCTAGCAACAGCCAGACATCCCTTTGCTTGCGGGTTGTCTCGGCGCCATCGAGACGGGTTCAAATCGTTGAATCGATGCATCATCAAGGCATAATTGGCAACTGGCGTTGTATCAAGTCTGGGCAATTTTCTGATAAGCATCCAATAGCGCCAGATTGGTAAGGAGCTTTCCTGAACGGGAATAATTTTATCTGATTATCTCTAAACACTAACTTTATTCCTGATCGGGAATAATTTCCTTGCAAACTACTATTGCTTTCAATAATGTCCCGCTCGGTAATATGGATAGCAACTCGCTTGGAATGATCGTTCATCGCGAACGCAAGGCGCAGAAACTGCGGCAGGCCGAGCTTGCAGCGGCGGCTGGCGTCGGCATTCGTTTCATCGTCGATCTCGAAGCGGGCAAGCCCACGCTTCAGCTCGAAAAGGTGTTGCATGTTCTGGCGACGCTCGGTTGCGATGTCACCATTACACCCCCTGCGGGCGACCTATGACCGACCGTCTGTCTGTCTGGTGGGACGGTCGCATCTCCGGCTGCCTCTACCTCGGCCCCGATGGCGAAACTCTGTTTGCCTATGACGCTGATTGGCTGGCTGATTCCGAGGCACCGGCCTTGTCCTTCTCGCTTCCCAAGCAAGCCGAACCTTTCAAGCGCAGCGCGGTCCAAGCCTTTTTCGGCGGCATATTGCCAGAGGAAGGGCAACGCACGGCAATTGCGCGCGCGCTCGGCGTGTCAGCGGACAATGAATTCCGGCTGCTCGAATATCTCGGTGGCGAAGTTGCTGGCGCACTGACGCTATTGCCCGAAGGGGAAACGCCAGCTTCACCAAGCGACGCCACACCAAAACTACTTGACGACGATGCGCTCGTGCAATTGCTCGATCATCTCCCGCTCCGCCCAATGCTGGCAGGCGAAGATGGATTGCGGCTCTCGCTGGCGGGTGCGCAATCCAAATTGCCCGTCCTCGTGATCGACGGGCAAATCGCGCTCCCTGCGCCAGGGCAACCGACGAGTCATATCCTCAAACCGCCCATATCGCGGTTTGAAGGCACGACGGAGAACGAATATTTCTGCATGTCGCTCGCCAGCGCGGTGGGGCTGGACGTTGCGGCGGTTGAGATGCGCGTCGTTGCGGACCGGTTATTCTTGCTCGTCACCCGTTATGACCGTGCGATTGATGCAAGCGGAAACGTTACGCGTCTCCATCAGGAAGACTTTGCCCAAGCCCTTGGCATCCCCTCGCACCGCAAATATGCCAGCGAAGGCGGGCCGATCTTCCCCGACTGTTTCGCACTTCTGCGCCGCGCTGCGACGCGCCCCGCGCGCGAAATTCTGAAACTTCTCGACGCTGCGATCTTCAATCTGATTATCGGCAATGCCGATGCCCATGCCAAGAATTTCAGCTTGCTATACAGTGCCAGTAACGGGGGTGGTAATGGGGGCGGGGTTATCACCCTCGCGCCGCTTTACGACCTGCTATCGACGATCATCTATCCCAATCTGCATGCGAAGCTGGCGATGAAAATCGGCGGCAAGGCCGTTCTCGAAGACATCGAGCCGCGCCACTGGGAGCGGTTCGCAGCCGATGCCCAACTCGGCGCGCCCTTCGTGCGGGCGCGGATCGGGCAATTGTGCAACGCCGTCATTGCCGCAATTGATGGCGAATTTGCGAGGGTGTTACCGTCCGATGCCGATTTCTCGGTGGCTAAAACGCTGGTTCGCGAACGTGCCGTAACGCTTAAGGACAAGGCCTGATTGGGAGCGGGCGCTTACGCGCCAAAGATACCGCTGGTATGCTGTCGAAGACGATGGGGCGCGAAACCATCGCCTATGAAACCGGCGGGCAAAGCGAGAAGGATGTGATGGTCAAAGACCCCGAACGATCCTTGAGTAAAACCCAGCACCTCGCCGTCCGCAATCTGATGGACCCAAACGAGATCATGAAGCTCGCGCCCGATACGCTCCTGCTGATGCGCGTCGTTGAGAATCCGCTGATCGTGAAGAAATTGCGATACTACGCGGACAAGGAATTTGCCGGACTGTTCGATGCTGAATGAACGAGGCAGCGACATTGAGCAGCTTTACGGACGGACGAAAGCCAGCTCATATTAGCCCGATAGATGGCGCTTCAAGCAAGAGCTTCGGGTAGCGCTCGATCCAACGCTTAGAGGCGACCCTATCGATAAATATAGGGAGTTTATCATAGAAGAAATGTGGCGTTGGACGCAATCGCAGGGCGAACAGATCGACAAGTCCTAAGGGTGCGTTGACCTCCACTGAACCCGAGTATCCAAGCCTGACCGCGACTGCTGTTGCTGTCTCAGGCCAGTGTCGCATGGCATCAGACACGGAGAGATAGGGAGCGTCACCATTGCGAAGGTGCATTCGGGCTTGGTTTTTCACAGACCATCGCAGGCTGGGCAACGCGCCACACAACCGTTGCTCAATGCAATCATCGACATCAGCCTGCGGCGTGGCAGCGTCATACCATATGACATCAACATCGCCGCTGGGTTCGCTCACCTCATACCCGTGAATGTGGTCCCAAAGGGCGTCACGGACAAACCCCGCTCCTATCCAGCAATCCGGAAGGTCAAGAGACGCAACGATCTCTAGCGCTTTACGTCGCAGAGGATCGGTAGTCATTAGCGTGTGAAGGACGGCAAACTGATCCATGCGAAGCACTGTAGCCCCTTCCGCCGATTCCTGCTTCGTCTATTTCGCGACGCGTTGTCTGCCAGTACACGGACAGGGGATTTGACATCAGGGCCAGTTACGAACTCACCCAATCCAGCCAGCCGTGCTGGACCCGAGTTTCGTTGCTGGCCGTGTCCAACTCATCGGAGTGCCTGCAATGTTGACCGGTGGGAGCAAGCGCCGCGCTCGCCCCCAATCTGTTTGCTCAACGGCGACGGCAAAGTCTTCATCTATTGCCGGCGCAAATTTGGCGTTTGATGGACTGCCCTTGTAATCAGCTAGAAGTTTGGCAGTGCGCGCCAAAGACACCCGTGCGCATAACGTGCCTGAACCGGTTGTTCTTGCGATCACACCTCGAATTGCGGCCGCCGCCAAGAGATAACCGGTAGCATGGTCGAGCGCTTGGACGGGAAGCGAGACCGGAGTGTCAGCGTTGCGCCAATCCATGCCCGCTGACGCGATACCGGATGAAAACTGGACAAGGCTGTCAAAGCCGCGCCGCCGCGCCCAAGGGCCGCTATGGCCATAAGCGTCGAGAGATATATCTATAAGGCCCGGACGAATAGCCTGTCGCTCGGTGGCGCTGAAACCAATGCTTTCAAGCGCATCGCTGCGATAACCGTGAATCAATATATCCGCCTCTCCGAGCAATCGCCTGAAGGAATCGCGCCCGGGAACGGTTTTGAGGTCGAGTCTTGCGCAACGCTTGCCAAGCGTAACTTCGGGAATGACGCCCGGTTCATCCCATCCCGGTGGATCGATCCGCAAGACATCCGCGCCATATCCCGCAAGGAATCGGGTTGCGACTGGCCCTGCTAGGACGCGGGTAAGATCGAGAACACGCAAACCGGAAAGTGGGTGAGCGGGCGAGGAACGCCATTCGCTTACCATTCCGTTGCTCGGTGTGGTCCAGATTATCAAAGGTTCCGCCGCGACCTCTTTGCCTTGCGGGTGGGCCGCCCATTCTGCGCCAGACCGCAAGCGTGCGGCGCAGCCGCCAGCGGCGATAATCGCGTCTTCAAGCTCGTCTTCGCGCCATGTCTCGACTTTTTCCGCGACAGCCTTGCGGGTGGGTTCGCAATCAAGCACCGAAAGCGCCGCTGCTCGGTGATGCGGGGTATTCGTATGAAGCTTGATCCATCCATCTGACAACTTGTAGTCGCCTGCAATGGAGTCCCAAGGGCTTGGTAATTCCCAGCCCTGCGGCTGGATAGACCATCCAAACCAGAGCGACGCTGACCGGTAAGACACCGAGACTGGTGGGACAGCAGAGAGTAAACCAACCAACTCGGAAACCGTCGTGGCAGCCGCGCCTATTGAGGCGACAGCAAGCTCTGAAACAGGAAAGCAGGATGGCAATCGATCTTTACCCAAAAACGTGACTCGCCAACCGGCTTCACCGGGCAAGTCAAGAGCGGCCAGAATGGCGTCGAGCATGGATTGGGTAACATCGTTGGACATCAGGCACCTGTTGTTCGGATCGGTGACACTAATGCCCGGTTGCTTCCACAATCAATCTTGATACATATAATCAATATGAATGGCTGGATTGATCGCGACACGGCGTTGTCCCGTTTGGGCGTCAAAGCGCAAACGCTCTATGCCTATGCGAGCCGGGGCCGAATTCGCGTGCAATCTGATCCCGTCGACAGTCGTCGAAGCCTGTATAACGCCGATGACATTGCGGAAATCTCGGTTCGCAAAGCTCGCGGACGAAAATCGGCAGCGATTGCCGCCAGTTCTATGGACTGGGGAGAGCCAGCAATCCCGACAAGCCTTTCTACCATTCATCATGGCAAGCTCTACTATCGCGGGCAAGATGCCATCGAACTGGCCCGCAGTTCGATGGTCGAAGAGGCTGCGGCCCTCCTTTGGGACGTGCGCCGTCCACCCGACTTTTCGGGTCATACCATTGAAGCGAGCGAGGATGCGTTTTCCGTTCTTGCCACCTATGCGTCACAAGGTCAGCCCATCCTTGGCCGCAGCAGCGAGCATCTTGCACAGGATGCCGCCATGATAATTGGCGGATTGGCATCGGTCTGCGGCGCAATAAGTGGTTCCGATCCAATACATGAACGACTTGCTCGCGGCTGGAATTGTGATGCGCAATCTTCGCACCGTTTACGTCAGGCGCTGGTCGCAATGGCTGATCACGACCTTAACGCCTCAACATTTGCGGCGAGGGTAGCCGCATCAACTGGGGCTTCATTACCCGCCTGCCTGCTTGCCGGACTGTGCACACTGTCCGGCCCACGCCACGGCGGCGCTGGCGAAGCGTTGCGTTTGCTTTCCGAAGATTCCGGGCGGCAAGGTGCGGAGAAAGCTGTTCTGCAATGGCTAGAGCGTGACCGGATGCTTCCGGGATTTGGTCACAATCTCTATCCCGATGGCGACCCCCGTGCGGCTCTAATGCTTTCGGGTATCGAGCCGACGGCTGATCTGCTGGCGCTCGCCGCAAGCGTTTTTGAGCTTACGGGGTCACTTCCCAATTGTGACTTTGCGTTGGCGGTGATGGTTGAAGTTTTGAGATTGCCCAAAGATGCGCCATTCCAAATCTTTCTCATTGGTCGAGCTGTTGGCTGGTGCGCCCACGTCATCGAACAAAATCGGGACGGAACACTAATAAGGCCGCGCGGTAAGTATGTTGGCGTTTTGCCGAGCTGAACCATAATTGCGGGGAAACAAAGCGACATAGCAGTCGTCCGATTGTAGTTTGGCTGCAATCTGTTAGGAGATTTCATCCGGGAGAATACATGTGATACGCAGAAAAAGCGTGATCAATTTGCAGCCACTCAATTACAAGCATCTTCAGTTGGCGTCGAATCTCTGTGTTCGAGCCAAAGCACATTGGGGCTATGATCCGGAATTCATGACGCTTTGTAAACCAAGTCTGCAATTAAGGGAGGCCGATCTCGAAACATCAGATGTGGTAGGTGCCTACAATGCTGAAACCTTGGTAGGAGTGGCGCAACTGGTGCCGGGTGACGGCGCATTTCTGTTAGACAAGCTGTTCGTCGAACCCCAGTAGATAGGCTTCGGGATCGGGCGACAGTTGTTCGTATGGTGCGTTGAAAAGGCTCGTCAAAGTGGCGGTGAGAAAATCGTTATCGAGTCCGATCCATTTGCGGAGCCAGTATATTTGGCATTTGGCTGTCGTAAGGTTGGCGAGGCTTGGTCGGAGTCAACGGGGCGATCTATCCCTTTGCTCGAATACCATCTCCTCGATCAAAATCCCCGATAGCGGAAGCTTCTCGAATTCTGCTGTTTAGCGTGAAGCGAACGAACGTTTGCAACCGGACGTTCCGGAATTCACGACTTGCAGGACATTGGCGATGATCAAATCCGACATCAAAGGCAGTCGGGCCGTTTCCGACAGCTTGTCGGTCGTTGCGCTTGTCCGCGACACTTTTCAAAGGCCGACATTGTAAAACGGGTCTATGACCCGTCTATACTCTCAGAAAGGCGTCATTCGCATGGTGGGGTCAAAACTGACCGGTGGTGACACATAGTAGTGGTTGCAATTTGACCCCTTTATTTGCAAATATCGGTGCATGAAGAATACTGGCCTGTATCTAGACCATCGCCCGGAAATGACCACTGAACGCCTGTTGCTCCGGCGGCCGAACGACGGCGACGTGGACGCGATCGTCAGCATCGTCGGGGATTGGGAGGTCGCTCGCCGCTTGGCGCGTGTACCGCACCCCTACGGTCCAACCGATGCAGGGTTCTTCCTCAAGCAGATCGTGCCCAGCGAATGGGTGTGGGCCGTAACCTTGCAAGGCTCCGACACACTCATCGGCGCAATCGGCCTAACGCCAGAGGAAAACGCCGACACGGTCGAGCTGGGCTACTGGCTTTCACGCGCCCACTGGGGCCAAGGGATTGCGACTGAGGCCGCACAAGCCGTCGTATCCTTCGGCTTCGACACATTGGGTCTTTCATACATCACGTCCGGCTATTTCGAAGAAAATCCTGTCTCAGGCCGGGTGCTCGAAAAGCTCGGCTTCTTTGAAACTGGCCGGACCCGGCGCCCCTGCCTTGCCGCAGGAACGGAAGTGCCCTCAATCGAGATGCGCTTACTACGGTTAGCATAAGACAGGTGGTTTAACGACGTTCTACAAAGCGTCACAACCGAACGGTTGTGCCGCTGGTTTAATGTTAGCTTTTCGCCATTTGCGCAAAGGCTGCCTATCCGGACTCCGCAACTTTTCAGTCATTGGCGGTGAAGAAAAAAATGCGAGGCGGCAACGCCGCCCCGCTGGATGGTCAGTCCTGCATGTCGTCATCGACAGTCTTGGGTTTGGATTTAGCGAGGATCGCGAAGCCGTCCGCGATCAGGTCAACCGAGTATTGGGTGTGCCCGTCAACCGTGTATTTCGACTGGCCGATGCGCCCAGTGATGCGGACAAGATCGCCGATTGTGGCGTTGGCGAGCCGGTCGCGCAACTTGGCGAACAGGGTGACGCGGTGCCACTGCGGATCGGACTTCCATGTCTCGCCTTCGCGGCGGTTGTAGTTGGTTGCAACCGAGATGTGGGTGACGTTCTTGGCGGCGTCGATCCTGACTCTTTTGACGAGTCGGCAGGGCTGATGCCTTGCCGGGGCCGTCCGATGATGTGAAATTCGACGATGTTCTGCACTGTCTGTCTCCTGATCGTGTCAGGCGATGTGTCCTGACGGACATGACAGGGCCGCGCGCCGCCTGCGCGCCAGCCAAAAAACGGAGGCTCCGTCGATGAAATCTATGGAAACCGTAGGCTGAAAGCCGGTTTTTTGCTTGCGCGCATGAAGGCGGGGCCAAGCGGCCAGTTTCCGTCAATCAAGGACAGAGGCTGATTCGCGGTCGGGGAGTTGGTTGCAG
>JANOXQ010000076.1:0-3214 GCA_031418495.1 Sphingomonadales bacterium
TTGGTCAACAATTTTGACATTGTCGATCAGAACGCCTTCCTCCTCCACACTCTTGCTATTGGGCGGCATTGATCCCGGCGTGATCCCGCCGATATCGGCATGATGCCCGCGCGCCGCAACGAAATAGGCGGGGGCGGTTTCACCCTCAACAAAGACGGGCATAATCACGGTAATATCGGGCAAATGGGTGCCGCCGTCATAGGGCGCGTTGAGCGCGTAAACGTCACCCGAATTGATCGCGCCTGCCCGCCGCGTGAGGATCGTCCGCACGCTTTCACCCATTGAACCAAGATGGACTGGCATGTGCGGCGCGTTGGCAACGAGGCTTCCGTTTGTATCAAACAGCGCGCAGGAAAAATCGAGCCGTTCGCGAATGTTGACCGATGAAGCGCTCTGCTGGAGCGCCGCGCCCATTTCCTCGGCAATCGCCATGAATAGGCCATTGAAGATTTCGAGGCGGACAGGATCAACTGCGGTGCCAACGGCTGCGGTGACTTCGCGTGGCGTGTGGCGGGTGAGGATGAGGTTACCGATTGCGTCTACGGCGACGCGCCAGCCGGGTTCAACGATGGTAGTCGAAACCGGATCAAGGATGATCGCTGGGCCGTCTGAGACAAAGCCAGCGGCAAGCATTGCACGGTCATAGAGCGGAGTCGGCTGGGCGCTACCATCCATGAAGCAGGCGACTTCGGTAATTGGTGCGCCTGATATGGTCGGCAAATCAAAGCGCAGCGCCGCCTCATCCGCTCCTACCGCAATCGCCTCAACTCCGATCATTTCAGCGATAAGCGGTGCATTACTGTTGAAGCCAAATTGCGCATGGTGGCGCGCTGCAAAACTGGCCGCCATTTCGGCAAATGGAGCGAGAGGAATGGCTATGCTGCTATCGGCTCCCAAATGGCGGACATGGACGAGGGCTTCGCGCCTAATCACCGCGTCGCCAATGTCCTGCGCGCGCAGCGCCGCCTCGGCCTCTTGCCCGAGCGATGCAATTGCGGCTTCGAGGGCGTCCACCGTCTCCACGCCAAGTGGCATCGCCAGCGTCGCCTCCCGCAGTACGCGCCGGTCAGCAAGCCCCATGCCGTAGGCCGAAAGCACACCACCAAGCGGGTGGATCATAACGCGCTCCATTGCGAGTGCATCGGCAACAAGGCAGGCGTGCTGCCCGCCAGCGCCGCCAAAGCAGGCAAGCGTATAGCGCGTGACGTCATGCCCGCGCGCGACCGAGATTTTCTTGATCGCATTGGCCATATTGGCGACCGCAATCGTGATGAAGCCCTCTGCGGCTTCTTGCGGCGTGACTGCCCGACCCGTCATTCCCTTAACCTCGGCAACGAGCTTAGTGAACTTCTCTGCTACCACCTCATCATCAAGCGGCAAATCACCGCCTTCGCCAAACAGCCGAGGAAAATGCGCGGGCTGAATTTTGCCCAGCATCACATTGCAATCAGTGACCGTCAGCGGCCCACCGCGCCGATAGGATGCTGGCCCCGGCACGGCACCTGCCGAATGCGGCCCAACCTGAAAACGCCCGCCCTCAAACCGGCAGATTGATCCGCCACCCGCCGCAACGGTGTGTATCCGCATCATCGGCGCACGGATACGCGCGCCCGCAATCATCGTTTCGCTGTCACGCTCATAATGGTCGGCATAGTGCGAGACATCGGTTGATGTGCCGCCCATGTCAAAACCGATGACATGATCAAAGCCTGCCTGCGTCGCGGTTTGCGCCATACCGACGATGCCGCCTGCTGGCCCCGAGAGGATCGCGTCTTTACCGTGAAATGCGTTCGTCCCCGCTAACCCGCCACTCGATTGCATGAACAGCGTTGAAACATCGTCGCCGATCCCGGCTTGAAGCCTGTCCATATAGGCGCGCAAAACGGGCGAGAGATAGGCATCGGCGAGCGTTGTATCGCCACGCCCAATCAGCTTGATCAGCGGCGCAACGCGGTGGCTCACCGAAATCTGGGTGAAGCCGATTTCGCCTGCTAGTCTCGCCAATGCGGTTTCATGTGCATGATAACGATAGCCATGCATGAGGATGATGGCGATTGAACGAAGACCTTTATCATAAGCAGTCTGCAAATCGCCCCGCGCCTTGGCTTCATCAAGTGTGATCAGGATAGTGCCGTGCGCGTCCACGCGCTCCACGATTTCAATCACATCGGCATAAAGCGGCGGCGCCACTTTAATCTCGCGCACGAAAAGTTCAGGCCGCTCCTGATAGCCAATCCGCAACGCATCACCAAAGCCGCGCGTGATCGCGAGCAGGGTAGGCGCACCCTTATGTTCGAGCAGCGCATTGGTTGCGACGGTCGTGCCGATCCGCAATTCAGCGGGTGGTAACGGGCCAATTACAACGCCGGTAATGTCGCGCATCGCGGCAACGGTTGCATCGGGGTAAAATTCGGGATTTTCCGAAAGCAGCTTTTTCGTGGTGGCTGTACCGTCGGGCGCGCGCGCAATCACATCGGTAAAGGTGCCGCCGCGATCAACCCAAAACTGCCATTTGCCATGCGCCATCAAAACAAGTCTTATCGCGCAGGCGCAGCGCTGGCTATCGCGATAAACGCTTCTAGGCAGAATGCAGCGTTTAGCGAATAATGTTCACCCTCCTCGCAACTTTCGCACCGCCCGAAATGCGAGCGATTTGGCCCGGTTCTGCGCGGGATAGCGTTTGGGGCTTGCTGGGTTCAACCCTCGCTTGCGCAGCAGGTGGTTAAACGCGCGCGCGTCTGCCTCGGCAAAGCTCCATTCGCTTCGCCAAGTGACCGAGAGTGAGATTGAAACGGTATTGCCATTTTGCACCCAGTGCGGGGCTTTGACAGGTACATATACTGCCTCACCCGGCGCAAGCTGCACTGGCTGGCCAAGTGCCGAAAAATCTTCCTGCCAAATGAGGTTGCGGTGTTGCAGGCCGAGATGGAAATGCTCGTGCGCTTCTCCGCTGACGATTCGTTCATCGCCTGCCGGGAACAATGTCATCACCTTACTGCCCCTGATTTGGAGGAGGATATTATGCTCGGGATCAAAATGAAACGGTGTTACCGCACCGGGCGATGAGATGAACATGAAGCCCTCCATCCCAAGCATCGCCCCGGTTTTGCTGCGCGTGATCGGGTCAATTTCGGCGAGCGTTTCCTCAAGCACGGTCACGTCGCCGGCCCCGCGCCGGATCTCGTCCGGCACGGCGCCGAAGAGCGCGGCCGCG
>JANOXQ010000077.1:0-5683 GCA_031418495.1 Sphingomonadales bacterium
GTCGAGACATCCTTGCCAGCGTGTCTCGACTTCGCTCGACATAAACGGAAGTATGGATTATTTCGAAATCCCATCACCGCCGCGCCTCTGCGATCAAACCTGTGGTCGGGAATATAATAAAATCCTGCCCGATGCCGTTGCCCGATAGGGATAATCTTCCACCATTTGATGTGCCGTCAGTATAGAATGTAATCGCGCCACTGCGCGCGCTTGAACGAAGCGCAAGAGCCTTTGGTAGAGATTGAACGTCACGGCCAGCAACACGAAATCCGCTTGAATCGCTCATAACGCGAAATTCGGCTGCCGCGCCGCTGCGGATTGCAAGCGCGCGTGTTTCTCTTACGCCGAGGATCATCGCGCTTCGTGCCATCCGGTATTCCTGGCCACGCACGACGCCTTGCAAACGCGGAAACACAAGCCCGCTAATCAATGCGGCAATGGCAATCACAACAAGCGATTCAATCAGCGTAAAGCCACGCGTATCATCACCAATTGCCAACATCTTTGGCCTCACCTGTTCCGCCAGTCGCTTTGTCCGCGCCAAGGCTGAACACGTCAATCTCCCCGTGATCACCAGGTGTTTTGAACGCGTAAGGATTGCCCCACGGATCAATCAGCGCGCTTGCTTGCGGCAGATAAGGGCCGTTCCAGATTGGCACCGAAGCCGGCGCTTTCATCAGCGCGCCGAGCCCTTCTTCAGGCGTTGGATAGCGCCCAGCATCAAGCCGGAATAGTTCGAGCGAAGCCGCAACATTTTTGACCTGAACTGAGGCCGTCTGCGTTTTTGAACTGCCCAAATACTTGATTACCTGCGGGCCAACAATTGCCGCCATCAGCCCAAGGATCGCAAGCACGACCAGCAACTCAAGCAATGTAAATCCGCGTTCATCTTGCCTGAATTTATGAAACAATTTTTGTATCACGAAGCCACCGCCAAATCATTAAACCCTAAAATCGCCGTCATAATCGAAGCAATAATCGCCGCAACCGTGACCCCAAGGATGACAGTTATTGCGGGTGTGAGCAAGCCGATCAAACGTTGCAACCGGATTTTGACGTCCCGATCCAACACATCGGCAAGCCGGCCAAGCATCGGGCCAAGCTGCGATGTTTCCTCACCAGTGCGCAAAAAACCGAGCGCAAGTTTGGGCAAAACATTGGAAGCGGCAAGCGGTGCCGTCAGCCCCTCACCTTCTTTTACGCCGCTCGCCACCTTAG
Source organism: Sphingomonadales bacterium (assembly GCA_031418495.1). Classification (GTDB taxonomy): domain Bacteria; phylum Pseudomonadota; class Alphaproteobacteria; order Sphingomonadales; family Sphingomonadaceae; genus Aquisediminimonas. Next base: position 1,219 of record JANOXQ010000077.1, read on the forward strand.
CAACGGCATCGCCGATTTCGCGGTTGCCAATCGCGCGCTGCGCCATCGCAAGCGCAACCGGCAGCGGCACGCCGCCAGTGACAAGCACACTCAAAGTCCGGCTGAAGCGCGCGGTATCAATATAGCGTACAAGCATCCCAAGCTGGGGCGTGCGCAATATTATCCGATCAACTGTGAGCTTCATTGACGGTCTGCGGATCCATTGCCGCAGCCCAAAAAAGATAAGCAGTGCCCCGCCAAGCATCACCCAACCGTTTTCGCGCAGTGTCTGGCTCGCCCCCATTACGAAGCGCGATGCGGCGGGCAGCTTATCTTCAGCGCCTGCGAACAAGCTCTCAAACTGCGGCACGACGAACAATAGCATCAGCAGGATCACCGCGACCGCGATCACCAATAGGATAACGGGATAGATCAACGATGTCGTGATCAGGCTGCGCAAATCATCCGCCTGACTAAGCGCCTCAGCCGCCCTGCCAAGCGCATCGCCGAGATTGCCGTCAGCCTCTCCCGCCTCAGTCATTGCAACTGCCATTGGCGAAAACAATGCTGGGTTCACCGCCATCGCGCGCGAGAGCGGCATACCTTCTTTTACACTCGATAATATTTCATAAAATTCGCCGCGTACCAGCGGGATTTCAATATTCTCAATTGCCAGCGCAAGGGCACGGTCGAGTTGTAAGCCAGCACTCAACAGCACTGAAAGCTCGCTGATCGTTTTAGTCACTGCGGCGCGCGTTTTGTTATTGGCGCGGGCATGTTTGACATTTTTCGGCGCGGTTACCTCAGTCAAATCAAGCGGAGAAAGCCCAAGCCGACGCACCGCAGTCACCGCCTGCGCGCGCGATCCTGCCTCTATCTCTCCGCTTGTTGCGCTGCCCGAGGCGGACACTGCGCGGTAGGCAAAGGTGGCCACCAGCTTTCTCAGCCGCTTTCGGCTGCAACGCGGACGACTTCCTCAATCGTCGTTAGCCCAGCTGAAAGTTTGGAAATGCCGTCACTCAGCATCGTTGAAAGTGCGCCGCCCGCAGCCTCACGGACGATTTCACGCGAATCTGCACGCTTGAGGATCATCTGTCCAATCGCTTCATCAATCACGAGTAACTCAATCAACGCAATTCGGCCCCGAAAGCCTGTTTTGTTACACTTGGAACAGCCACCCGCCTTAAAAAAGCTGTGCTCTTCGCTTGGCCCAAGCCCAAGCGCCGCCAATTGCGTCGCACTTGGTTGATAGGGCACATGGCACGCATCGCATAGCCGCCGGACGAGCCGCTGCGCGAGCACGGCATTGAGCGTTGAGGTCAAAAGAAATGGCTCAACCGCCATATCGAGCAAGCGCGTTATTGCGCCTGCCGCTGTGTTCGTGTGGAGCGTCGAAAGGATCGTATGGCCAGTGAGTGCGGCCTGAACCGCGATCTGCGCTGTCTCCAGATCGCGGATTTCGCCGACCATCATCACGTCAGGATCTTGGCGAAGGAAGGAACGCAGCGCGGTACTAAAGGTCAAACCAATTGCGCTATTCACCTGCGTCTGGACGATACCGGGAAGGCGGTATTCAATCGGGTCTTCAACGGTCAGGATTTTGCGGCTGCCCGAATTCATTTCGGAAAGTGCCGCATAGAGCGTCGTCGTCTTACCGCTGCCCGTCGGCCCGGTGACCAGAACGATCCCAAATGGCCGCGCCAGCACCGCGCGCAATCGGTCAGCAAGTTCTGCGTCAAAGCCTAGCGTCGCGAAATCAAGCGCGAGGTTGGCGCGGTCAAGAATGCGCATCACCACAGTTTCACCGTGGATCGAAGGCGCGGTCGCCACGCGCAGATCAATCTCATTCCCGCGCACGGCAACCCGCATCCGTCCATCCTGCGGCAAGCGGCGCTCAGCAATGTTGAGTTCGGCCATCACTTTGATCCGCGAAACCAGCGCAGTCCGCATCGACGGTGGCAGCGCGGGCGCCTCAACCAGCACCCCGTCAACCCGCATCCGAATAACCACTCGGTCTTCGGCTGGCTCAACATGAATGTCCGACGCGCGGGCATCAACCGCATCGGCAATCAACCGGTTAACCGCGCGGATCACCGGCGCATCGCTAACAATATCGCGCAGCCGCTCTAAATCATCCTCATCTGCGCCAGCGCCGGGCATCTCGGCATTGAGTTCATCCTGACCGTAAAGCCGATCAATCGCGACATCGATATCGCTTGATGGCGCGACAACGCGGTCAACCGGGATGGCAAAAGTAAAGCCAAGTGCCGTTGCTGCGAAATCATCGAACGGATTGGCAAGCGCAAGCCTAAGCCGTCCGTCAACCACCGTAAGCGGCAGCGCGCGCATCTCACGCAGAAACGCCGCAGAAGGGGATGCGCCTTCAAGGCGAGCGACGGGAAAATCGCGCGCAGAAATAAGCGGCAAATGAGCTGCCTTTGAAAGCGCCAGCGCCAATGCCTGTTCAGAGACGAGCCCGAGCCGCGTTACAACCGATTCGAGCGGCTCTCCGGTTTCAAGCTGCACAGCTTCGGCGCGGGTAAGCGCATCGGGCGTGAGCAACGCTCGAACAACCGAAATCGTCTTTCGATCAGCGATGACAGGTTCGCTATTTACGACGACTTGATCGCCCATATGCGATACCTCAATTTTATGCATCTGTTGGCGATTATGGCGCGCCAAGTTGGCGCCGTCCAGCCTTAGCGATGCAAACATCCGATACGGCGTAAAAGAACATCCATTTCAGCAGCTATCGCTGTTCAGTTGTTCCAAAACGACACGAATTAGCTATTACAGTTGCATGAAAACGACGTCTTTGAGCCATATTTTCAACCGCAATCGGTTTCCTCACTCAGTCTGATCGATTTATTGATTGTTGCATTCAGTTTAGAGCATTCATAACAATCATACATCGAGAAAATAAATCTCGAACAGTCGTGACGAATAGCTGTTTATTAAAGTGTTGTAATAGAAAACACATTCGTCTTCAAAATTGTAAAGCGTTAAACGTAAATCGGTAATTTACTGATTTAAACCTAGTCGTATAAATATTCTGCTTAAGCGGAATGTTTTTACTCGCCAATAACAGGAAAGTTTTACTTTTCTGAAAGTAGGCATTTGTCTAAAAAAGAGGTGGAGAAGAAATGAAAACGAAATCCCTTAAATTCGTAGGACTATTGTCGACGGCGATTGTCGCCCCGGCATTTTTCGCTGCGCCAGCAATGGCCCAGAAATTGAACAAAGAAGCCGTTTATTCGCGTGAAGCATCAACAAATGCTGCGGTACAGAGCAAAATTGCTGCAATGAGCAGTGGTCAAGTCTCACGCCGTGCGGCTGACACGCTTGATCGTCTGCTGCTGTGGAACGAAATCATGAACGACGCGAACGCGCTCGATCACACACCAGGGCCATTCGCTGGTGACCAGCAAGGGCCAACCCGCAACAGCCGCGCATTTGCTATGGTTTCGATTGCAGTGTTTGATGCGGTAAACTCGTTTGACCGTAAATTCCGTGCTTACAACAACATCGGTCGTGCACCTGCTGGTGCGTCGAAGGATGCAGCAATTGCGTATGCGGCTCACCGCACACTCAGCGTGTTGTATCCACGTCAGGCTGTCCGCCTGAACCAGTTGCTGTCGTCTGATCTTAGCTCGGTCAATGCGAGTGCTGCTGCCGTTGCTGCGGGCCGTGTTATCGGTCTTGCTGCTGCTAACGCGATGATCAACAGCCGTGTCAACACCGCACTGCCAGGCGCACCCGCAATTGACGGCGCAGATGCAGGCGAGCCAGCATTTGGTGCAGGTGCCGCTCCCGGTACTGCTGGCGGCGTAGTTGCCGGTGGTTCAACCGTTGGTTTCTTCGGCAAAATCAACGCTGGTAACACAGCGGCTCCAAACTGGACACCAGATCCCGTTGGTCTCGCACGCGGCGTTGCACTCGGGTCACGTTGGGGCAATGTGACGCCTTTCGTACTGCGTCGTGGTGACCAGTTCCGTATTCCAGCACCACCTGCGCCAAATACGGCTCGGTTCCGGACTGCGTTCAACGAAGTTCGTGCAGACGGCGCTTCGGCTGACACCCCTGGTTCGAACACCAACCCACAGTTCCAGTTCATTGGAAACTTCTGGGGCTATGACGGCGCGCCACTTCTCGGCACTCCGCCACGGCTTTACAACCAAGTTGCGATCAAGGTTGCTAATGACCAAGGTTTGAAAAACGTTGCTGATTATGCGCGCTATCTTGCGCTCATCAACACCGTCATGGGCGATTCAGGCATCGCCGCATGGGACAGCAAGTATTTCTACAACTACTGGCGTCCAGTAACGGGTGTTCGTCGTGGCGCTGAAGATGGGGATACAGCAACGGTCGGCGTCCCAACCTACAAGCCGTTTGGTGCATCGGTTGTAAACGCTCTGGTTTCAGAAGCGTTCACGCCGCCGTTCCCAGCCTACCCATCGGGCCACGCGACCTTTGGTGGTGCGTTGTT
>JANOXQ010000078.1:0-26890 GCA_031418495.1 Sphingomonadales bacterium
GGCGTGGCTGAAGGTCTTGAAACCTTCCTGCCCGTGATATGCGCCCATCCCTGACGGGCCGACCCCGCCAAACGGAAGCTCCTCCATCGACACATGAAAGACGACATCATTGACAGTCACCCCGCCCGATATGGTGCGATCAAGCACTTGACGTTCCTCACCTGCGTCCTCACCAAAATAATAAAGGCCAAGTGGGCGATCATGCGCATTTACATAATCAATCGCCTCTTCAACTTGGGTGTAGGTTTTGATCGGCAGAATTGGGCCAAAAATCTCCTCCTGCATCACCTTCATATCATCAGTAGGGTTGCGGACGAGGTAGAGCGGCATTTTGTTGCGGTTCGAACCCGCAAAATCTTCACCCGCCGGGTTAATCTCAACCACATCAGCACCCTTGGCGCGGGCATCATCAAGATAGCCAGTCAAACGGTCGCGATGCCGCGCGTTGATGACTGAGGTATAGTCTGGGTTTTCGAGCAGCGTTGGATACATCATCGATACGGCATTTTTCATGCCTTCAACGACCATCGCTTCTTTATCCTTGGGCACCATCAGATAGTCAGGGGCAAGGCAAATCTGCCCAGCGTTGAGCATCTTGCCAAGCGCGATCCGCTGCGTCGCCCGCGCAACATCAGCCGATTTGCCGATAATCGTTGGCGATTTTCCGCCAAGTTCAAGCGTAACCGGGGTCAGATTATCGGCCGCTGCATGGAGGATGTGCTTACCGATGCCAGTGGCTCCAGTGAAAAGCAGGTGATCGAACGGCAGTTTGGCAAAGGCCTGCCCGATATCTGGCCCACCACTGAAAAAGATTGCCTCGCTGGCATCAAAATATTTGGGGCCAAGTTCTTCAAACAACGCCGCAACCGTTGGCGTGAATTCAGACGATTTGACCATCACCCGGTTTCCAGCCGCAAACGCGCCAGCAAGTGGTGCCATCGTCAACTGGACGGGAAAATTCCACGGCGCTATGATCCCAACAACGCCCTTTGGTTGATATTCGACAGTGCCTTTTGCGCCCAACAGCCCAAGTGGAAACATCAGCTTGCGACGGTCAGGCCGCATCCATTTATCAAGCTGTTTAATCGTGTGTTTGATTGGGTTGATTGAGCCAATCACATCAGTGATCATTGATTGTTCAATGCTACGGTGTCCGAAATCTTCGGACATTGCCTTGGCAAAATCATTGCCGTGATCAACCATCATCGCAATCGCGCGTTTAAGGCGATCTTTACGCGCTGCAGGAGAAACGGGAAGCTCAGCGGTAAACGCCGAACGCTGCACATTAAGTGCTGCCAACATCGATTCTGCCGTCGCTGCCATAATCTATCTCCTTGATCCCAAAACAAACCATGCCGTTTCTTAACTTTAAGGGCAAGCAGTCAGAATCCCATAGAGTTTGCATATTGGGCATAGACCCAAAGCGGCAAAGCTGCGAGCGCCATTAGTGCTCCAAGGGGCAAGCGGTCAGTTGCCGCCATCGGTTTGCCGCGCAGATATCGGAACAGCACATAAAGCAGCCCAACCCCGCTGCCACCAAGCAAGACCATCGGCAGATAGTCCCAGCCAAGCCATGCCCCAATCGCACCAAGCAGTTTGGGGTCTCCACCACCAAGCCCATCGCGGTTGCGCACGCGCTTATAGGCAAAAGCAATCGCAGCCAGGCTTAGGTAGCCAGCAGCAGCCCCAATCAAACGGTCAGTAAAATGCGGATCAAGCCCAATCAGGCCAGCGCCAAGCCCAATCAATAGTAGCGGTAAAGTAAGCAAGTCAGGCAACCAATAGTGACCGACATCAAGCGCAATCAAGGCAACCAGCATCCAGCCGAACAATGCGCCTGCCAATCCAGCAAGCCCTGGAGCAATACCAAATGCAATCGCGCCAACCAAAGCAGCCGCCAGTTCAATCGCCATATGCCGCCGATCAATTGCCACACCGCAGTGGCGGCATTTGCCGCGCTGAAGAAGCGCACTGACAATGGGTATAAGTTCTCGCGCGCTGAGAACATGCCCGCACGCATCGCAAGCTGACCGCCCCGAGGCTACCGAACGCCCCAACGGCCAGCGCATAACCATCGCTGCAACAAAGCTACCAATAATGCCACCAAGGATCGCACCGCCAGTAGGCCATAGCCACCAAGGAAGGCCCGCAAAGGTCAGGGTTTGGTTTCCTGTGGATCGACGCCCCAGATATGCATGGCTTCAATATAACCGATCCGCCCGCGCACATCGAGTTTGCACCAGCCGCGCCGACATTCGGAGAGTTTGCCAACAACACCGGGTTCGGCCCGCCAAATGATTCGCGCTTCGGCATCAGGCGCATCGCGCAGTGGGCGGATTTCGCCTCTCACTAACCCCGTCCGATCTTCGCTTAACAAATTGGCCTGAATCCAACCCTGTGTGCCATCAGGATCTTCAACCTTGCGCCAGTTAGGATAGGTTTCAATCACCCGCACTGGCAAATTTGACCTTTGATAAAGCCAACTTGCCGGAAACTGGCGGCCCGGCCCGGTGCGCATCTTGGCTTGGCCCGCAGAAATCGATGCCCAATAGGGCGGCTTGCTCTGCGCAAACACTGCGCTCCCCGCGACGGAGGAAAGAACGATCAAGATTATTAACAATTTACGCAACATCACCAATATCCCACCCATGTTTAACCCGCCAATGCCACAAAGTTACGCTGTGCATCAAGCCATGCTTGCAGGAGCGCTGCGATCATCCTAGCAATTGCATCATGCCAAACAGCCAATCTGACCTACGCCAAGCGCGCCCCAAACTCATCGTCACAACCGAATTAACTGATCATGTGATGGAACGGATGCGCGAATTATTCGACGCGGAGATTAATATGACTGGAAAGGCAATGACGCGCAGAGAACTTGAGGCCGCAGTGGCCGTTGCTGATGTGCTTACGCCAACCATCACCGATGTCATTGATGCTGATCTGATCACGAAAGCCGGGCCGCAACTTAAAATGATCGCCAATTTTGGCGTCGGCGTTGATCATATTGATCTGCCCGCCGCACGCAAACGCGGCATTATCGTCACCAACACGCCTGGAGTTTTAACAGAAGACACGGCCGATATGGCGATGGCGCTGATCCTTTCGGTGCCCCGCCGACTCGGTGAGGGTGAAAAGCTGATCCGCACCGGCGCATGGCGCGGCTGGAAGCCAAGCGGGATGCTCGGCCACCGCGTCAATGGCAAACGGCTTGGGATCGTCGGCATGGGTCGGATTGGTCGTGCAATAGCAGCGCGCGCCAAAGGGTTTGGGATCGAGACGCTTTATCACAACCGCCACCGCCTGCCCGACGGCATCGAGGCAGAACTTGGCGCAACTTTTGCGCCAGACCTAGATGCGATGCTTGGCAATGTTGACATTATTTCGATCAATTGCCCGCATACTGCCGAAACACATCATCTTATCGATGCGCGTCGGATAGCACTGATTGAACGCCACGCTTATCTTATCAACACTGCGCGCGGTGAGATTGTCGACGAGAATGCACTGATTATCGCGCTGACTCGCTGTGAGATCGCCGGGGCCGGGCTTGATGTCTATGTAAATGAGCCTGACATTGATCCGCGCCTGCTCTCACTATCAAATGTCGTTCTGCTCCCGCACATGGGATCGGCAACATATGAAGGGCGTGAGGCAATGGGCGAAAAGGTTATCGCCAATGTTCGTGCCTGGGTTGATGGCCACCGTCCGCCCGATCAAGTGCTTGAAGGTTGGGTTTAGCATTTGTCCACGCTTGATTGCTAACACCGCTTTGATTAGCAGACATGCAAAACAACATTCGGGGGTGAGTATGCGCGTTTTAATGGCGATTATAGCAGCGGCGCTTTTGGCCTCGCCAGCGCTTGCTCAACCCATCATCGTATCGGACAGCGGCGACACAGCTTGGATATTAACATCTTCGGCACTTGTGTTGCTGATGACGCTTCCCGGCCTTGCGCTGTTTTACGGCGGGCTTGTGCGGGTTCGCAACGTGCTATCTGTATTTATGCACTGCTTTGCGATCACGGCGGTCATCTCGCTCCTCTGGGCGGTGTGCGGCTATACATTAGTGTTTGGTGAGGGTGACCGCTGGCTTGGCGGGTTTGGCAATGCAATGCTGCGCGACCTTGCCGATCTGCGCGCCGATACCTCGCTGCCCGAAAGCGCATTCGTTCTCTTTCAGATGACATTTGCGATCATCACGCCAGCACTTGTCATCGGTGCCTTTGTTGAGCGGGTAAAATTCGGCTGGGTCGTTGCCTTCTCAGCGTTGTGGAGCCTGCTCGTCTATGTGCCCGTCGCACGCTGGGTCTGGGGCGGCGGCTGGCTGTCTGAACTCGGCACGCTTGATTTTGCGGGTGGGATTGTTGTTCACGCGACCGCTGGCATCGCTGCACTCGTCGTCGCGAAACTGATTGGCGAACGCAAAGGCTTCAACAAAACCTTGCTTCCTCCCCACAGCCCGGCGCTCACTATGACAGGCGCTGGCCTGCTCTGGGTTGGCTGGTTCGGCTTTAATGGTGGATCGGCCCTCGCGGCAGGCGATGACGCCGCAACTGCAATACTCAACACGCATCTTGCGGCCTGTTCAGCAGCGCTAATCTGGGCTTTGATTGAGCGCCTCCGCGTTGGCAAATCAACCTCGGTCGGGATTGTCACCGGCGCGGTTGCGGGCCTCGCAACAATCACCCCCGCCGCTGGCTTTATCGGGCCGACGGGCGCGATAATACTCGGCGCAGTCGGCAGCATTGCCTGCTTCTACGCGGTACAATTCGTCAAGCAAGGCCTCAAAATTGACGACTCGCTTGATGTGTTTGCGGTTCACGGTGTCGGCGGAATTTTGGGATCGCTGCTCTTTCCGATCCTTATCTTGCCAGCGCTTGGCGGCGGCGGATTTGAGGATGTGGGCGGACTAACGCGCCAACTGGTGGCGCAATTGATCGGTGTTGGTGTCGCCGTCCTCTGGTCAGGCATTGTCACGCTGATCATCGGGTTCGGCTTATCCACCCTCATCCCGATGCGCGTTGATGAAGAGGCCGAGCATGACGGGCTAGACCTCTCCAGCCACGGCGAACGCGGCTGGGAATTGGATTAAACCCTCAATCGCCAGTCAATATCCGATCAACCAACTGCTTCACCGTTGGCACAAAGCCGTTTGAATAAAACGGGTCTTTCTTGAACCGGAACGCCGAATGCCCCGCGAACACTAGATTATCCTCGGTCGATCCACCATGCGCGACATCCTGCAACGTCTTCTGGATGCAGAAGCTGCGCGGATCGGCGAGGTAGCCGGTCGACCAATCATCATGATCCTTCCATGCCGAAAAGCCGCAGTGCGACAGGCAGCCCATGCAATCGGCCTGATCCTTGCGGATCATCTTTCGCTCTTCGGCTGTAACAAACACCACCGTGTTATCAGGCGTCTTCAAAGCATCAGTGTAGCCAAGTCCGTACCATTCGCGCGCGCGCATGAGGTCACCCTTGGTCACCCAGAAATTGCGGCCCTTTACGCCAACATCAAGCTGATGCGTGTGATCGCCTGCCGCTTCACCCGAAAAGGCAATCTGCCGCTCACTGCGCGCTTCAAGATTACGCAGGAAGGGATTGCGCACTGCACTCGAATAAAATCCGGTTGGCGAGAAGCGGTGGAGGAGGATGTCGCCCTCTTCAAGCGTCATCAGCCGGTCTTTCCACCCCTGTGGGATTGGACTCTCCTGCGTCAGCAGTGGCCGCGTACCGAACTGGAATGCAACCTGACCAAGCTCAGGATTATCGATCCAATGCTCCCATTCCTTCAGGTTCCAAACGCCGCCCGCCATCACGATTGGCACATTGTCGTCAATCCCGCCCTCGCGCATCGTATCGCGCAGCGCCTTGACGCGGGGATAGGGGTCTTCGGGTTTTAGCGGGTCTTCGGCATTGGAAAGGCCATTATGTCCGCCCGCAAGCCACGGATCTTCGTAGACCACCGCTGAAAGATAGTCCGCTGCCTTTGAATAGGCCCGCTTCCACAGTGCCCGGAAAGCCCGCGCCGAACTAATAATCGGCAAATACGAAACGCCGTGCTGCGCGGCAATTTCTGATAACTTATAGGGCATCCCTGCCCCGCATGTGACGCCAGCAACCAGCCCTTTGGTACGTTCCAGCACAGCCTCAAGGATAGGTTGCGCGCCGCCCATTTCCCAGAGCACATTGATATTGATCGCGCCTTTGCCGCCCGCGATATCATAGGCGCGCTTCACCTGCTCAACCGCGCCATCAATCGCATAACGGATAAGTTCCTGATGCCGCTCTGCCCGTGTCCGCGCTGCATAAACCTGCGGAACAATCTTACCCGTTGGATCAAAACTGTCAGCATTCACCGCGCTGACCGTGCCAATACCACCTGCCGCCGCCCACGCGCCTGAGCTAGTGTGGTTCGTCGCCGAAACCCCCTTGCCGCCCTCAATCAGCGGCCAAACTTCGCGGCCACAATAGGTAATCGGCTTCAATCCTGCAAACATGCGCTGTCCTTAAAGGGTTCCCGTTAAGGCATATATAGTGCCCCAATCCAAAATTGCGCGGGCTTTTTTAGGGTAGTGATTTAGGACAACGTCAACTGTTTAGAATAGCACTTCCCAGACATTTTTGTGCCGAAGTTTACACCGCTTGACACTGTCTGAAGCAGCTTGCCGAAATGTAGTCATCCGTCTGTGATCACAATCCCTGGTATTGGCGCTAGCAGCTCACGCATTTCTGCAAGGCTAATACCGTCCGCATCGGCAAGGATTTGCGCGTTATCAACAGCGGCCGAACAACCAGGCTCAATATCAGTTGCCACTTCAAGAACTACATCAAGATTATCAGGCCATTTATGCTGTTTAACCCATGTTGCCAATCGGGCTGGGTCAGGAATGGAAAAATGAGGCCAAGACGGAAGTTTAATTGTTGTCATATCAGTGCTAAGAAAGCGGCATGATTGAAACGTAGCTTCGGTAAAATCGCAATTTTTGATCGAACCGGGCTCACTGCTGTCCCACCAGCCAAAATCGATTCCGCACAAAAGTCCCAGAAATTTTACATTTTCAAACTTTGCTTGATCAAACTGAAAATCTCTCAAATTTGATTTGATTTCAAAACAGCCCCCATTCATTTGAAAGCCAATAACGCCAAAACCTTTTTGTTTTGATTTTACAGTAAGGTTGCAATCATTTAGTATAAGATTAGGCCCCAAAAAGTGCATATCGGTATTATTAAAATCGATATTTTTTCCAGTGAGGGTTGTATCTCTATATTGAACCATAGCTAAAACGTGATCATCCTGAAAAGCTGATTTGGCTCGCGCTTGGCATGTGCGTCCAAGTTTGATTTTGTTCCGGACATAACATCATATTTCGTTCCGTTGCGCAAGTCGGTGACGTCCAATCCTTGACGCGCCCATTGAACGGGAAGTTTTTCTGCGACAGACGCATTTCTTACCTGACCTTCAACCCAACGCCCTTTCGCTTGTTGTTGCAGTAAATTGCCTAACCAATGATCGCCCGCACGATGAGCCTTAGTTATGGCTGCACGCTCAGTTGGTGATAAACGTGTTGGGCTCCACCGTGCCGCTGCATCCGTTGCTAATGTTTGCAGGCGATTTCCGACTGGATCAATCCTGGGTACGTCACTAGCGCTTTTGCCCGCCGGGATATTCCAGCGTTGGCCGTCAATCAGCACTTGCTGATTACCCGCAGCATGTCGGGTGACAACCGAGACCTGACGGGTTTGAGTTCCGAGTAAATTATCAATCTTGCTCTTCATTGCGCTCAGTGGCCCGCGAACACTTTCCGGGAGACGATTCAATCCAACCGAGTCAATCGCATCGGCGATTTTACGCAATGTCGGCTCAATCGCCTTGCGAAACGCTGGATTGCTTGCCGCCATATCAACTGCTTTGGTTACAGTTTCAGCCCATTTGCCGAGCTTTCCGAGTTTCGCGGCATCGCCAACATAGGGGATGATCCCAACGGCTGAAGTGATCGCGCCGAACCAATCACCGCGCCCTAGCGAGATAAGCGTGTTAGCTCCATCAGCAAAAGGGGTCGGCTCAAAAATGCCAATGATATCAAGGCCAAGCTGGGTCACATCTAACGCAAGCGTTTTCTGTGCTGCGGTCAACCCACGCGCTGCGCCACCGGGGTTGGCGGCGAGCAGATCACCACCTTGATTAAGCGACCCATAATTGGCTGCAAGTTGGCCCTGCTCAACGGTTGAAAGGCTGCCAGAAATTTCATTACGCAGCGCATTTGCCGCCGCAGGATCGGTCGCAGCGAGCTTATCAATAGCTGCATTAACTCCGGCAATATCGGTAGTGCCAAGGCGGCTGTTCTGCGCAATCGTAGTTGCGGCAAGTGATTGCACGCTATTACCGATGACCGCATCAGAAGCCCGTGCTGCGCCACTTTGTGCCGCGTTAAATCCAACCATATTACACCTCACAAAATCCTTGCAGGCATGATTATAACAGCAATACGCAAGCCTATCTCTAGTCGAAACGACTAGAAATCTAATCGTTTCGACTAGATTTGATAGAGATTTCGATATGTTTCGATCATGGTTGCTTCATCATATTCATCCATAGCAAGCGCACGATTCGCCTTTCCGATGATCGTTCGAAGTGCCTGATCACTTTCCAATTTTGAGAGGGCATCTGCAAAGCCTATCTCATCACTTAGGCTCAAGATAAAGGGTCGGTTTTCTGGTGACACCATCGCCTTCACATCACCAACATCGGTTGAAACGACGGGCAAGCCAGCCGCCATCGCCTCAACCAGAGAGATCGGGAATTGTTCACTATCCGATGACAGCGCAAAGATATCGAAATGGCCAACATAGCGGTGTGGCTGTGCAAGGAAGCCCGGAAGCAGCACACGCTCCGCAATCCCCAGCCGCTGGGCCTCAGCCATAATGGCAGCGCGTTCTGGCCCCTCGCCGACAATCATGAGCTTCACATGCGCCGGTTGCGCTGCGACCGCGCGGACAAGGCGGGGGAGGTTTTTTACGCCGCGCAAGCCCGCAAGCGTACCGATGATGACATCACCCGGTGCCCGCGTAAAGCCGGGAATGCTGCCCTCCTCTGGGACGACAGCATAGCGGCCAACAGCAATCCCATTGGGAATGCGAACAACACGCGTGGCTGGCTGTTTCCACACATCACGCGCGATGCTTTCAAGTCGCTGCGACGGCACTACGAGCCGCTCCGCCGTTGGCAGCATTAGCCGCCGAAACAGATTGCGCTTGCCATTGAGCCGCTGGCTTTCGCTGACGTTGAAGCCATCCTCATGATGGATAAGGCGCGGCAATTTGCGGACTCCGGCAAACATCCGCCGCGCACCAACCGCATCCATGCTCCCCCAATTATAAGTGAGGACAAGGTCAAACTGCTGCATGTACCGGCTCAACCGATCATAACGCGCGGGCGAAGGCTTTCCGTACAGCGGCGGCGCAGCATCTCCGGGGAAATAAACCCGCACACTAGGATCAATCGCATCGCGTGCGCCGAGCGCATCGGGCACCGCGCTCAGGATCACATGCTCTGCCGCATCGCCAAAAACATTCATCAGGCGAACAGCGCGCGCTTCTTTGCCGCCAAGCGAAAAGGTTGAATGACAGTGGAGAATTTTCACGCCGCAATCATTTCAAGCACCGAACTTCATATTGCATTTGCCCCGTCATCGCCCCCATATCGCGCGATGCCAACAATATCACAACCCGCCGCGTACTGCCCCGATCCAGCGATCAGCGAAATTGCCGATTTTCTGGGCGATCCCGTTTCCGCCGCTGACTTTCCCGAGACCAAGCTGCGTTTCCGCAATGATCGTTGGGCGACGGCGGTCGGGCTTGGCGAATTAACTGACGAAGCATGGCTTGCGCATTTCGGGCGGTTCGCCCCGCTTGAGGGCAATCTGCCGCAGCCGCTTGCACTGCGCTACCACGGGCATCAATTCCGCAATTATAATCCCGACATTGGTGACGGACGCGGCTTTCTCTTTGCGCAGATGCGGGATGGCGAGGGGCGCTTGCTCGATCTCGGCACCAAGGGATCAGGCCAGACGCCCTACAGCCGCTTTGGCGACGGGCGGCTGACGCTCAAGGGCGCAGTGCGCGAAATCCTCGCGACTGAAATGCTTGAGGCACTCGGCGTCAACACCTCCAAAACATTCTCAGTGATTGAAACGGGCGAGGCGCTTCACCGGGGCGATGAGCCCTCCCCCACCCGTTCGGCGGTGCTGGTCCGGCTGAGCCACGGCCATATCCGCATCGGCAGCTTCCAAAGGCTCGCCGCAATTGGTGATGAGGGCGCGCTGCGGCGGCTAACCGATTATGCGCTCAAAACCTATTACGGCGAACCCGGCGGCGATGATGCGCCCGCGCGGCTGCTCACCCATGTCGCAAAACGCGGCGGCGCACTCGCGGCATCCTACATGGCGGCAGGCTTCGTCCACGGCGTGCTCAACAGTGACAATATCAACATCTCGGGCGAAAGCTTTGACTATGGCCCGTGGCGCTTTACGTCAACGTTCGACCCCAGCTTTACCGCCGCCTATTTTGACGAAGGCGGGCTATATGCGTTCGGACGCCAGGCCGAGGCGATCCACTGGGACGTGGTTCAGCTTGGCAATGCGCTCACCTCCATCGCCGAAATTGACGCGCTGAATGAGGCCGTCAGCGCATTTGCCCCCGCCTATCAAAGCGCAATTGCCGACCGCTTCCTCTGGCGTTTGGGCGTCACCCCGATGGGCGAGGCGCAAGATTTAGAGTTGGTGCGCACGATCACGATGGCACTCGGCCAAGGCGAAGTCAGCATTGACCGCTTCTTCTTCGATTGGGCCGGAGGCGCACGGCGCAGCCCGTCACCCGCCGACGATGTCTACGCAGGCGAAAGCTTCGCCCCCTTCGCAAAAGCCATCACCAACTACACCCCCGCCCGCGCCCTCACCCACCCCTATTGGCACGGCAAAGCCCCCTGCGCGATGCCCATCGAAGAAGTCGAAGCGATCTGGGCCCCGATTGCCGAAGCCGACGATTGGGAAATGCTGAGCGCGAAGGTTGCGGCGATTAGGGCGATGGGGGATGCAATGGGCGGGAGTGGGGAGGGTTGAACTTTTGGGTTCGTGATAGGTGTGGTCATTCGTAATCGCTTCTGGTGTTCACAAAAACGGACACTACCAAATCGAACCTTTCGCTAACTTGCCTTAGATCAATTCCCGGTTGACGAAAGCTAGCAACGTGACGAGGGTTGTTGCTGTGCAGGAATTATTGGATCATCTTTATGGCTGAGGGTGGAAATACCGGCAATAGTGATCTTTCGGATCTTGTGGATTTCCCAAGCGAGACGCTCGGTGTTGAACTCAAGGAATGGGTAGACCTCACAGATCGGGTCGTTCAGTCCAAACTGGCAAAGCATATTGCTGCGCTGGCCAATCACGGTGGCGGCTACCTTGTATTCGGCTTTAGCGACGACCTAAGCGTAGCGCCGGATCGGCCGACCAACCTCTCATTGTTCAATCGCGACCAGTTTAGCACCATCGTTAAACGCTACCTGACACCGACTTTCCAATGCGAGGTCACGCTGGTGCAGTCTAGCGCGGGTCAAGAATATCCCGTTGTTCGCGTGCCCTCCCACGACGCCACACCAATTGCCGCAAAGGCGGATGGCCCCAATGACGCCAAAGGACAACCACAAGGGGTGAAATCTGGTTGCCACTATATTCGCAAAACAGGGCCTGAAAGCGCACCGGCTTTGGGCGTAGAGGATTGGCAACCGTTAATTCGGCGTTGCGTCCTCGCTGATCGCGACAATCTCCTCGCAGATATCGCTCGTGCATTGCAGCCGCGTACTCAGTCCATTGCATCCGTGACTGAGAGCCGGATGAAAGGCTGGCACGAAGATAGCGAATCCCGGTGGCGGGCGATCCTCGGTCAAGCATCACACTTACGTTGGCCGGTAGATATCGGCGTACACCATTGTCAGTTAAGTTACATCATCCTCTCCGAGACCGGCGTCGCAATACCGCCGGGTGAACTTCGACGAGTGCTCGAAGAAGTGAACCGCGACGTCCGAAACACGGTATGGACGGGATGGAGTATGTTCTATCCTTTCACCCGACCCGAGATAGCGGCTGCGCTTTTCCCGGAGTTTGAAAATGGCAGCGGTGTTGATGTACTCGAAAGCAATCTAATCGGCGACGGTGACTTTGACACCAATTTACCTGATTACTGGCGATACACGGTGGATGGTCGCGCCACCATCATTCGCCCTTATCGGGAGGATAGACAAAGGACTGTCGACAGCAAAGGGAGGCAAGCCGGCACCTGGCTCAGCCCGGAGACCGTAATCCGCGAAACGACCGAACTCGTCATCCATGCAATTATCATGGCTGAACGCTTCGAGGGAAGCAGCGTCGCATTCCGCTGCACTTGGGGCGGGCTGTCCGGGCGGGAGATTGACGACTTTGGCAGTGCTTACTGGTCGCGGGGGCGCATCGCACGCGCCGATCAACGCACTGCGACTGGTCAATGGGAAGTCCCTGCGCTTGCAGCAAATTGGCATACGGCTGTGGCTGATCTTGCGTGCCCGATCCTAACCCTTTTTGGCTTTAATGAGTGTGGGCCCGGCCTAGTGGAAGGGCTCGCACCTCGATTCATTAAGATTTAAGGCTAATCTACGAGGCTCAAAACACACCGTCGCCCCGTGCTTGACACGGGGCTTGGCTACCTCTTCCCACTGTTGATCGCAAACCATTCGTCCCATAGATCGCGCCAATCCGGATTATCAGCCTCGATCAGCGCGAACTTCCATTCGCGTTTCCACTTCTTGACGAGCTTTTCCCGCGCAATCGCGGGCGCAATCTCTTCATGGCGTTCGGCGTAGACCAGCCGGGTCTTACCGAAATCTTCGACGTGCGAAGAGCCTGTCCCTTCACGGTGCTGATGTACGCGTCGGATAAGGTCAGCGGTGACCCCGACATAAGTACCGCCGCGATAGCGGTTTGCCATGATGTAGACCCAGCCGCCTTTTGCCATGCGGCTTTATCGCACAATATTAGCGCAAAAGGAAAGCCAAGCCCCGCATCAAGTGCGGGGCGACGGTGAGGGTATTGGCCGGAATCAAAAGTCTTTCCTACACAAAATAGTCATGATATGTTCCAAACATGCAGGTTGCTTTCGTCCCTCACCCACAACTCTCAATGCGTCGCCGCACCGTTTCGGCTGCGCCATATTTTTCAAATACCACGGGGTCAGAGAATATACGGATTCAGTGTCAACTTCCTGAGTTTTCCTAGGTTTTTTGCATAAGGAGCGCGCCTCAAAAAATCACGGCTTTCTGGTATCTTCTTCTTCGCGTCTTCGCGCCTTCGCGTGAACCACTTGCATACTCACGATATGCGGCGCGGCCTGATGTATCTCACGCGAAGGCGCAAAGGCGCGAAATTACCTCTGGCGTGATCGCGCTCCATCAGCAATTCTTCGGGCAGCATTCTCAGGCGAGAGTAGGGTGCGGGTGCGATAAAGGAAACTTGTATTGACATTGTAGATACAGACCGCCATATACAAACCTATGATAAAAAGCGCCTCCCTATCCTTGGAACGTCAAACCGCGCCGCTCGCGGAGACGAAGGGCAGCATCAATCTTCGGATTGAGGCGAACACCCGTCAGCTTATTGATGATGCGGCGGCGATCCTTGGCAAGACACGCACTGAATTCATGATTGATAGCGCGCGGCGGCAGGCGATTGATGTGTTGCTTGATCAGCGGCTGTTCGTGCTTGATGCGGATCGCTACGACGCATTTCTGTATGCGCTTGATAATCCGCCTGCGCCGGGGCCAAAGCTGCGTTCGCTGCTCAGCCGAGTTCCGGCATGGCAGAAGTAACAGGCTCAGCGCCAAAATTTTCGCCGCCCGTCCCGCTGACCGCTGACCATGATCTTTCGGCCTTTGATTGCGGCGAAGCAGCGCTCAATGATTGGCTCCGGCATCAGGCGCTCAAGAATGAAAGCCGCTTTTCGCGCACTTATGTTGTGTGTGCGGATAATCAGGTCGCGGCCTATTTCTGCATCGCAGCAGGCGCAATCGAGCGCATGGCCGCACCGGGCAAAGTACGCCGCAATGCGCCAAGCAACATCCCCGTTTCAGTCATCGGGCGGCTCGCCGTCAGCCGCGATCATGCGGGCAAAGGGCTTGGTGCTGATATCCTCGCAGATGCGTTACGCCGCATCGCGCTCGCCTCACAAAGCATCGGCATCGGCGCTGTCCTCGTGCACGCCAAGGATGAAGCGGCAAAACGATTTTACCTGCGGTGCGCCGAATTTATCGAATACCCCGCCGACAGCCGGACATTGTTTTTGCCGATTGAGACGGTGGTGGCCGGGTTTGGTTGATCCCCACCCCTGCATTGGGTATACAAGATTTTAACCAAGCCTCGTTAGTGACCCTATCCTATGCCTGCGTCTGAAATTGTTTCGATCGAACCGGCAACCGGCGCGCCCTACTGGCGGGGGCCGGTGGGTGATGTTGACGCGGAGGTTTCGCTCGCGCGGCGGTCTTGGGCGGATTGGGCGTCTAAACCGGTTGCGGTGCGGGTTGAGGCGTTGCGGCGCTTCGTCAATGTGGTGCGCGCCAAGGCTGACGCGCTGACTGACTGTATCGCGCGTGAAACGGGTAAGCCACTATGGGAGGCGCGCACTGAAGTCGAATCGGTGATGAACAAGGTTGAGATTTCGATATCGGCCTATTCCGAACGCACATCGCAGCGCCGCCTTGAGGGCAATATGGGCGTCAAAAGCGCGCTCCGGCATAAGCCACACGGTGTGCTTGGCGTGCTTGGCCCGTATAATTTTCCAGCACATTTGCCCAATGGCCATATTGTGCCGGCGCTGATTGCGGGCAATGCTGTTGTCTTCAAACCGTCGGAGAAAACGCCTGCGACTGGCGCGATGCTGGTCGAATGCTATCATGCGGCGGGGATACCGTCAGGGGTTGTCCGCGTCCTGATTGGTGGGCCTGCTGAGGGCAAGGCGCTTGCCGGCCATCCCGGTATCGACGGGCTGTTGTTCACAGGTTCGGCGCGGACGGGCATCGCGCTCAACCGCCAATATGCCGATACGCCGGGCAAAATCCTTGCGCTCGAAATGGGCGGCAATAATCCGATTGTGGTGTGGGATACGACTGACCTGCATTCCGCCGCAGTCCTCGTTATTCAGTCGGCCTTCCTTTCGGCGGGGCAGCGCTGCACGGCGGCACGGCGCTTGATCGTGAAGGAAGGCGCGCATCAGCCACTGATTGATGAAGTGAAGAAACTTGCCGATCGCCTGATCGTTGGTGAGCCGCATGAAACGCCTGCGCCCTTCATGGGGCCAGTGATCGACAATGAAGTGGCTGACGGTCTTGAGGAAAGCTTCCTCGCGCTTGTGCTTAAAGGCGGGCAGCCAATCAAACAGCTTGAGCGGCCGCTTCCGAACCGCCCGTTCCTTTCGCCAGCCATCATTGATGTCACCAACCTTAAAGAACGTCCTGATATTGAACTGTTCGGCCCGCTGCTTCAGGTGATCCGGGTTAAGACATTTGAAGAGGCGCTGATAGAGGCAAATGCAACGCGCTACGGCCTTTCGGCCTCGCTGATTGGCGGCGCGCCACAGCTTTATGATCAATTTTGGGCCAATATCCGCGCGGGCATGGTCAATTGGAACCGCCCAACCAACGGCGCACCGTCAAACGCGCCCTTTGGCGGCGTCGGCCTTTCGGGCAACCACCGGCCAAGCGCCTATTACGCCGCCGATTACTGTGCCTATCCGGTCGTTTCGGTTGAGGATGAGCAGGCGCGTGCGTCTATCGGCATCGGCCTGCGCGATTTTGTGGTGCCGGGTTAAGCCCAGAAAGCTAATCTAGGCCGCCCCCAAAAAAGACTCGGTTGTCGCATCGCACGCGAGCGCCCAAATATCCTCCATGACAAATTCACCTCTTTTTCCCGAAGGCCGGGTTCTGCTCGTTGGAGCAGGGCCAGGAGATCCGGGGCTTCTGACGCTCAAGGCCGCGCGCGCGCTTGAACAGGCTGATGTCGTTGTGCATGACGGCCTCGTTGATCCTGCGATTATCGCGCTCGCCAATCCAGCGGCACGCTATATTTCAGTTGCCAAACAGCGCAGCAATCATTCGGTGCCACAGGAGGGGATCAACGCGATCCTTATTGCGGAGGCGCAGGCAGGCCATTTCGTCGTGCGATTGAAGGGCGGCGATCCATTTATCTTTGGTCGTGGCGGCGAAGAAGTTGAGGCCTGCCGCGCGGCGGGTGTCTCGGTTGAAGTCATCCCCGGCGTATCAGCAGCGCTTGGCTGTGCGGCTGAGGCAATGCTCCCCCTCACCCACCGTGACGCATCAAGCGCGGTCAGCTTTGTCGCTGGCCAGTGCAAAGGGCTTTCCGATCAGAATTGGGCGGGGCTTGCGGGCAAGGGCCGGACGCTGGTGATTTACATGGGCGTCGCGACGGCGTTTGATATTGCCGATAAGCTGATAGCTGACGGCGTTGCGCCTGAAATGCCAGTTGCCGTTCTCGAACGGGGCACCCGCAACGGCGCGCGCGCGATCCGCACCTTGCTGACTGATCTCGGCGATATGGTGGCGCGTGAAGGCGTCAAAAGCCCCGCAATCATTGTGGTGGGTGAGGTTGTATTGAAATCGGATGCCGAGGATCGGCTGCTGGCATTTGTCAAAACTGCGGAGGCGCTGGCATGAAAATCCTGACCGGAAATGATCTGGCGAGCGGTGCGGTCACTTGGTGGGCGGGCAGTTATTGGTCAATCCATGTTGAGGATGCGGTTGATGTCGGCGAAGGCGGCGATGCAATTCTGGCGCGCGAAGACGGTGCACGCCGGGTCAATGCGCCCTACATCATCGATGCGATTGCAACGCCAGAAGGCCCACGCCCCGCGCACATCAAAGACCGCGTCCGCGCACTTGGGCCGACCGTCCGGCTCGATCTTTCGTTAAAGCCAGCCGATCCGCAAATTGGCAATTGGGTAATTTAATATGTATCAATATGACACTTATGACCAATCAATCGTCGATGCCCGCGTCGAGGATTTCCGCGATCAGGTGAAGCGCCGCCTTGCGGGCGAAATCACTGAGGATCAGTTTAAGCCACTGCGGCTGATGAACGGCCTCTATCTTCAGCTTCACGCCTATATGCTTCGCGTCGCGATTCCTTATGGCACGATGGACAGCAAGCAAATGCACATGCTCGCCCAAATCGCGCGCAAATATGACCGCGATTACGGCCATTTCACCACGCGCCAGAATATCCAATATAATTGGATCAAGCTTGAGGAATGCCCCGATTTGCTGGCAGACCTCGCCAGCGTTGAAATGCACGCGATCCAGACGAGCGGCAATTGCATCCGCAATATCAGTTCCGACCAATATGCAGGGGCTGCGGCGGACGAAGTTGCTGACCCACGGCCTTGGGCAGAATTGCTGCGTCAGTGGAGCAGTTTCCACCCTGAATTCAGCTATTTACCGCGTAAGTTTAAGATTGCTGTGATTGCGTCTGAAGAAGACCGTGCAGCGATGCGGCTGCATGATATCGGAATACAACTCGTCAGGCGCGACGGTGTGCTGGGTGGCCGTGTGTTCGTTGGTGGCGGCATGGGCCGCACCCCGATGATCGCACCTGAGATTAACCCGTTTGTGCGCGCTGAAGATTTGCTAAGCTATATCGAGGCCTGCTTGCGGGTGTATAATCGTTACGGCCGTCGCGATAATATTTACAAAGCGCGGATCAAAATCCTCGTCCACGAAATCGGCGCCGATGCATACCGCGATCAAGTCGCCGAGGAATTTATCCACGTTAAAAAACTTGGCATTGATCCCCCAATCGCTGAATTTGATCGGATCAGCGCCTTCTTCGCCCCGCCCGCTTTTGAGGCTGGACTGAACGAAGACATCGACCGCAGCGACCCCGATTTTGCCGTCTGGCTTGATCAGAATGTGAAGCCGCACAAGCAAGCGGGCTACGCCATCGTCAACATCAGCCTGAAGCCCATTGGCGGCATCCCCGGCGATGCGTCATCCGCGCAAATCGATGTGATGGCAGAGCTTGCCAAAACATACAGCTTTGATGAACTGCGTGTCACCCATGCGCAAAACATCGTCCTGCCCCACGTCGCCAAGCGTGATCTTTATACGGTGTGGGCGGCGCTCAACGAAGCCAGCCTCGCCAATGCCAACCTTGATCTGGTGAGCGATATCATCGCCTGCCCCGGCATGGATTATTGCAGCCTTGCCAACGCGCGTTCAATCCCCGTTGCGCAGAAAATCGCGACGCGCTTTGCCGATGCTGAGCGGCAGCGCGATATTGGCGAGCTAAAGCTCAAGATATCAGGCTGCATCAACGCCTGCGGGCACCATCATGCCGGGCATATCGGTATCCTTGGCGTAGACCGCAAAGGCGTCGAGAATTATCAGCTTACCCTCGGCGGGTCGGGTGCTGAGGATGTCTCAATCGGCAAAATCACTGGGCCGGGCTTCGATGAAAACGGCATTGTTGATGCAGTGGAAAAGGTCATCGAAAAATACCGTGACCTTCGGACAAGCGAGGAACGCTTCCTCGACACCTACCGCCGCGTTGGCATGGAACCGTTCAAGGAGGCGATTTATGGGTGACATCCATGAAGAGCCAGCCGTCACGCTTGATGCCTTTCTCGATCAATCAAATGCAACGGCTGTTCGGCTTGAACCCGATGATGATGCCCGCGCGTTAATCCCCTATCTTGATCGGCTTGCGTTGATTGAAATCGCCTTCCCGACGTTTCGTGACGGGCGCGGCTATTCCTCAGCACGCGTGCTGCGTGAGGCCGGATATAAGGGCGAACTCCGCGCCGAGGGTGATGTCCTCGTTGATCAAGTCCCCTTCATGCGCCGCTGCGGCTTTGACAGCTTCGCCCCCGCCAAGCCTTTGAATGAAGCCGCAGTTGCGGCAGCGTTGGCGCGTTATAAGCATGTCTATCAACGCGCGGCGGATGCCGGCGTACCAGTGTGGAAACTGCGTCATGGCTAGTGCATATCAAAAGCCCCTCCCCATCAGGGGAGGGGTTGGGGTGGGGACTGTCCGCGCACAGGAGTCTTCTGGCTCGCAGACGCTTGCCCCCACCCCTGGCCCCTCCCCTGAAGGGGAGGGGGGAGTTCGCGTCCCTGATCAAATCGACGTGCGGCCACGCTATACCGAGGCCGGCGCGATCCGCCTCAACCATATGTTTCGTGGGCGTGATACGGTTGAGATGCTCGCCGTCTTGCTCAAGGAGCATATGCTTGGCGATGCTGCCATCGTCTCCAGCTTTGGCGCGGAGAGCGCAGTGCTACTCCACCTGATTGGCAGCATTGATCCGCATGTGCCCGTGATCTTTCTCGAAACGGGGAAGCATTTTCCTGAGACGCTGGCTTACCGTGATACGCTTATCGAGCGCGTTGGCCTCACCAATCTGCGCAATATTACCCCCGATACCGATGCGCTCGCAACAAAGGACGCAACCGGGCTGCGCTGGTCTTACGATCCCGACGGCTGCTGCGAAATCCGCAAGGTGATCCCGCTGAAAGCCGCCCTTGCGCCGTTTGACGCGCAGTTCACTGGGCGTAAGGCGTTCCAATCCAAGACCCGCAACGCCCTGCCACGTTTTGAAGTTGAGGAGGGCCGCCTCAAGGTCAACCCACTCGCCGATTGGGATAAAGCCGCGATTGAGGCCTATATGGTCGAGCATGATTTGCCCGCGCATCCGCTCGTCGCGCAAGGCTATCTCTCCATCGGCTGCGCGCCTTGCACGAGCGTCGTCAAACCCGGCGAAAACCCACGCTCAGGACGTTGGCGCGGGTGGGATAAGGTCGAATGCGGTATCCATACCCCAGTTGATGACAGCGGGATGGACTATCCGATCTTCTAAAAATCATCCCCGCCGTTCGGGCATATAGCCCTCTTCGATATAGTCGCTGAACCGCGTGATCTGCGCCTCAAACCGGAGCTTAACCTTGCCCGTCGAGCCGTGGCGCTGTTTGGCGACGATGAGTTCGGAGAGCCCAAATACACCCGCCATTTCCGCCGCCCATTTGTCATGATCTTCATGCGTCTTGGCGTCACTGCTCGCGTCGGGCCGTTTTGGTTCGCGCGACTGGACATAATATTCCTCGCGGTACACGAACAGCACAATATCGGCGTCTTGCTCGATTGAGCCAGATTCGCGCAAATCGGAGAGTTGCGGGCGTTTATCCTCACGCGATTCAACAGCACGGCTAAGCTGAGAGAGCGCAAGTACGGGAACATTAAGTTCCTTCGCCAAGGTCTTTAACCCTCGCGAAATTTCCGAAATTTCTTGAACGCGGTTGCTTTCCGAAGATCGCCCCGAACCTTGCAGCAGTTGGAGGTAATCAACGATGATCAACCCAATCCCGTGCCGCCGCTTGAGCCTACGCGCGCGCGTCCGCAGCGCCGCAATCGTGAGGCCGGGCGTGTCATCGATGAACAGCGGCAATGTTTCAAGCTCACCTGCCGCGCGCGCGAGATTGCGGAAATCCTGCTGGCCGATCTTGCCCATACGCAGACTTTCCGAGCTGATCCCCGAATTTTCGGAAAGGATACGCGTCGCGAGCTGATCAGCCGACATTTCGAGGCTGAAAAACGCGACCTTTGCACCCACCGATTTCTCCGGCGCTATCCCGTCTTCCTCATCACGCAACCAGCGTCGCGCGGCATTATAGGCGATGTTGGTGGCTAGCGCGGTTTTGCCCATGCCGGGGCGGCCCGCAAGGATCAGCAAATCCGAATGATGCAGCCCGCCGGTTTTGGCGTTCATACTATCAAGCCCAGTCGTTACGCCTGATAAGCCGCCGCCGGCGTTGAGTGCCTTTTCGGCGAGCTCAACCGCCATCCGCGTTGCTTGGCCGAAGGTCTTGACGCTGCCCTGTTCGCCGCCTTCTTCAGCAACTTTATACAGCGCGACTTCGGCCTCTTCGATTTGCTCCTTTGGCGTGACAGCGTCGCTCGTGTCCATCGCACGTTCAGTCATTGTCCGGCCAACCGAAACAAGTTCACGCAGCAGCGCCAGATCATAGATTTGCGCGGCAAAATCACGCGCACCGATCAGCGCGGCCCCGCTGCCCGTCAGCTTGGCAAGATAACCAACGCCGCCAAGCGCCTTCATCGCCTCATCGGCCTCAAACTGCGGGCGCAGCGTAACAGGATTGGCCACCATATTGCGATCAAGCAGCAGCAGGATCGAATCGTAAACCCGCCCGTGGACAGGCTCAAAAAAATGATCGGCGCGCAGCTTAAGCTGCACATCCTCGGCAATCCGATTATCAATCATCAGCGCACCGAGAAGGGCTGCCTCCGCCTCAATATTGTGGGGAAGTTCGGTGACGCCTTCGGGCGTTGGTACAGAAAATAACGGTGCAGTTGCCATAATGCCTCTTTGGCCAGCGCCACTCTTTATCACAACCCAAGCCCAAAAAGAACAACGGGGATAACTCGGTTGATCTTCGTCCCCGCCTCAGCAATATGGCCGCTCCATGGCTGATCCACGTATTATCCACATTGAACTTGATCAGGGCACGATCATCTGGCGCAGCGCCGATATCGAGCAAGAGCGGCGCATTGCCATTTTCGATCTGCTTGAGGGTAATCTTTTTGCGCCAGAGCGTAAGCATGAGGATGGCTATGCTGGCCCTTACCGCCTGACGATCCGGGTTGAGGAAGGGCGGCTGGCCTTTGATATCTACCGCGAAGATCAAACCCCGCTTGAATCGGTGATCCTTGGGCTTGGCCGTTTCCGCCGTCCAATCAAGGATTATTTCGCGATTTGTGACAGCTATTTTCAGGCGGTCAAGCAATCCACGCCGCAACAGATTGAAACGATCGATATGGCGCGGCGCGGCATCCATAATGAGGCGGCTGAGCTGCTCAAGGAACGGCTTGAGGGCAAGATTGCGATTGATTTTGATACCGCGCGGCGGCTGTTCACGCTGATCTGCGTTCTTCATATCAAAGGGTAATCATGGCCGCGCGTACCCCTGCCCTGCTGATCAAGCGGATCATGTTTGCTCTTGCTGCGCTGGCGATTGCCGCAGTGTTGCTATGGGTCTTCGCAATGCGGTGGACGCCGTCTCGCGCCACTTATCCATTGCAAGGTATCGATGTTTCGGCGGCGCAGGGCGAGATTGATTGGCGCAAGGTGCGCGCAGACGGCGCTGATTTCGCTTATGTCAAAGCAAGCGAAGGCACCGACATCCGCGACACGCGCTTTGCCGAAAACTGGCAGACCGCGCGTGAGGCAGGGGTGCGGCGCGGTGCCTCACACAGTTTCACGCTTTGCCGCCTTGCGCGTGATCAGGCGACGAACTTCATTGCGACCGTACCGCGCGAGGCCAATATGCTGCCCGCCGCGCTCAATCTTGGATTTGATGATACATGCCCAGCGCGGCCTGATCGCAAGGTGCTGCTGACCGAAATCGCCCTTTTTATTGAAATGGTTGAGGCGCATACTGGCAAGGCTATGATTATTTATATGACCAAAGACTTTGAAGATGCCTATCAGATAAGCAGCGCGGTTGACCGTTCGCTGTGGCTGCGTCGGCTATTTTTTGCGCCTAACTATGGCAGCCACCCGTGGGTGATCTGGCAGGCGAGCAATCAGCGGCGGATTGATGGCGTCAATGGCCCAGTGAATTGGAATGTGGTGCAACCATGAATGACGATCTGATCAACGCTGCACGCGCCGCCGCTGCACACGCCCATGCGCCTTATTCGGGTTTCGGCGTTGGGGCGGCGGTTCTCCTTGAGAATGGTGAGATCATCATTGGCTGCAACTTTGAAAACGCCAGCTACGGCCTGACGCTTTGTGCAGAAACTGTTGCGCTCGCGACCGTCAATGCGCAGGGCAAGCTGAGGCAGGTGCGCGAAATAGCCGTGATCGGCGGCAAACTGATCAATGGCGCAATCACCGGCAGCGATCCAGTGAACCCTTGTGGTCGTTGTCGCCAAGTGATCAACGAAGCCGCGCAGATGAGCGGACATGATACAGCGGTTCACTGCGCATCAGCAGACGGCGCGAGCGTTGCACACTATCGCATCTCTGAGCTTCTTCCCCACCCCTTCGGCCCCGCTGATCTTGGCTTTGCATAGCCTTGATCACCAGTTCATCCCGCCTCGTTCAATTCCCCCATGCCAGTGAGGCGCATCACCCCGCTACCGGGAAGCTGAACACGCAGTTCAAGCGTACCCCCTGCGGCTTCGACAAACCGGCGCAGGGTGGACAAATAAAGATCTGTCTGGCGTTCAATCTTGAGCACCGCAGGCTGTTTAACGCCAAGCCCTTGCGCAATCTGCTCCTGCGTCCGCTCGGCAAGCAGACGCAGCGCCTTCAACCCCTCAACCTCGGCATGAAGTTCAGCGGTGCGGGCCTTAATCCGCGCTTGGCTTTCGGGCGGCATAGCAGCAATAACTTCTTCGATTGTGCGTCCCATCCTACTGCTCCTTCAAATTGGATAAATGCGCAGAAAAGCGTTTGTCAGCTTTGTCGATCAAAGCCCTGTAAAATCGTTTTTGAGCGATCCCTGCTTTGTCACCCGCGACGAGCAGGATTGCTCTGCGCTCAGGATCAAACGCAAACGCAACGCGCCATACTCCATCTTCTGCAGCAAAGCGCAGTTCCTTCATATTACTATGTTTCGAGCCTACCAACGTATCAGCGTGCGGTCTTCCCAACATTGGCCCATATGTCACAAGAAGCATAACAGAAGCGGCCAAAGACTCCTGCACATCAAGTGCCAGAGCCTGAAATTCTGGCTCAAATGCATCATGAAAGATTACCACCCAAGACATCACGCCTAATAACCTACAAGCTATATCAAGTCCATAGATTTCTCAACACGGCAGCCCTATCCCTCTTGCCCCAATCCGCCATTCAAGCGATAGCGCAGTCCGTAAGCCGGAGGATATATGTCGATTTTGAGTGACAAATGGATTCGCGAAGCGGCGACCACGCAAGCTATGATTGAGCCCTTTGTTGAGGCGCAGCGGCGCGATGGGTGCATCAGCTACGGTCTGTCCTCCTACGGCTATGATGCGCGCGTCGCCGATGAGTTTAAGATTTTCACAAACGTCAATTCAAGCGTGGTTGATCCCAAAGATTTTGATCCAAACAGCTTTGTTGATCGCAAAACCGATGTCTGTATCATCCCGCCGAACAGCTTTGCGCTGGCCCGGACGGTCGATTATTTCCGTGTCCCGCGTGATATTCTGGTGATCTGCCTTGGCAAATCGACCTATGCGCGCTGTGGGATTATCGTCAATGTCACGCCGCTTGAGCCGGGTTGGGAGGGGCATGTGACGCTTGAATTTTCCAACACGACGCCGCTGCCTGCCAGGATTTACGCCAATGAAGGCGCGTGCCAGTTTCTGTTTTTGAAAGGCAATGAGCCGTGCGAAACCAGCTATGCTGACCGCGCGGGCAAATATATGGGGCAACGCGGCGTCACCCTGCCAAAGCTATGACATTAACCCTTTGGTAAGGATAATCGGGATAATAGATCACCTATGAAACACGCATTTTTTCTCGCCGCGCTTGCGGTCCCAACAACGCTTTTCGCTCAGGCACAAAGCGTTGCGCTCAATAGCAAGGCCTTTGTCGTAAAGCAGGTGCCCGATGGCCCCGGCAAAACCAAGAATACGCTGGTCGTTCCTGAACGCGTGCTTCCCGGTGAAGCGCTGGTGTTCATGCTTGAATATAAGAATACCGGCGCGAAACCCGCGACGGCGTTTGTGATCAACAATCCAATCCCGGCCAATGTTATCTACACTGGCGTCGAGCAGCCTTGGGCTGTCGTTTCGGTTGATGGGGGCAAGACATTTGGTGCGCTCGCTACTCTTAAAGTGGCCAAGGGCGACGGCACAATGCGCGCTGCGCTACCAACCGACGTGAACATGGTGCGCTGGAAATTTGCGCAACCCATCCCCGCCGCTGGCGAAGGCCGGGTCATGTTTTTCGCGATGGTCAAATAATCAACGGATAAAGGCCGTGGCCAAGACTACGACCTTTATAAGTTTTGCTACTGCGATGATGCACTCAAAGCACGTTGCGCAAGATCATGCGACCAAACGGGCGTTTCGCGAGTCGTTTCAAGCTGAATATTCGGCCGTTTGAGTACGCGCGTATAAAGCGCGTCGGCTTGTGCCATTTTGCCTGTCGCCCGATAAACATAAGCTAGGTTGAGCATCGCCTGCTGCAACCCCGGCGCGCGCGCCAGTCGGGCGCGTAACTGCGCCTCTGCCGTAGCATAATCCGCAGCGTTAATCGCGGTCGCTGAAAAGTTATCCACAGGCTGTCGCGCTTGTGTAGCGGTGGCTGTGGATAACATTAAAATGGCTAAAACAATGGATTTTTTCATATTATCTCTCCCTATTCCAAACAGCATTAAACTGAATATTTCATATTGATGACATATAACAGTCACATTTGTGAAGTGAAAAGATTGCACTTCGCACCTGCATCACAAATCTGTGCAAGGTAGCGATTGCAAAGCCGCCCGCTGCAATGCAGAGACGGGCCACAGGCAAGGAGAGAGACGGTGGCAAAGAAGAACGCAGAATTCGATGTCGTGGTTTACGGAGCGAGCGGCTTTACTGGGCGTTTGGTCGCCGAATATCTCGTCAAGCAAGGCGTCAAAGGTTGGGCAATGGCCGGGCGCAGCGCCGCCAAGCTCGCCGAAGTGCGTGATTTGATCGGCGCACCTGAATCAACACCGCTGATTGAGGCAGACGCAAGCAACCCCGCCTCGCTCACCGCGATGTGCAACCGTGCGCGCGTGATTATCACGACGGTCGGCCCCTATCAGCTTTACGGCAATGAACTCGTCGCCGCCTGCGCCGCGACTGGCACAGATTATGTTGATCTCTGCGGCGAACCGCTTTGGATGCGTGACATGATCGATGCGCATGACGCCGCCGCTAAGGCATCTGGCGCACGGATCACCTTTTCGTGCGGGTTCGATTCGATCCCGTTTGATCTCGGCGTCTGGTTCGTCGAACAAGAGGCGATCAAGCGTTACGGCAAACCTGCTCCACGCGTGAAGGGCCGCGTCCGCAAGATGCAGGGTGGCGCTTCGGGCGGCACCGTTGCCAGCCTGACCGAAACGATGAAGGCGGTGGCAAAGTCGCCCTCGCTTATTGGGCGGCTCAAAAGTTCGTTCGCGCTCACCCCCGGATTTGAAGGGCCGGATCAGCCAACCGGCCTCTTCCCCGAATATGACGCGGCAAGCGGCACGTGGACGGCACCCTTCATAATGGCGGCGATCAACACCAAAAATGTCCACCGCACCAATTTCCTGCTGAACCACGCGTTTGGCGAGGACTTTGCCTATGATGAGATGATGATGACGACCGCTGGTGAGGCCGGAAAGGCCATCGCCGAAGGCATCGCCAAAGCACTCAAAAGCGCCAACCCGTTCGGTGATGGCCCAATCCCCAAGCAAGGCGAAGGGCCAAGCAAGGATGAGCGCGAGAATGGATTCTACGAAATCCTGTTCTTCGCCGAAATGGGTGATGGCAACATCATCAAGGCAGTAGTCACCGGCGACAAAGACCCCGGTTACGGATCAACGAGCAAGATGATCGCCGAAAGCGCGCTCACTTTGCTTGAAAATGATACACCCGGCGGCGTCTTCACCCCAGGCGCGATTATTGCAGCACCGCTGCTCAAGCGGCTGGAAGCCAATGCCGGGCTGACGTTTACGATAGAAGGATAGTCGAGCCTTCGTTTGACAAGCCAATATTTCAACCAAGGAGAATAATATGTTCAGTCACATCATGCTCGGCGCAAGCGATCTTGCCGC
>JANOXQ010000079.1:0-50872 GCA_031418495.1 Sphingomonadales bacterium
TTCGGGCTGAGCCTGTCGAAGCCCTCCCTTCTTCTGCACACCAGAGAAGAAAGGGAACCCTTCGACAAGCTCAGGGTGAACGGTGTTTTGTAATAAAGGATCTAATATGAAACTCGATTCAACCGTATCCGCCGTCATCACGGGCGGCGCGTCTGGCCTTGGTGCCGCCACTGCTCGTGCGCTTGCCGCCAAGGGCGTGAAGGTCGCGATCTTTGATCTTCAGGCCGAAAAAGGCGAGGCGATGGCCAAGGAAATCGGCGGCGTCTTCTGTGAAGTCAATGTGACTTCAGATGAAAGCGTAATCGCAGGTTTTGAAAAGGCGCGCGCTGCACACGGCCAGGAGCGCATCCTCGTCAACTGCGCTGGCACGGGCGCCGCGATGAAAACCGCCAGCCGCTCTAAACAGGATGGCAGCATCAAACATTATCCCGCAGACGCGTTCAACTGGCTGATCCAGATCAACCTCGTCGGCACCTTCCGCTGCATCGCGCTGTCCGCCGCTGGCATGATGACGCTTGATCCGCAGAATGAAGACGGCGAACGCGGTGCCATCGTCAACACCGCATCTGTCGCGGGCGAAGACGGCCAGATGGGCCAAGTTGCTTACTCAGCATCAAAGGCCGGCGTGATCGGCATGACGCTCCCCATCGCGCGCGATCTGATGAGCGAAGGCATTCGCGTCAACACGATCCTGCCCGGCATTTTTGAAACGCCGCTGATGCTCGGTGCGCCGCAGCAAGTGAAGGATGCGCTCGCTGCCTCAGTGCCCTTCCCCAAGCGTTTGGGCAAGCCCGAGGAATATGCAGGACTGGCACTTACCATGATCGAAAATGGCTATTTTAACGGCGAAGACGTCCGCCTCGACGGCGCAATCCGCATGGCCCCGCGCTGATCTGAACACTGCATAGCGGCGGCGTTGAAGCGTCGCCGCGCCCTCCCCCCAAAGGAAATGAATATGACCAGCCTCTATAGCTTTGTCGAAATCTATACCCGTGCGCTTGACGCTGCCGAGCATATCCTTGGCAAGGGCATCACCTTCGCGGGCGAAAAGGGCGTTGCCGAGCAGGATATGCTCGGCTGGCGGCTGGTCGAGGATATGAACCCGCTCAGCTTTCAATTGGCTGTGATCATCAATTTCAGCAATGGCTGGGTCGCGCGTGCGGCTGGCGTAGCGGTGCCTGAATCGATTGAAGGCGCAGCGACCGATGTTGCGGGTTTCAAGACAGCAATTGCCGATGCTCGGGCATTCCTTGGTGGCATCACGCCTGCCCAGATCAATGATCGGGATGAAGCGCCGATTACGTTCAAGATCGGCGATATCATGGAGCCAACCCTGCCCGCTGGCCGCTGGCTGACTGGCTTTGCGACGACGAATATCCATTTTCACCTGTCGATGGCCTATGCGATCCTGCGGATGAAGGGCGTTCCGCTTGGCAAGATTGACGTGTTCCCAAGCGGGCTCTGATGGCCAAACCCGCACCCCACCGTTTGCAACCCGCAAGCTATCCCTTCTCCGCGATCACGCAGACGCGGTTCGGGGACATGGATTTCCTCGGCCATTTGAACAACGTCGCCTATGCGGCGCTGTTTGAAAATGGCCGGGTGCGCTTTAACCGCTCGCTTGATGAACGAAGCCTGCGCATGAAGGGTGAACGCTGGCTGGTGGCGGCAGTCGAGATCAACTATCTGCACGAAGGCCATTTCCCCGACGATGTTGAGATCGGCAGCGGCATTGGCCGCATCGGAACCTCAAGCTGGGTAATCGAACAGGCCGCATTTCAAGGCGGCGTGTGCATTGCCACGTGTGACACTGTGCTGGTTTATCAGGGCGCGGGCGGTGCTGCGAAACCACTCGCCGAAAGCTACCGCGCCGAGCTTGAGAAGTTTCGGACAGTCACACAGTAAATCCTCCACGTTCCGGAGAGGATTGTTTTGTGCTACGGTGAGCAAATGAAAATTCACTCTTATTTCGCTGTGCATCCCGGCGTCTCGCTGCGTGAGGAGATTGTCGAACCGCGCGGTCTTGGCGTCACCGACCTAGCCCGCCACGTCTGCGTATCACGTCAGGCAATAAGTACACTGCTTAATGGCCGCGTTGGTCTGAGCGCAGAGATGGCGATCCGCTTTGAAAACGCAGTCGGGTTGCAGGCCGATACGCTCTGCCGGATGCAAACCAGCAACAGGAGCAGATTGTGAAAATCGCAGTATGTGAATTACCTCGCTCAAGCATCTTGGATCGCAGCTATGTCGAAAATGCTTATTTCAGAGATTCATATGAAGCGACTTTGACTAAGTGGCCGATCACGATGACCAGCATATTTTTTGCGGTATTTGGTCATAATCCGCAATGGGTGAAGAATATTCTAATAGCGAGGAACCGCATAGCATATTGGTGTGGGCTTGAGGTGCCCAGTGCTGACGAGATCAACAATATTATCATTAAAGATCACTATTCAGTCGGAGATAAAATCGGTCCTTGGCCAATATATTATTTGAGTGAGAGCGAGTTGGTCGCTGGTCGTGACAATAGCCATTTGGATTTTCGGCTTTCGCTGTTGCGAGTGATACGCGACGGTGCTCCTCATGTCATCGTGTCAACCATATGTACGGTTCACAACACATACGGAAAAATATACCTGTTTTTTATCGTACCTTTTCACAAATGGGGCGTGCAGCGTTTAATTGCGAACGCAATCGAAACTGGGCGGCTTTGACCTCAATCCACAAACACCGGCGTGCGTTTCTCCATATTCGCCATCACCGCCTCAATCTGGTTCGGCGTCCGCATGACCTTCAGCTGCTCTTCGGTTTCGAGTTTGAGCAAATCCTGATCGCTCATGTGGCCGATGGCGTTGCACAGGCGTTTGGCGCCGCGAATGGTGTGGGGGTTTTTGGCGGCGATGACCTTTGCGAGCGCCATTGCCTTATCATGAGGATTAAAATCAATGTGGGTGACGAAGCCGAAATCCTTCGCCTCGCTGCCTGAAAATTCCCGGTTGGTGTAGGTGAGTTCGCGCAGAACATCGTCGCGCACCACCCCACGCCACAGCGGGAAGCCCGCCATATCGGGGATTAGACCCCATTTCAGCTCCATAATCGCCATCCGGCTTTCGGGGTGCGCGATGCGGATATCTGCACCTGACATGATCTGAAACCCGCCGCCAAAGGCAACGCCGTGCACCGCAGCGATCACTGGCACAGGAAGCGTGCGCCAGCCCCATGCCAAATGCTGCGGCAAGTTCGCGTCGCCGTAGTTACGCGCGGAAAGATCATTGCCCGATCCTCCGCCCGCCATGCTCGCCATATCGAGGCCTGCACAGAAGGAGCGCCCTTCGCCCGAGAGCACAACACAGCGCAGGCCTGTGGTTGCCGTGAGGCTCGCAATCGCCTCGGCAATGCCCTCCATCATCGCGCCGTCAAGCGCATTCATCTTGTCGGCACGGATCAGGCGGACGTCAGCAATGCCGTCTTCGAGCATGGTGATGGAAACACGGTCTTTCATAAATTCCTCCAATTCCGTTCGTGTCGAGCGTTGTCGAGACAACTCGCGCTAGATGTCTCGACTACGCTCGACATGAACGGGCTATGTTCAACGTTTCAAAGCAGCTTCAACCAGCGGTAACTGGTCATTGCCGAAATACATATCATCCTTATCGATAAAAATCGTCGGTGAGCCGTATCCGCCGCGCGCGATCAGTTCATCGGTGTTGGCGCGGAGCAGCGCCTTGACCGCGTCGGTTTGTGATTTGGCTTGGATCGCCGTGCCGTCAAGCCCGGCAGCGTTTGCCACCGCGATCAGAACCTGCGGATCATCGAGATTTTCTTGGGCACCAAAATAGCTTTGGAACGCCGCCCGTGTGAACTCGGTCAGCGCTGGCATGTCGTCGGCCAGTGCGCAACACATCCGCATGGCGTTGATGCTCTTGGCCGGGTGAAACGCACTCGGGAAATTCATATCGACGCCTGCGAGTCTTGCCCAATCTTTGAGGACTTTCCAACTATGCGCCATCCGCCGATTGTCAGCTTGTTCGCGTGCGGCATAGACCGCCGGATTGACCGCATTGAACACCCCGCCAACAAGGATCGGTCGCAGCATCGCACAACAGCCGGTGCGTTCGATCACGCTAAACAGATTGGTGAATGCAAGGTACGTCCACGGGCTGGAGAGATCGTAGAAAAATTCGATACGGTTGCTCATCGTTTTTGCGCCAGTTCAGCTTCAAAGCGCTTTTCCATAAGTGTGTTGAACCTCTGCAATTCGCCAGCATCGACAAACGCATTCGCATCGCCCGCCACCTGCCGTGCGCGCTTTTCACTGAGGTCGAAGAAATTATCATGGTTGCCGAGGAACACATCGGCCTTATATTTGCGAACCTTGGCGAAGGTTGCGCGGAAATTGGCAACGATGCCGGGATAGGCTTCAGGCAAAAGCGATTGGCCCGCAACAGTCCCGCTACAATGAAAAAACACTTGGCGGCGGACGCTGTCGGCACCGACTGTTGCCATGCTCCAAGATGTACATCCCGGCGAATGGCCCGGTGTCAGATGCGCGGTGAGGGTCAGGCCGCCCAGCCTGACTATTTCGCCATCACCAATCACGCGGTCAACACGGATAGGTGGGAATTTCATACCACCACTAGGCCCATGACCAATATCACCGCTTTCCAGAAACGGCTTATCAGCCGCACTTGCGATCATGGTTGCCCCACTCGCGCGTTGCAGCCCCGCGAGGCCGCCCGCATGATCGATGTGCGCGTGACTGTTGAGCAGATATTTCACATCGCGGATATCAAAGCCCAAAGCCTTCACATTGCCGATAATCTGCGGCACGGATTGCGCGAGGATGCCGTCGATCAGGATATGACCCTTGGGGCTAGTAATCAGATAGGAACTGACCCCCGCCGTCCCGACATAGTAGATATTCCCGATCACCTTGAACGGCGCATAAGGCGTGTTCCAGCGGCCTGATTCTGCAAATGGGCTGAGCGGCGCGCGCTCCGCAGCGTCAATCACCGTATCGCTCGCCAACCGTGGCTGCTTGTTCGCAACAGCAGAGCTTGTCGCCAGCGCGGGGAGGCAAAGGCAGATGGCAAGGTTTTTCATGCCGATCACCCTTTCGCCTTCGCCCAATATTGATCGCGGAGTAACCGCTTATACAGTTTCCCCGTATCATGCCGTGGTAACTCCGCCATAAAATCAATCCGACGAGGAATCTTCACGCCCGATAGTTTCTCACGCGCATAGGCAACCAAGTCATCGCGCAGCGCGTCGCCTGCGTCGGCCATATCGACGGGCTGGATCACCGCGACCACCTCCTCACCCATTTCCTCATGCGGGCCACCAATCACCGCAACATCCTGAACCTTGGGGTGGTTGATCAGATGGTTCTCAATCTCCTGCGGGTAAACATTGACCCCGCCCGTGATGATCATGAAGCTTTTGCGGTCAGTGAGATAGAGATAGCCATCCTCATCAAGCCAGCCGACATCGCCGAGCGTGCTCCAGCCCTTTGAATTTCGGCTTGAGGAGGTTTTTTCAGCATCACCGTGATATTCGAACACAGTTTCGCTTTCGAAATAGACCGTGCCTTCGCTACGCACGGGCAGTTCGGTTTCATTATCCTCACCCATGATATGGACGATGCCGAGTGCTGCTTTACCGACGGTGCCGCGCCCTTCCTTGGCGACTTTTTCAAGCCAGTCGTTTGATCCGATAACGGTCATGCCATTGCCTTCGGAGCCAGCATAATATTCCTCAATCACCGGCCCCCACCAAGCAATCATGGCTTGCTTAACGGGCACGGGGCAGGGGGCGGCGGCATGGATTGCGCAATCAAGGCTTGAAAGATCATATTTGTTGCGGGTTTCCTCTGGCAATTTGAGCATCCGCACAAAATGGGTTGGCACATATTGGCCGCAGGTCGCGCGGTATGTCTCAATCGCGGCGAGAACGCCCTCAGGATCGAATTTCTTCATCATGACGACGGTGCCACCAACCTTATGCACCGTCATTGACCAGCGCAGGGGGGCGGCATGATAGAGCGGGGCAGGTGAGAGATAGATGCTGTCAGGGTTGAAGCGGTAAAGCCCCATCGCGAGCATGACGAGGGCGTTACCCACATCAATCGCGGGATCAGCGGGCAGCGGCACGCGAACGCCCTTAGGCCGCCCCGTCGTGCCTGACGAATAGAGCATATCAACGCCCGCGCGTTCATCGGCGATTGGCGTAGTCGGCATCGCGGCCACAGCCGCTTCAAAGCTCTGATAGCCCGGAAGATTGCCGCCGAGCGCATAACGCTCAACCTGCGTTGTTAGTTGCGCGGCAAGAGCCGCACTGCTTGCCGACATAACGAACAGCTTTGCGCCTGAATTTTCGAGGATATAGTCGGTTTCATCGGCCGTCAGCCGCGATGAAATGCAGACATAGCGAAGCCCACTGCGCTGCGCGCCCCACGTCAGACTGTAATAATCAGGCGTATTTTCAAGCATGATCGCAACGACATCTTCTTGGGCCAACCCACGCGCGCGGAAGAATTGTGCGACTTGGTTTGATGCCTCATCCAACTGCTGATAGGTGCGCACCTCGCCAGTTTCGGCAACGATGATCGCAGGTTTATCGGGGTTTGTCGTGGCGTGGACATGGGGGTGCATAGTGGCTGGCTTCCTCTGGCTGTACCGCGAATCTGTTTTTATCTGTCACACCCTAACCACCGGAACAGTTGCAAGCCAATACTGATAATTGCGCTGCTATGGCACTGCGGCTAACGGTAGGGGATGACACACCCTACCGAAACCGAATTTGATCCCGTTAAGCTGATCAAGATGATGGCCAAAAACGGCCATAATGCTCTGATCGGGGCGCTTTATCATGATCACGGTGATGGTTGGTGTGAACTGGCCATCCCCTATGATGCGCGACTGGCAAGCGACGCGACCACTGGGATCATGGCCTCTGGCCCAATCCTGACGATGATGGATATGGTCACCAGCATGTCAATCTGGCTCAAGACCGGAAAGTTCCAGCCGCAGGCAACGCTTGATCTGCGCGTGGATTATCTGCGGCCAGCAACGCCGGGCCGGACGATTATCGGCCACGGCGAATGTTACGGCCTTACGCGTTCAATCGCCTTTGTGCGCGGCTATGCCCATGATGGCGATCCCGCAAAGCCAGTCGCGCACGTAGCGGGCACTTACATGTTCACGGCAGGCGCATGAGCCGGATCGACTCCCCCTATGCCCAAACGATGGGTTTTGGCAGCACGCGCGATGCCGAGGATCGCTTGCTCCTCACCATGGCGTTTGAAACCAACAAAATGGGACGCCCCAATTTCTTGCACGGCGGCGCGATTGCGGGAATGCTAGAGGCGGTTGCCTATCAAACGCTCGCCGAAGCGCTTGGTGAGGAAGATCGCCCGCAATTGAAACCGATCAATGTCACTGTCACCTTTCTGCGTGGCGGTCGCGATCACATCACCTATGCGCGCGCCACGATCGAACGCCTCGGGCGGCGCATCGCCAATATTGAGGCGGTCGCGTGGCAGGATGACCCAACCAAGCCCATCGCCACCGCCCAAATGAATGTCATGCTTGACCGGGGTTAACTTCTGTCGCTCCGTATGAAAGTGTAAAGAATCTTTACAAAGGTGACATAGGTTACGCGTATTCGATGTTTTTACGGCTTCTATTGTCCCATTATGATGCATTGCCGCCGCGAGTTGCACTTGGAAGTTTACACCAATTACACTGTTTGACGGGATTTCGCCTTCACGCTTTCGATCCGAGATTTTTCCAAAAAACATTCGGAACATTACGCGAACGACATCTCAAAGTCAAGGCAAAATACCCGCGTCGCATCAGCATCACCACGCCTGCCAAGCACACCGTCACTGATCGTCTAACGCCCACCACCAAACAATTGCCGCCCCGCCAGATCAAGCATGATTTCCTCAGATCCCCCGCCAATCGCGTTGACGCGGACTTCGCGGTAGATGCGCTCGATCTTGCTACCAGTGATGTAGCTCGCCCCGCCAAGGATTTGGGCGGCATCGCGCGCGACGGCCTCTAGCATCTGCGTTGCCTGTACCTTGAGCATTGCAAAATCGGCGGGCTTGTCGCGACCGTGCTGCACTTGCCATGCACACAGATCGACCCAGGCCTGCGTCGCGCCCACCTGTCGCGCCATATTGGCGAGCTTGATGCGTATCGACTGATGCTTGACAAGCACCTTGCCGAACGTTTCACGCTGCTGCGCCCACTGCGCGGCTTCTTTGAGACACACCCGCGCATAGGCACAACAACCCATTGCCATACCGAGCCGTTCGGCATTGAAATTGCGCATGATGCCAATGAACCCGCCATTTTCAGGGCCAATCAGATTTTCGACGGGCACGCGGACATCCTCAAAATAGATCGCGGCGGTATCCGAACAGCGCCAGCCCATTTTATCAAGCCGCGTCCGCGAAACGCCGGGGGCGTCCATCTCGATCAAAAGCAGCGACACCCCGCCAGCGCCGTCGCCGCCCGTGCGCACCGCACAAGTCAGCCAGTCAGCACGCATACCGCTGGTGATGAACATCTTGCTGCCACTGACGACATAATAATTGCCGTCACGCACGGCCTTAGTGCGCAGATTGGCAACGTCTGATCCGCCCGAAGGCTCAGTAATCCCAAGCGCAATGATCTTGTCGCCAGCGAGTACCGACGGCGCAACGCGGCGCTTCATGTCCTCAGAACCGAGCGCAATGATCGGCGGCAATCCTATACCGTGCGTCATCAGCGATGCACCAAGTCCACCAGCGCCAACGGCGGCCAATTCCTCGGTTTGCGTCAGGCCGTGGAAAATGTCGAAGCCTTCGCTATGGCCGCCATATTCTTCGGGGTAGCGTAGACCGAGGATGCCAGCCTCAGCCGCTTTTTTATGGAGAGCGCGGGGCAGTTCGCCGTCAACCTCCCACTGATCGATAAAGGGCGCAACCTCACGTGCAACGAAGCGTCTTACCGACTGCGCCAGCGCCTCATGACTCTCATCATAATAGGGCGACCGCGCGCGCCAATCGTCAAAATCGCTCATTTGCCGGTGATGGCTTGGGTGATCCAATAGCCGCCCGCAGCCGCCCCGCCAGTGAGCAAAGTACCCCAGATCATATCAAGGATCGTGACCTTTAGGCTCCACACCTTGAGCGTTGCATAATTAGTAAGATCATAAGTCATGTAACAGAAAAAGCCGAACATCGCGCCTTGGATCAGCGCGGTCTGCCACTTGCCGCTCGTGAGCGCAGGCCCAACCGCAAACACCATGATGCCAAGGATATAGAGCAGATAAAACGCAATAGCTGGCCCAAGCCGCATCCCGTTCATCAACATCGCGCCAATTTCGGGCACATAAAGCCGCGTATACATCGTCCGCAGCCAGAAGCTGTCGATGACCGCGAACGAAATGCCGGTGGCGATATAGCCGATGAGGTATTTTGTGATCATGCCAAGCCCTTAGTTTCACCCGCTGAGCGCAGCATCGCGCATTCCGCGCCAGATGTGAAGCGCTTGGACGGTTTCGGGTACATCATGAACGCGAATGATTTGTGCGCCTTGCTCAGCGCCTTTGAGCGCGAGCGCAATTGAGCCGCCGAGGCGCTGTTCAACCGGGGCTTCATTTGAAAGCGCGCCGATCAAGCGCTTGCGGCTTGCGCCAAGCAGGATCGGGCACCCAAGCCCGTGGAAAAGCGCGAGGCCGTTGAGGATCGCAAGGTTCGCCGCGACCGCCTTGCCAAAACCAATGCCCGGATCAACGATAATCCGGTCTCGCGCGATGCCGCCAGCAACCACTGCGTCGATCCGGTCAGACAGCCAGTCGTAAACCTCGATCAGCGGATCGGAATAATTAGATCGCGCATGCGGATCGTTCGGCGTGCCGGGAAAGTGCATCAGGACGATTGGCGCGCTTGAAGCGGCGACAATCCCAAGCGCCCGATCATCGAACAGCAGCGCCGAAACATCGTTGATCATATGCGCGCCCGCAGCCAACCCAGCCGACATCACAGCGCCTTTGCGGGTATCAAGCGAGATTGCGGTGCCACTGTGGCGAAGCGCTTCGATGACCGGCACGACGCGGGCAATCTCATCCTGCTCCCAAACGGTCGTCGCGCCGGGGCGGGTCGATTCGCCGCCAATATCAATGATCGCTGCCCCTGCAGCGCTCATGGCGACGGCTTGCGAGGCAGCGGCGGCGGGATCTTTCAGATAATCGCTGCCGCCTGAGAAGCTATCAGGCGTCATGTTGAGGATGCCCATCACTTGCGGCTGATCAAGCCGGATGGTGCGATCACCGAGGGTGAGAGGAAAGCGCGGCGATGTTGCGCGGCTAATCATTTGGCGCGCCGAGACTGCCTGTTCATCGGCAAGCGCGACAATAAAATCTTCGATTCCATCAATCGGCACTAGCCATTTGCCCGACCGAACGCCGCCATCAATTGCAATAACCTCCCAAGCACTGAAGAACTGCATCCCGCCAGCAAGCCGGGCGAATTGGCCATCAAGCCCGAACGGCGCATCAATGAAAGCGGTTGCCCGGAAATATAGATGAGCAGTCGGAGATACGATCAAGGCTGCGTCGCCAGCAAATAGGTTTGGCGCAGGGCGTCAATTGGCTTTAGCCCATCCGCGCTTTCATAATGCCAGAATGTCCAGCCGTTGCAACTTGGTGCGCCTTGCACGGTCGCGCCGAGTTTGTGGATTGATCCAGCGTCTTCACCGATCAAAACCGAGCCATCGGCACGAACATTGGCTTTCCAGCGGCGCTTGACGTCGCAAATCATCGTGCCGGGCTGAATATATCCGGTTTCGACGAGCGTGCCAAACGCAACCCTTGGCGCGGCGGTTGGTGATTGCATTGTTTTGACAGTTGATTCGTCAAGCGGAAGTGCGGCGGCAATCCGTTCCTGCGCGACATCGACATAGGCGGGTTCACGCTCGATCCCGATCCAGTGACGTTGCAACCGCTTGGCAACTGCGCCCGTCGTTCCCGTCCCGAAAAACGGATCAAGCACGATATCGCCGGGTTTGGTGCAAGCAAGCAGGATTCGGTAGAGCAGTGCCTCTGGCTTTTGCGTCGGGTGCGCCTTGGTGCCGCCGCGCTTGATCCGTTCAGCCCCGCCGCAAATCGGGAAGCTCCAGTCCGAACGCATTTGCAGCTCATCATTAAGCGTCTTCATCGCGCGGTAATTGAAGGTGTAGCGCGCGTCCTCGCCCTTGGACGCCCAGATCAAGGTTTCATGCGCGTTGGTGAAGCGCGTGCCCTTAAAATTGGGCATCGGATTGGCTTTGCGCCAGATGATATCGTTGAGAATCCAAAATCCGGTATCCTGAAGCACAGCGCCGCAGCGGAAGATGTTATGATAGCTGCCAATCACCCAGAGTGTACCATTGGGTTTGAGGATACGCCGCGCCTGCTCCATCCACGCGCGTGTGAAGGCGTCGTAGATCGCATTGCTGTCAAATTTGTCCCAATCATTATCAACCGCATCGACGCGGCCGCCTTCGGGGCGATACAGGTCGCCACCAAGCTGAAGATTATAAGGCGGGTCAGCAAAAACCATATCGATGCAGGCGTCGGGGAGCGAAGCCATCGCCGCGATGCAATCATCCATGAGAATCTGGTCAAGCGGAAGCGGTGTTGCGCTGGCTAAATCCGCTTTTTTGACGCGTTCTAAAACACCCATAATCATCCTCAAAACCAGACAAGTCTCCAGACCTGAGTCAAGGCGAGTCCACAGTCAAGTCAAAGGGTTAATCAAAATAGTTAACAAATTCGTTAACCTTTTGAGAACGAAGCGAGTCCCCTACGAGATATGGTTTTGATTTGGTGTGGTGGACTCAATTGCTTGTGGTGTGGCGCGTTTGACTCACACTGTAAAAAAATGTTGGGCGACGGGTGCAAAGCTCTTTCGGTGGAGCGGGGTTGGCCCCAGCGCCTTGAGTGCAGCCATGTGCACCGCAGCGCCATAGCCCTTGTTAGAGGCCCAGCCATAGCCGGGATAATCAGCGTCCGCCGCGATCATGATCCGGTCGCGATATTCCTTGGCGATGATGCTTGCGGCCGAGATGCAAGGGTGGATGGCATCGCCGCCGATGATCGCCTCGGCGTTGTAGCGCCATTTGGGCAGGCGATTGCCATCAACGAGAATGTGGAATGGGTGGACGCCCAATGCCTCAACCGCGCGTGTCATCGCGAGGAAGGTTGCTTGGAGGATGTTGACTCGGTCGATTTCCTCAGGAGAGGCCATGCCGATGCCAACCTGACACGAGTTGAGGATTTGCGCTTCAAGCACCGCACGCCGTTTGGCCGAGAGCTTTTTACTGTCATCAAGGCCGATGATCGACACGGAGCCAAGGATCACCGCCGCCGCGACAACCGGGCCAGCCAGCGGCCCGCGCCCGGCCTCATCGACGCCTGCAATCAAAGTCGCCACGACGGATAGCGGCGGTTTTCGCCTGCTTTGTACAAACAAATCCGATTACCAAATGGGTCGCGTAAGCGTGCCTCTCTCCATAACCAAGGCTGATCCCTAACATCAAGATCAAAATTTACGCCATTAGACTTCATGCTTTCTATTACATCATCCAACCGCTCAAACTCGAAATATATAGTCGCTTGTGGAGAAATTCCTTTAGTTACAGCTTCGATTGAAAACGTACCTCCGCCAAGTGTTTCAAATCGA
Source organism: Sphingomonadales bacterium (assembly GCA_031418495.1). Classification (GTDB taxonomy): domain Bacteria; phylum Pseudomonadota; class Alphaproteobacteria; order Sphingomonadales; family Sphingomonadaceae; genus Aquisediminimonas. The sequence goes on from JANOXQ010000079.1 coordinate 12,713, forward strand.
GCATAATTTGGCGGGTCGTCTACAATTTGCGTTAAGCCTAAGCGTTTGTAAAAGCTGACTGAAGCATCGTAATCTGAACTATGCACAGTCACTTGGTTCAACATTGGTGAGTAGTTACGATCACTTACGGGGCAATCCAAACGAACAGCCTGTTGCCCCATAGGCCCGTGCCCATGGCCTAAATTCGGGGCTGATAGAAGCGACATTCGCACAAAATATCTGGCTTGTTCTATTGCTTCAAATAACTCGTATCCATTAGCAAAACCACAGGCAACCGCACTGGCCAACGTGCAGCCAGTGCCGTGGGTGCTGGTCGTATCGATCCGCTTGCCCGACCAGCGCGCGATTTCGCCTTCGGGGCCAACCAGGCGGTCAATGATCGTATCGCCCTCGCCGTGACCGCCTTTAATAAGGGTGGCGCCCGTCAGAGCCCCCTCACCACCGAGTGCCGCAAGTTCAGGTAGGTTTGGGGTGGTGAGGCTGGCAATCCGCATCAGTCGCCCAAACGCGGCGATTGTTGCAGCATCGGCGAGCGCCGATCCGCTGGTCGCAACCATCACCGGATCAAAGATGATTGGAATTTGAGAGTCCGTTTGTGTCGAGCGAAGTCGAGACACCTCTGCGCCAGCGTCCCTCGACGTCGCTCGGGACGAACGGAGATTTTCCAGATATTCCGCCACTGCATTTACCGTTTCCGCCGATCCGATCATTCCGATCTTGACCGCGTCAACGCCGATATCGCTCACGACCGAATCAATCTGCGCGATCACCATCTCAGTTGGCACCGGATACACCGCCTGAACGCCAAGCGTATTCTGCGCGGTAATTGCGGTGATCGCTGTCATCGCGTGGCCGCCAAGCATCGTAACGGTTTTAATGTCCGCCTGAATGCCCGCCCCGCCGCCGCTATCCGAACCTGCGATAATCAATATGCGTGCGGTCATGCCTTGAATGAGCGGATCTTTGAGGCGGGAAATGCCTCAAGTTTATCCTGCGCGCGCGTTGGCCGGTCGGCCAGTTCGCCGCCGCAATTGGGGCAGCGCTCATTCAGCGCATCGGTGCACTCCGCACAGAACGTACATTCAAACGAACAGATGAACGCGCCACCGGCCTCAGCCGGCAAATCAACGCCGCAGCGCTCACAGTCGGGCCGCATTTCAAGCATCAGGCCGCCGCCGCCTTCACCGCGTCACAAATCGCATCGACAACGCGCGTCACTTGCGCAGCATCATCGCCCTCTGCCATTACGCGGATCACTGGCTCTGTGCCTGAGGGGCGGATGACGAGGCGGCCAGTGCCGTTGAGTTCGGCCTCAGCATCGGCGATCACGCTTTTGACCGCAGCGGCTTCAAGCGGTTTGCCGCCGGAGAACCGCACATTTTTGAGAAGTTGCGGCACCGGCTCAAACTGGTTGAGCACTTCGCTTGCTGGTTTATTCTGCCGCACGAGTTCAGCCAGCACCTGAAGCCCAGCAACCAGACCATCGCCCGTCGTCGCATAGTCAGTCAATATCATATGCCCTGATTGTTCACCGCCAACGTTGAACCCGCCCTGCCGCATCCGCTCAAGCACGTAACGGTCACCAACCGCCGTGCGTTCAAGCGTGAGGTCAGCCGCCTTCAAACAGCGCTCTAGCCCGAGGTTAGACATGACCGTCGCCACCACACCGCCGCCGCGCAATTTGCCCGCCGTCGCCCAGCTTTTGCCGATCAGCGCCATGATCTGATCACCGTCAATCACCTTGCCGTGCTCATCAACAATGATCAGCCGGTCCGCGTCACCATCAAGCGCAATGCCAATATCAGCTCCGCTCGCGACCACGGTTTCTTGGAGGAGTTCGGGCGCGGTTGATCCGCATTTTTCGTTGATGTTGGTGCCATTGGGCGAAACGCCAATCGCAATCGTCTTTGCGCCCAATTCCCACAATGCCGACGGGGCGACCTGATAGGCCGCGCCATTGGCGCAATCGATCACGATTTTGAGGCCGTCGAGCCGCAAATCTTCTGGAAAGCAGGACTTTGCAAAGTGGATATAACGTCCGCGCGCATCCTCAACCCGGCGCGCGCGCCCGATTTTGGCCGAGGCAGCAAGTTCGGGTTCGCCTGCCAGCAAGGCCTCAATCTCGCGCTCATCGGCGTCGGAGAGCTTATAGCCGTCGGGGCCGAACAGCTTGATGCCATTATCATAATAAGGGTTATGGCTCGCCGAAATCATCACGCCAAGGTCAGCGCGCATTGAACGGACGAGCATCGCAACCGCAGGCGTTGGCATCGGCCCAACCTGAACCACATCCATGCCAACACTCGTAAAGCCAGCAACCAGCGCGTTTTCGATCATATAGCCCGAAAGCCTTGTATCCTTGCCAAGCACAATACGGTGGCGGTGATCGCCGCGCACAAAATGCGCACCCGCCGCCATGCCGATCTTCATCGCCATTTCTGCGGTCATTGCGCCTGTGTTGGTGCGCCCCCTGATCCCGTCAGTTCCGAAAAATTTGCGGCTCATACTAATCCCACCCTTACGCACTATTCGATGATGCTTTGCGCCAACGCGCGCGAAAACGGAAGCAAATTAACCATTAAGCGCCAGTTCACGGCACGCTTTCTAACAGTCACCCAATATTAGGAAAGGGAGTATCTCCATGTTCGAAACCACAAATCGTTCCACAGCATTTTTTGCCGCCTCAGCGCTGTTGCTTAGCGCAACCGCAGCCAACGCAATTGAGGCTGGCAAAACCGTCGCTGCGCAAACGCCTGTGCTTGCCGCGCAAGACGATGGCGAACGGCGCAGTGGTGGCGGCGGCTTCCTCGGCAATATCTTTGGCTGTCAGGCGAGCGGTAGCAAGCAAGAAATCGGCGCAGCCATCGGCGGCGTCGCAGGCGGCCTGCTTGGCAACCGGATCGCCGGGCGCAACAGCCGCACACTTGGCACCGTACTTGGCGGCGTCCTTGGAGCCGCTGGCGGATCAGTGCTTGGCTGCAAGCTCCAGAAGAATGACCGGGCCAAGGCCGAACGTGCGCTGGAAAATGCGGTGGCAACTAACCAGACCCAGACATGGGAAAACCCCGAAACCGGGGCATCAGGCCGGGTTGAGGTTGGCCAACCCGCAAGCGGTGCTGCACTTTCAGACATTAAATTCGCCAATGGTGTTGAACCAGCAGAGGGTTATGACCGGGTGAACGGCGCGTTTATCTCAACCAGCAGCGCCAATATCCGCAGCGCGCCAGCCACCAATGCGAAGATCATCGGCAAACTCGCCAGTGGACAAAATGTCTGGGTGCCTGCTTCGGTTTCCGGTTCGCCGTGGTTGCTGATTTCTAGCGGCGGCGTTGGCCAAGGCTATGTTTCATCAGCGCTGCTGAAGCGTGCCGCGATTAATACGACGGCGGCTGGCTGCAAATCAATCCGTCAAACCGTCTCAACCGCGAGCGGCGCAACCGAGTCCGAAAATCTTCAAGCCTGCAAAGGCAAGGATGGCCAGTGGGTGATGACCCGGGTTTAGGGCATTGACGCTGCCCGTACTGACATAACACTGAAACCAGGTTGGCAAGAGTGTCAATTATGTTCACAGTGATTACATAATGTTAGATGTCAGCAGCAATAAGTCAGGAAAACGCAGCTATCACCACGGCGATCTGCGTTCAGCCCTCATCGAAACCGGAATGCGGCTGATCGAGTTTAGCGATGCTGATCAGCTCAGCCTGCGTGAGGTCGCGCGTGAGGTTGGGGTGAGTGCGGCGGCGGTTTATCGCCATTTTCCTGATAAGGCGGCGCTGTTGTCGGCACTCGCGCATGAAGGGCTTGACCGGCTTGGTGCAGCGCAGATGCAGGCGGCGGCGGATGCGGGCTACGGCGCGCAAGGCTTTAATGCATCGGGGCGGACGTATGTGCGTTTTGCGCTCAAGCATCCCGCGCTGTTCCGGATGATCATGGCACACACGCCGCAGGTTGATCATTTTGCCGCTGATGCGGAGAGCGTTTCAAGCCCAATGCGCTGGTTACGCAGCAGCGTTGCGGCACTCGCGCCCGAAGGAACGCCGCCCGAACTGCTCCGCTCTGCCGCCCTGCGCGCGTGGTCACAGGTTCACGGCCTCGCCATGCTGATGCTCGACGGCCAGATCGCGCATGACGACGGCCTGATCGATGCAGTGCTTGAGGCGCGCGATATTTGGCCAGACGGCGCGCATTCTCTCAACCAATCGCCCCGTTGAGTGTCTCCACTGCTTCCACATACTCCTCCATGAAATTTTGGACGACAGCGCGGGCGGACGTTACGCTTTCGACCAGCCCAACACCCTGCCCAACAAAGTAAGTCACCAATTCGCGTGCGGCTGCGTTGCCGCCTGCGGCCACCTTGTCAGCGCGGCGCAGGGCGGGTTCGCTGATCAGGGATTGGAACGGCATTGGCAGCGCGCCGGGCGAATCAGGCCCTTCCCACGCGTCGGTCCATGCTGACTGCAACTGCCGCGAATATTTACCTGTCCGCCCTTTTGATCGCACCGTGTCGCGTGAGCGGGCGGCGACCATTTTCTCGCGGAAAATTTCAGTCGTTTCGCTTTCGGTGGTGGCGAGCCAGACCGAGCCTGTCCACGCGCCCGCCGCGCCCATAGCCATGCACGCCGCCATTTGCGCGCCAGTCATGATGCCCCCTGCGGCAAGCACCGGCACATCATGGCCAGCCGCTTTAAGCGCGCGCACCACTTCGGGGATCAGGACAAGCGTTGAGACTTCGCCGCAGTGCCCGCCAGCCTCGCCGCCTTGGGCAACGATCACATCAACGCCAGCCGCTGCCAGCCGCAGCGCATGTTCCTTTGCGCCTGCGAGCGCACCAACTGGTACATCGTGCTCACGCCCCATCGCGATCATCGCAGGCGGCGGCACGCCAAGCGCGTTGACGATCATCTTAATCGGGTGATTGAAGGCGACGCGGAGTAGCTCCATCGCCTCTTCGGGCCAGAAGGGCGGCGGCGCATCATCATCGCGCCGCGCGTTCGTGCCCGCTGGTTCAACGCCGTGTTTGGCGAGCAGATTATCGACGAAATCCTTATGTTCTTGCGGGATACGCTTTGCGAGGCTGCCCGATGTTACGCCTTTCTCTTGCGCGATTCCGAGATTTTCGGGAATGAGGACGTCAATCCCGTAGGGCTTGCCATCAACATGCGCGTCAATCCACGCAAGCTCAACCTCAAGCTGTTCAGGGTTAAACGCGGTGGCCCCGAGCACGCCGAAACCGCCCGCCTTGCTGACCGCCGCAACAACATCGCGGCAATGGCTAAACGCGAATAACGGAAATTCGATGCCTAACGTCTCGCAAAGTTTTGATGTCATGGATTGTCTCTCCCCGATGTCTGTGTATCACCATAGACGAAGAGGAAAAGCGTAAATGTCCAAAACCCTAATCATCTTTTTGGCGCTCGTTGGCGGTTTGCTGATTGGAATCGCGGTTAGCGGGGCCAGCCAAGCCATCGCGATTGCCGATGTGATTGGCGCGCTATGGCTTAATGCGCTGCGGATGACGGTGGTGCCGTTGGTCGTTGCGCTGCTTGTGACTGGGATTGTTCAGACCGCCGCCGCCGCGCGCGCGGGACGACTGCGGCGCGAGCGGTGGTCATGATGATGGTGATCCTCTGGTGCTCGTCAATCATGGCGGCGATCATGATGCCGGTGCTGCTTAGCCTGTTCCCGATGCCAGCGGGTTCTGGCGAAGCGCTTCGTGCCGCACTTGCCGAAGTGCCAGCGCAAGAGGGCGGCATTCCCCCGCTCGGCGATTTCCTACGCGCGATGATCCCAACCAATCCGATTGCTGCTGCGGCCAATGACGCGATCCTGCCGCTAATTGTCTTCACAACCGCCTTTGCCTTTGCGGTGACCAAACTTGAGCCCGTCAAACGCGCGAGCATTGGCGGCTTTTTTGAAGCGATTGCCGACGCCATGGTGATCATCATTAACTGGGTGCTGGCACTTGCACCATTCGGTGTGTTCGCGCTTGCGTTTGTGGTAGGGGCAAAGGCCGGGGCGGAAGCATTTGGCGCGCTCGCCCATTATGTGATCATCCTGTCCGCGCTCGGCGTGATCATTTGGATCGCTTCATTCCTGCTTGCACGCTTTGGCGGTGGCACGAGCTTTGTCACTTTCTTTCGTGCGGCGATGCCCGCCCAAGCCGTGGCGATTTCGACGCAAAGCTCGCTCGCTTCGCTCCCCGCAATGGTCAAAGGCGTCAAGGATTTGGGCGTGCCCGATTCGACCGCTGACATGACCTTACCACTCGCAGTCGCCATTTTCCGTGCAACTGGTCCGGCCATGAACCTTGGCGTAGCGCTCTATATCGCGCATTGGTATGGCATTGAACTTGGCCCAGCGCAGCTCGCGGTCGGGATTGCGGCAGGCGCAATTACTACGCTCGGTGCCGTCAGTCTGCCGGGGTCGGTCAGCTTTGTGAGCTCGATTGCCCCAATCTGTCTTGCGCTTGGTGCGCCCATCGAACCGCTCGGTCTGCTCATCGCGGTTGAGACTTTTCCTGACATTTTCCGCACCCTCGGCAATGTCACGATGGACATGGCGCTCACCAAGACTGTAGCCAAAGTCACAGACTCAGAGTAAACCCATATTGTAATCACGCCGTTGTATGGCACCCTTAACTGCCAACCGTTTGCGGAGTTGATCTAATGATACGCAAAATTCTAGTGCTCATAGCTCTTAGTGGGCTATTCGGAGTATGGGCGTTTAGCGATATGCTATACCCCTCCGAACCGATGGCGTCAGAGCAAGTGAAAGTGCGCGACGGCGATACGCTGACCATGATAGGCAAAGACATTCGGCTTTACGGTATAGATGCGCCTGAATATGCGCAAATATGCCAGAATAACGCTGGAAAAAACTGGCCTTGCGGCACCGAAGCCCGCAAAAAAATGGTTGCCATCATTGGCAAATCACAAGTCACTTGTGCGCCAAAGGCAACCGATAAATTTGGCCGTATCGTCGCGACATGCAGCACCGCGAATGTGCCCGATATTGCGCTTGCTCTGGTTGAAGCTGGCTTTGCTGCGAATGGCGTTGACGGCGGCGAAGGCCCATATGCTGTCAGCGAATCACTTGCTCAAGTTGATAAAATTGGCGTCTGGTCTGGCCCGTTCACAACTCCTGCTGATTGGCGCCGCGCCAACCCAAGGCAAAATGCCGAAGCCCCAACCTCAGAAGGAACATCATGAAATATCGCACGCTTGGCCAAGGATTGAAGGTTTCGGCAATCGGCATTGGCTGTATGCCAATGATCCGTGGCGGCAACATCACTTATGGCGCCGATGCTGACCCCGATGAAGCGATCAAGACGATCCACCGCGCGATTGATCTTGGCGTTACCTTCTTTGATACCGCCCAGATTTATGGCCCGTTCCAGAATGAGGAACTGGTGGGCGAGGCGATCAAAGGCAAACGTGACGGACTTGTGATCGCGACTAAGTTTGGTTTCCGCTTTGATGGCAACCGCATCATCGGCGTTGATGGCTCGGCGGCAAACGCACGCAATGCAGTTGAGGGATCACTGAAGCGGCTTGGTATCGATACGATTGATTTATTTTATCAGCACAGGGTTGATCCATCAGTGCCGATTGAGGATACGGTTGGCGGAATGGCTGAACTGGTCAAGGAAGGCAAAGTCCGCCATATTGCGCTCTCCGAAGCTGGCCCCGAAACGCTACGCCGCGCCGCCGCTGTTCACCCGATTGCGGCACTCCAAAGCGAATATTCGCTATGGGAACGCGATGTTGAGGAAGAGATTTTGCCAGTCTGCCGCGAGCTTGGAATAGGCTTTGTGCCTTATTCACCGCTTGGTCGCGGTTTCCTCACTGGCCAGTTTAAATCGCTTGATGACTTTCCTGATAATGACTGGCGTCGCAATGACCCACGTTATGCGGGGGACAATTTCGCTGAGAACCTCAAGATCGTCGATGTCGTTCGCGCGGTTGCCGATGCGCATAAGGTAACCCCCGCACAAATCGCACTCGCTTGGCTGCTGGCGCAGGGCGATGATATCGTGCCGATCCCCGGCTCAAAACGCCGCTTGACGATGGAAGATAGCGTTGCCGCAGCCGACGTAACCCTAAGTGCATCGGATATCGCGACGCTTAACGCAGCAGCCCCCGTTGGTGCCACCGCTGGCCCGCGCTACGGCGAGGCAGGGATGAAAATGGTGCGGCTTTAGGCCTTCTCTTGTTGGCGGAGCGGCGGTATCGCGCGTCAATGCGTTATCTATTCCTGTTGCTCGCATTGATGCCGAGTGTTGCCCATGCCGATGATGGCGAGATCATCGTCACTGGCCGTGCGCTGCCTGATGCGCGTGGTGATGCGGCCTATAATAGCGTCATTATTAACCGTGACCGCTTGAATAACGTCGCTAGTGGTCGCGCCGAAGATGTGCTGCGCGATGTTGCCGGGCTTCAGCAATTCCGCCGCAGCGATTCGCGATCTGCCAATGCGACGGCGCAAGGCGTGACGTTGCGCGGGCTTGGCGGGAATGCCTCAAGCCGGGCACTCGTTTTGCTTGACGGCGTGCCGCAGGGTGATCCATTCGGCGGATCGGTGACATTTCCAGCACTTAACCTCGCGCGGATTGGCAGTGTGCAGGTGACGCGTGGCGGCGGTTCAGGTGTGGCTGGCCCCGGCGCGCTTGCGGGCACAATAGCGCTTTCAAGCATTGGCCCTGATACCGCAGGAACAAGCGCCGCACTCGCCTATGGCAGCCGCGATGCCATCGAAGCGGGCGGAGTTGTCAGTGGTACGCTTGGCGCTGGTTTTGCTTTTATCGCAGCCAATTATGCACGCGGCGACGGTTTCGTTCCGATTATTGCCAGTCAACGCGGCGCTGCTGATCGTCCCGCGCGCTATGAACAAGCCAGCCTTGCCGCGCGCGCGGTCGTCCCCATTGGCGATACCGAGCTTCAGGCGAGTATCAGCGGCTTTACTGACACGCGGGATCGCGGTCTTGCTTTCACACGCAATGGCAGCGACGGCGCCGACGCGAGCCTGCGTCTAGTCAAGCGCGGTCGCTGGGCTTGGGAAGCACTTGCCTATGTTCAGCTCCGCGCCTTCATGAGCCAAGCCTCAAGCGTAGACGCCGCGCGGGCAACATCAACCCAAACGCTTGATCAGTTTAACATTCCCTCCACCGGGATCGGCGCGCGCTTTGAGCTTCGTCCGCCACTGGGTGAAAATATTGAACTGCGGATTGGCGGAGATGCGCGGCGGGTGAATGGCACCACGCGCGAATTCTTCACCTTCGTTGCTAGCGCGCCAACACGCGGGCGGGTTGCGGGTGGTGAAAGCGATACGATCGGTGCCTTTGCCGAAGCTAGTGCAACCCTTGGCGCGCTTACCCTGACCGGCGGCGGGCGGATTGATTTTTATACGATCCGTGATGGCCGTCTGTTTGAAAATACACTTGGTACGGGCGTAACGCTGCGCAATGATCGCTTTGCAACGCGGCGCGGAAATGAAACGACTGCGCGCGCCGGGATCGCCTATGCGCTAACGCCAACGCTCAGCCTGCGCAGTGCGGCCTATCTCGGCTGGCGCTTGCCAACGCTCAACGAGTTATACCGGCCTTTTCGGATTGGCGCTGATGCAACGGGCGCGAATGCCGCGCTCAAGACTGAGCGCGTGCGCGGGATTGAGGCCGGGATTGGTTGGCAGCCGACCGAGGGCGCAAAACTCAGCGCAACGCTCTTCACCAACCGGCTTGAGGATGCCATCGCCAATGTCACCATTGCGCGCGGGCCTGGTGTTTTTCCGGGTGTTGGTTTTGTGAGTGGTGTGGGCGTCTTTCGTCAGCGGCAGAACCTCGATGCAATCCGATCAAACGGCGTTGAGATTGATGCGGGCATCACTGCAGGCGATTGGCGCGCACAGGCGAGCTATGCTTACACTGACGCCGTGGTGCGCAGCAGCGGGATTGCCGCGAGCCTCAATGGCCTCCGCCCAGCGCAAGTTGCAAAACATAATGCCAGCGCAACATTTGGTTGGAAATTTCTGTCCGCAACCGCACGCTATGTTGGCCCGCAGTTTGAGGATGATCAGAATATCCGCCGTCTGCGCAGTGCCATTACGCTTGACGGGGTTGCCAATATTCCACTCACGCGCGGCCTTGGCCTTTCGCTTCGCGCTGAGAATATCACCAACACCCGGATTGAGGCCGGGGTAAGCGCCACTGGCGTGATTGAACGCGCAAGCCCGCGCACGTTTTGGCTTGGTTTGCGGTGGGCCGATTCGCGGTAAATTCTCCGTTCACATCCGCAAGCATAGCCTCTGATTGTGGGGGATGCGTCTCCCGCCTTTGTGCCAGTGATTATCTGTATTTGGTCAAGGAGATTGATGATGCGTAAATATCTGCTCGCGGCGCTTGCCGCTTTGTCCGCTCTTTCGCTCAGCGCCCCGGCTGAGGCCTCAACCGGCGTATTTATTACTTATGGTTCGGGATATGGCGGCTATAATGATGGCTATCGCGGCAATTATTATCGCGGCGGTCGCAATGATTATTATTATGACGATTATTATTATCGCCCACGATACCGGGGTTACCGAAGCAATCGCAGCTACCGCGATGGCAGGCGTTTCCGCTCCTACCGCCATGATGGCTACCGTGGCTATGACGACCACCGTGGTCATCGCGGGAAGCGGTTTCGGCGCAGCTATTAGGTTTGAAGGCCAAGCGCGCAGCGCTTGATTGGTGAAGTGATCGGCCTATACCAGTCACTTCGCTGATCCTTAACGCAAAGGCCCGCTCATGCTGCGTCACATCTGCTTCGTTCTGATCGTTGCTACGGCGTTGTCCGCAGCACCAGCCAGCGCTAAGGTCGTTCAATATCGTGCAGAGTTGAACGGCCAATCGCCAACGATCAGCACTGGCTCCTCAGCGCGTGCGAGCGCCCTGATCAGTGTTGATACGGCCAAGAAAACGGTCGCGATCCGGCTCAATGTTACCGGCCTCACAGTCGACTCGCTTTGGGACAAGCTGGTTACGGCACCCATCGGCCCGATCCACCTCCACCAATATGCCAGCGGTAATTTGGCTGATGCGAACAGCTCCGAACTTGCGTTCCCGCTACCTTATGGGCGCAGCTATAAACCGACAGCGACCGGCTTCCGCGTCCGCACCGGCCCACTTGACTATGCCAAGGCGGTCGCCCCGCTTGGGAAAAGCATCAGTTTTGAAGCCTTCATCGCCGCGCTCGAAAAGGGCACCGTCGTCTTCAACATCCACACCGACGCATTCAACGGCGGCGAAGTGAATGGCTTGGTGGCGAAGGTGGTGGGATAGGCCGCGCGACACGAATTCACTGCGCCCGCAGTCCAAACTGCGCTAAGCTGCGCGCAAGCATTATACTTAAGAGGAATATCTCATGGCAAAATCACAGAAAAAATCTAGCAAAGAAACGCGCAAACCCAAGGCCGACAAAGGCCCAAAAGCCAACGCATCTAACCCAAGCACCAAGCAAAGCGCGGTCGGGATTGTAACGATTAAGGGGTGAGGGTTACCCCTTCCCCACCACGCTCTCGGGCAAATCTTTGCCAAACACCCGCTGATAATATTCCGCAACCATAGCGCGTTCTTGCTCATCGCATTTGTTGAGGAAGCTGAGGCGGAAGGCGAAGCCGACATCTTTGAAGATCGCGGTGTTTTGTGCCCAAGTGATCACGGTGCGCGGGCTCATGACGGTTGAGATATCGCCGTTCATGAAGCCTTGCCGGGTGAGGTCCGCGACCTTGACCATGCTCGCTACGGCGTTGGCATCTGACCCTTCGGCCTTGGCGAGGACGATTTCGGCCTCAACCTGTGCGGGCAGGTAATTGAGGCCGACGACGATGTTCCACCGATCCATCTGGCCTTGGTTGATCTGCTGCGTCCCGTGATACAGCCCGCTGGTATCGCCCAGACCAACGGTGTTGGCCGTCGCGAACAGGCGGAAGAAGGGGTTTGGCCGGATCACGCGGTTTTGATCGAGTAGCGTTAACTTGCCCTCGGTTTCGAGCACGCGCTGGATCACAAACATCACGTCAGGGCGGCCCGCATCATATTCGTCAAACACCAAGGCAGTCGGCGTTTGGAGCGCCCAGGGGAGCAGGCCTTCGCGGAATTCAGTTACCTGAACCCCGTCACGCAGAACGATGGCATCGCGACCGATCAAGTCAATCCGGCTGATATGTGCGTCAAGGTTGATGCGGATGCACGGCCAGTTAAGCCGCGCGGCGACTTGTTCAATATGCGTTGATATTCCAGTGCCGTGATAGCCCTGCACCATCACCCGGCGATTGTGCGCAAAGCCCGCACAAATCGCGAGCGTAGTATCGGGGTCGAATACATAATTGGCATCAAAATCGGGAACGCGCTCATCGGCCTCACTGAATTTGGGCACCATCATGTCCGAATCAATGCCAAACGCCTCACGCACACTGATCATCTGATCAGGGGCTTCAAGCACCGTCGCGGTGCGGCTGTCAGGTTGGATATTGGGGATGTCAGTCATGGGCGGTTGTTTCCGTTAGCGTGAAGCGATCCCATAGGGCTTCCCGCGCAGTTGACGCAAGATGGTCATAGGGAATGCTTGAAAGAATGCTATTTTCGCCACGCGCAATTTGATATCCATGCGGGCTGCGTAACGGTGAACTCGTCAAAATCCGCGAGGGAGAACAAGCATGGCAAACGATCATGGTGATTTCATCTGGTATGAACTGCTGACATCAGACGCTGATGCCGCCGCCGATTTCTATGGCAAGGTGGTCGGCTGGACGGCGCTCGATTCAGGACAGCCCGATGTGGACTACCGCTTTTTCTCGTCAGGCGATGGCAGCGATATGGCTGACGGCGTTGGCGGGTTCATGGCCATTACCCCCGATATGGCGGCTGGCGGCGCGGTGCCGTGTTGGCTTGGCTATATTAGCGTTGATGATGTTGACGCGAGCGTCGCTGCTATAACATCGGCAGGCGGCACGGTGCAGATGCCTGCTTTTGATATGCCGGGCGTTGGCCGAATGGCGATGGTCAGCGATCCGCAAGGCGCGCCCTTCTATGTGATGAAAGGGGCGAGCGGCGAAACCAGCCATTCCTTTGCCAGCGAAACCCCAAAAAATGGCCACTGCGCATGGAATGAGCTTTCAACGACCGATACCGCGAGTGCTGTAGATTTTTACACCGCGCAGTTCGGATGGAGGCAGGAGGGCGACATGGATATGGGCCCGATGGGCAAATATCTGTTCCTCCACCACGGCCCCGGCATGATCGGGGCGATCATGCCCAAAATTCCGCAAGACCCCAATTCGCATTGGCTATATTATTTCCGGGTTGCCGATATCGACGCGGCGTCGGTTGCTGTTACGTCAAACGGAGGCCAAATTGTCTATGGCCCTGACGAAATTCCGGGGGGCGATTTTACGATCAAAGGGCTTGACCCCCAGGGCGCTTGGTTCGCGGTGATAGGCTCAAGACAGTAGGAAGGAAAAGCGAACCATGTCTAAGGCAACACTTTGTCTCTGGTACAACAATGACGCCGAAGACGCCGCAAACTTCTACGCTGCGACCTTCCCTGACAGCGCAGTGGGGCAAATTCATCTAGCGCCAAGCGATAGCCCCGGCGGCATAGCAGGCGGTGTGATGATCGTAGAATTCACCGTGTTCGGGATGAAGTGCATCGGTTTGAATGGCGGGCCGATGTTTCCGCACACCGAAGCCTTCTCATTCCAGATTGCAACCGATACCCAAGAAGAAACTGACCGTTACTGGAATGCGATTGTTGGAAATGGCGGTCGGACAAGCGAATGCGGATGGTGCAAGGACAAATGGGGCGTCAATTGGCAGATTACACCGCGCGTTCTAACCGACGCACTCGCGCAAGGCGGCGATGTCGCCAAACGTGCGTTCGATGCGATGGCGAAGATGGGTAAGATTGATGTTGCCGCGATTGAGGCGGCGGTGCGGGGGGATTGAGCGATGCCAAGGAGGATTAGTGCAATTCTGGCGGGTTTGGTTGCCTTTGCCATATTGGAATTCATCGCAGTTCAAGTGGCAAAGGTCAGTTGGCCAGCCTATGCCTTGGCTGAGCCCACTCGCGCTTATTCTTTTGAAATGTTGCTCGCAAGGCAGGCGGTTGGGATGTTCTGTGCGTTCATGGCTGGCGCTACTGCGGCTTGGATAAGTCGAGATCCGCAACTGACGGTACTCATCACCGGGGTTATCATGCTGCTCATTGCCGTCATTTGGCATGCAATGATCTGGGATCAATATCCGGTTTGGTATCATTTATTTTTCTTCGCATATTTGGTTCCGCTGGCAATGCTTGGGGGACGGATGGTATCTCTGTCAGGGAGAGACTAATGACCTCAACCTCAGAAAACAGCTGGGCCCTCGCAGTCACACGCTTCATAAACGCGCCGCCTCAAAAGGTGTGGGACGTGATGGCCAACCGCATCGAAGAATGGTGGTGCCCAAAACCATGGCGCGCCGAGTTTGATCGGCTTGAGCGCCGCGCTGGTGGCACATCAAACTGCACCATGTACGGCCCCGACGGCGAAGTGCATCCGCATCCTGGCTTCGTTCTTGCCTGGGATGAAGGCCGCCGGTTTGCCTTTACCGACGCGATTGTTGGCGATCTGATGCCTGCTGGCCCGTTCATGATCGGCGTATGGGAAATCGCTTTGGAAGGTAACGGCACCCGCTACACCGCAACCGCGCGCCACTGGGACGAGGCAAGCGCTACGCGACATGCGGAAATGGGGTTTGCAGAAGGGTGGGGTGCCTGTGCTGATCAGCTTATGGCATTAGTGGAGGCGGAGTGACCGCCTATGTCGCGCTGCTCCGCGCGGTCAATGTCGCTGGCACCGGCAAACTGCCGATGGCGGAGTTGCGCGCTATGGCCGAAGGCTTGGGGCTGGTAAATGTCCGCACCTATATCGCGAGCGGCAATCTGCTGTTTGAGAGCGACCTGAGCGAGCGCGAGGTTAAGGCCGCACTTGAAACCCGGATTGAGGCTTATGCGGGCAAATATGTGCCAATCTTTGTACGGACGGCAGCAGAAATGGCCGCAGTGCGCGCCGCCGATCCTTTTCCCGATGCCCACGGCAGCCGACACATGGTCTACTTCCTCGACGACGCCCCGCCCCAGGACACACAGCAAAGCGCGCGCGATCAGGCGGGTGAACGCATCGCGCTCGGTGTGCGCGAAATTTACGTCGATTACGGCGACGGCATTCGTTTTACGAAACTCAAACTGGCCGCAACTAAGATTGGCACCGCGCGCAATATGAACACTGTGGCGAAGCTGGTGGAGATGATGCTACCTAAAAGCGACTGATACCCGCAATCGCTGATACGCCTCAACCACGTTCTGAAGTGCTTTCTCATGCGCGCGGTCGCCGCCGTTATGATCGGGGTGATATTGGCGAACGAGTGCGGTGTAACGCTGGCGCAGCGCACGGCGATCTGCATTGATATCGAGTTTGAGCAGGTCAAGCGCCTTGCGGTCTTCGTCTGACAGCCGTTTGCCGTCAGCACGTTCCTTTGGAATGCGCGCGCGAAACCGGGCCGAGATAGCATCAAGCGGATCGTGAAAATCGCTCCATTTGGGCGGACTGTCAACGCCGCCGCGCGTGAAGGCACGGGTTTCAGTAGCCCATCCGGCGAAGGGGGTCTGCGCGTCTTCAATCTCCTCGCGGCTCATGCCGTTGAAGAAATTATACGCGGCATTGAATTCGCGGACATGATCAAAACACAGCCAGCGGTAGCTGCCCGGCCCGTCAAAGCCTGACGCCGCGCCGTAAAGGTCAGGCGCACGGAATTCACCCGACGCACGGCAGCCAGGATGCGCGCACGCAGCGCGGCCATCGCCGACGCGACCATGGAAGCGGTTGGGGGATCGTTTGTCACTCACCTTGTTTCAATAACCGTTCAGTTTGTCATTGTCGAAGCCCTCCCTTTCTTTTTTTACCAATGTTTGACAAGACGGGCAGAGCACGGCGACAGGTTCAGTGCCCATGGAGATGATATGATCAAAGGCTCAATCGCGCAGGAAATGGAGGGTTTGCTGACCGCCGCCTTCGCCCCAACCAAGCTCGCTGTGATCAATGATAGCAGCAAACATCATGGTCATTCAGGCGATGATGGATCAGGCGAATCGCATTTCACCGTTGAGATTGAAAGTGCTGCCTTCGCTGGTCAAAGCCGGGTAAACTGTCAGCGGATGGTCAACAAGGCGCTCGGTGACATCCCCGGCCAGCGAGTCCATGCGCTTGCGATTCGGGCAAGTGCGCCGGGGGAATGACCCGCCTATATCCGGCATTTGCAATGTTGCTTGGGTTGTCCTAGCCTGCTTCAAAGTCATAAAAAGGAATTGCTATGCATACTCTCAGTCGCCTGATGTCCGCTGCAACTGCAATTACCATGACCTTCGCTGCTGCCCCTGCGTTTGCGCAGCAGGTCACTCCGCCTAAGCCAAGCCAACTCATTGTGTTTGGGGACTCACTGGTTGATGCGGGCAATATCAACGCAGCGGTTGGTAGCGATATTTTCAATCCTGTTGCGCGAGGCTATTTCCCAGGTCGCTTCACTAACGGGCCTGATTACACCGACCTTTTGAATCAGCGCTTATTCGGTCGGCTATTAACACCGTCGCTATTGGGCGGCACCAACTATGCTTTTGGCGGTGCGCGGATTGTTAATGACGGGGATCCCGTTCCCGATCTTGCACTTCAGCTCGGTAGTTATTTTGCAACGACGTCAAATCAGGTTGATCCCAACGCGCTCTATATTATCAATGCCGGTGGTAATGATGTCTTCGGAATTGAGCGGGGCCAATTTGGTGGTTTCGCAAATCCAACTGCCTATACAATGTCACTGCTTGACTCATTGGCCGGGAGCATTCAGGCGCTTAGCATCCGTGGTGCCAGTCGTATCCTCGTAACAGGAATACCTAACCTTACTGCCACAGGCTTTGCACTTGAGGGATTGGTTCAGACTCGACTTGATTTGATTGAACCGACGCTTGGCAACACGCAGTTATTGCGGTTTAGCTATCTTAATTTTTTTCAAGAACTCAGCGCTAATCCGGCACGCTTTGGGCTACCACCGTTTGATCAAACAGGCACTTGCATCAGTCAACGAGTGGCTGTGAACGGCGTGATTAACTGCTCCGGCTTCTTCTCATTTGATGGCGTACATCCTACGGCTGCAGTTCAAGCAGCGCTCTTTGGCGAGGTGGCCAACCTGACCGGAATATCGATTCCTGAACCAGAGAGCTGGGCAATGATGATCATCGGCTTTGGTTTTATCGGCGCAATGTTACGGGGGTCTCGCCGTCGAGTGAATATCCGTTATTCCTGATTGTATATGTGGTTTTTGGAATGGCTAATCTGGTAGTAACACGTATTCCACTGCCGACAGGCGTCGAACTTGATGTCTGGAGTGCTGGCGATCCGGCGCATTCACCCATCATTTTTCTCCACGGTTTTCCTGAATCGCACCGGACATGGCGGCATCAGATGGCCGAATTGGCGCGTGACCATTATGTGGTTGCGCCGAATCAGCGCGGCTTCGCCCGATCATCAAAGCCATCCGAGGTCAGCGATTATACCCCCGACAAAATGGTCGCTGATCTCTTTGCCCTCGCCGATGCGCTTGGGCTGACCCGTTTTACGCTCGCCGCGCATGATTGGGGCGGGGCGATTGGTTGGGCGGCGGCGCTGAAGGCACCCGAACGAATCGCGCGCGTGATCATCTGCAACGCGCCGCACCCGCTGATTTTTCAGCGTACACTGATTGATGATCTGCCGCAGCGTCAGGCGTCGCAATATATTCTGGCGTTCCGCGATAACATCGAAGCGCGGATCGAAGAAAATGGGCTTGAGTGGTTTTTTGAACATAGCTTCATGCGCCATTTGAAGGCGAGCCATGTGAGCGCGCAAGACCGCGCGGCCTATCTTGACGAATGGAGCCAGCCCGGCGCGATCGCCGCGATGCTCAACTGGTATCGCGCGACGCCAACGCACGTGCCTGCAATGGATGAGGTGGCAAAGCGACCCGCCTTCCTTGATGCGCCGTTTCCGATCCTCAAAATGCCAGCGCTGATCGTATGGGGGATCAATGATCCAGCGCTATTGCCCTGCCAGCTTGAAGGGCTAGATGAACTCGTTGCCGATCTGACCATCGCGCGGATCGACTGTGGGCACTTCACCCCGTGGGAAGCGCCCGATGCGGTCAATGTCGCAATGCGTAATTTTCTCGAAGCGCGCCCGGTTTAGGCCGCTGCGAACCTTTGGAGCCGCTGATTAATGATCGCGTCTGCTTCGGCCATGATCCGGTCGATCAGTTCCTTGCATGTCGGGATGTCATGGATCAGGCCCGCGACCATGCCGCAGCTCCAAGCACCTGCCTCCATATCGCCTTCCATCATGATGCGCGGATAGACGCCCGCAACTTCCTCAATAATATCCTCAAATTTGAGGTTGGCCCCAAGCGCGCGCTCCTTT
The DNA here is from genome assembly GCA_031418495.1 of Sphingomonadales bacterium. Lineage (GTDB taxonomy): Bacteria > Pseudomonadota > Alphaproteobacteria > Sphingomonadales > Sphingomonadaceae > Aquisediminimonas. The sequence goes on from JANOXQ010000079.1 coordinate 31,220, forward strand.
TCAAGCAGGCGTTCAACCGCGGCATTGGTCAGCACGCGTTCGGTATTGCGCAAAGGCCGCATGACGAGGCGGGTATCAAGCTCACTCGCCGCGACCAGCGCTTGCTTCACCCGTTCATGTACCGGCGCTTCCTGTGTTGCGATAAAGCGCGTGCCCATGTTCATGCCTTCTGCGCCAAGCGCGAGCGCGGCAACCAAGCTGCGCCCGTCAGCCATACCGCCCGACGCAACAAAAGGAATTTCAAGCTCTTCGGCAGCGCGCGGCAGCAGGATGAAATTAGGCACATCGTCTTCGCCGGGATGCCCGCCGCATTCAAAGCCATCGACTGAAACCGCATCACAGCCAATGCTCTGCGCCTTGAGGCTGTGCCGTACTGAGGTGCATTTGTGGATCACCTTGATCCCGGCTTCCTTGAAGAAAGGCAGCACTGCGACAGGATTATTCCCCGCCGTCTCAACCGCCTTCACCCCGCCGTCGATGATTGCCTTCACATAGCCGGGATAATCGGGCGAGTTGACCATCGGTAGGAAGGTGAGGTTTACCCCGAACGGCTTATCCGTCATATCGCGGCATTTGGCGATTTCGTTCGCAAGCAGTTCAGGCGTTTTCTGCGTGAGGCCCGTGATAATCCCAAGCCCGCCCGCGTTCGATACAGCGGCCGCCATTTCAGCAAAGCCAACATAATGCATCCCGCCCTGAATGATCGGATGTTCAATGCCAAACATTTCGGTGATGCGCGTTTTCATGCTGGGAATCCTCTGTTGCCACTATTTGCAATCACAGTGCTTGAGAGTGACGTTAACGTCAAGTTCCGATAGCTAACCCGTTGTGCGGCCCGCCATCAGTTTTGCATTGGCAAGATAAGTACGACCGATCCGCACCTGTTCGCTGTCAACCAGTTCGGCATACCAAGCGCCGCCGCGATCATGGCCGAGCGCCTTGATTCTATCACGCCGAACAATCACCGAGCGGTGCAGCCGGATGAATTGCGTGGGATCAAGCCGTGCCTCAAGCGCACCAATCGTTTGGTGAAGCAGGTAACTTCGTGTGCCAAGATTAAGCCGCATATAATCGCGCTCAGCATCAATGCGTTCAATATCTAGAGCCGCAATCCGGATCAGTTCGGAGCGGTAGGGCACCCAAAATTCTTGGGTATAATCATTCTTGACAGGCGCAGGTGCCTTGGCGCTGCGCCGCTCAACGACGCGCTCAACCGCACGCGTTAGACGGTCAGCCGCCACAGGCTTGAGGAGGTAATCGACCGCTTCAAGGTCAAAGGCCTCAATCGCGAAGCGATCAAAAGCTGTGACAAAAATGATCGCAGGCATCGCGCCGCCGCGTGCAAGCACTTGATTGGCAACTTCGATGCCGTCGACTTCCGGCATCGCAATATCAAGCAGAATCAGATCAGGCGACAGTGCTTCAATCAGGCGAAGCGCAGTGCCGCCGTCATTGGCGGTGCCAACCAAGCGGATCGCGGGCTGACTCGCACACATGAGTTGCATACGTTCAACCGCGAGCGGCTCATCGTCAACAATCAGCGTACGGAGCATTTCGGTGTCAGTCATAACGCGCGCCCAACGGAAGTGTTATTTCGGCAGTAAAGCCGATCTCGTCGGTGCGGGTTTCAAGCCGAGCCGCAGCGCCAAAACGTGCAGCAAGCCGATCACGCACATTGGTAAGGCCAATACCGTGGTCATTTTCAGACGGCGAACGTGTCTTGGCCCGGCCATTGTCATGAACAGTCAAGATCAGCGAGTCGCCCTCACGGCGTGCGCTGATGCGAAGCGTTACTGGCTTGGTCGTTTGCGAAACGCCGTGCTTGATTGCATTTTCAACCAGCGGCTGGAGGATCAGGCTTGGCACCGCAGCAGTTGCAAGATCATCAGGCAAATTGATGTCAACCAAAAGCCGTTCAGGAAAGCGGATCATTTCAATATCAAGATAAAGCTGCTGAAGCGTGATTTCGTCGCGCAGCGGGACATCCTCACCAGGGTCATCCGATAGGCTGGTGCGATAAAAGGTTGAGAGGTTCATGATCATCGCTTCAGCCTCGTCACGCCGCCCGCGCATCACCAAAGCGCTAAGTGAATTCAGCGTATTGAACAGAAAATGCGGATTGACCTGATAGCGCAGCGCGCGCAGCTCTGCCGACTGCGCTGCCTGCGCAAATTCAGAGGCGCGCCGCTCTGCGCGGCCAACATCACCGGCAAAGCCAAGCGCGAGATAGATCGCACACCAAGCGATCAAGAAGAAATAGCGGTCAATCGCAACCGAGCCAATCTCCATCGCCATTGTTGGCACAGGGCCATTGCCAAAAAGATCGGGCTTAATCTCAGAGCAGTTGCACGGATCAAAGATATGAAAGGCATAATAGTTGGTCGCCGCGATGAGCAACGCTGGGGGGATGGCAAGTAGTGCGGCAGCAGCAATCCGAACACCGAGTGATCGCTGGTCAAACCGTCGTAGCGCCATCCAAAGTAAGATGGTAATAATAATGCCAACTGCGGTTACGCCGCCTCGCCGGATTGCCATTTCGCCCTGCGCCGGAAAATCGAGAACATTTGCGCGCAGCGTCGTGATGATAACATAGAGCAGCCAGAATCCGAGAATCGAGAACAGCGCGATCTGCCAATTGAGATACCGATCGCCGGGGTTGTAGCGGAGTCTGTCCATTCATCGGGTTTAGTACGCACCAGTAAATTTGCACCTACCAATATCGCACCTGATCGAATGGAATCGATGTTTTATCGAAGCGTTGACGCGGCGTAGCGAGAGTGATTGGGGCCACAAGAACGTCATAACTCGATATTAACCATATCAAGCGAATATCATATGGATGAGAAATACAGGTTTCTGACAATGCCAACCCATATGAAAATACCAGACGGCAAAATCACACTTTCTGAACTCAAGGAGTTTGCGAGCTTTGACGGCGGCGCGCAGCGCTACATCCGCCGCGCGCTTGATGTTGCCTTTGACCGGTCTGATGCGCTTGCGGTCTGGTCACGCGATATCGTCGAATCGGCAAGCATCCGCGCACAATCGCGTGTCTATCAAATCTTGCCCGAGCTTCGCCTTCGCGCGCCTAACGTCAACGGGCTTGATCAGCTTGACGGGTTTATCGGCACGCTAACCCGCGTTTCGGCGTTTGATCTGGGGCAAGACCGGCTGACCAGCTTTGGCGCGTATCGTTTCCTTTATGAGCGGCTACTTGGAGCAGGTGTCCGGCCGTGGTTACCCGCAGCTTTTTGCGCCGCAGCCCTTCTACCGCAAATTCATCCTGGAAAGCGCCGCACGCTGCTCCAGTCAATCAGTGAAGCCGTTGCAACAGCACCGGGATGGTCAGCACGCGAACCCGCTTTTTTCCCCGAGTGGGTTGAAAAGGTTGAGATTGAGGTCGGTTAGCACTCAATCGCAGGCACGGTGAAGCCGGTAGGCAATCCAAGCCGAAACAACACAACTGACCGCAACGAGCAGCAGCGAATCAGCAACTGTCACGCCAAATTTGATCAGAAGCCCAAGCAGCAAGGCAGAAGCAACCATCGCGCCTGAATTGACGATATTGTTCGCAGCAACCGTGCGCGCTGTCTCGGTCTTGGCAACCGTTGTGGTCAAAAAGGCATAAAGCGGCACCACAAACATCCCGCCCGCGATCGCAATACCAAGCAAATCAAACAACACACGGTCAGCCACGCCAAGCGAAATAAAATCCATTAGCCCGCGCAATTGCTGCGGGTTGGGCGGCCAGTGGTTCACCGTCCACCACAGATCAAGCACGAAAAGCCCCATGACGATCACCGATATTGGCGAATAGCGGGCCGAGACAGTGCCTTTGAGCAAGCGATTGACCGCAACCGAGCCTATCGCAACCCCAACCGAGAAAATTGCCATAAACAGCGTTGCGACCTTTTGATCGGCGCCAAGTACATTCTTAACCAGCGGCGGAAATTGCGCTGCAAGGATCGCGCCGATTGACCAGAAAAAGCTGATCGCGATGATCGCCAGAAAAAGCCTCCGGATATGCATCGTCGCGCTGACGAGCGCGATAGAAGAACGAATGATGTGAAAATCAACCTTAAACACGGGCGAATCGGGCGCGGGGGGCGCGGCAGGCACAAAGCCGCCGCTGATCCGTCCGATCACCGCGACCAGCAACACGCCGATTGCGGCCCACTCGCTCGGAATGATACCGCCAACAATTGTGCCGCCAAGGATCGCAATGTAAGTGCCCGCCTCAACCAGCCCAGTGCCGCCAAGAACATCATCAGAGTCTAAGTGTTGCGGTAAAATCGCATATTTGATTGGGCCAAAAAAGGTCGAATGCACCCCCATCGCAAAAAGTGCAGCAAGCATCAGTGGGATATTATGGAGCAGCAGCCCAGCCGCACCAAACACCATGATACCGATTTCGGCGGTCTTGACGATACGGATCATCAGCGCCTTGTCGCGGCTATCGGCCAACTGCCCTGCCAGCGCTGAAAACAGAAAAAATGGCAGAATGAAAAGACCACCGGCAAGCGCGCTAAACCCAGCTTCTTTCGCAGGGTCATTATAAATGGTGTAGATCACGAGGATCACCATCGCCGCTTTGAATAGATTATCGTTAAACGCGTTCAAAAACTGCGTGGCGAACAACGGACCAAATCGCCGCTGGCGCATAAGCCGCATCGATGTTTGCATTAAAAATCCAAGCTTTCTGAGGGATGGATTACGTTTGTGAACATATTACGCGCACTCATTAGGTTTCAACCACCGATCAACCAACGGAACCGGCCAGTCATTGGATAATCTGTCAGTATATCCTCTTCACGCGTACCACCACCAATATTATGAATGACCAATGGCCGACCCGAAGCGGCGCGCTTGTCAGACACGATGCCGATATGCGGCAATGAGCGATTCACAAGGCATGTAAAAAGATCACCAGCCTGCCATGTATCAGCTGAGCGCGGAATCTGGCGTCTGCTTCCAGCACGCGTGAAAAATAACTCAAGATTTGGTACGCGGCGGTGATCAATATTGCGGTCTGTGGTGCGCAATCCCCACCGCTTTGGATAGGCGGAAAAGCTCCGCTTCATATCCGCATTGACCAAGGCCTGAAGATCAACATCAAACGCGTCGCGGTACGCCCGGATCACAACATCGGTACAAACCCCTTTGTTGCGGGGGACATCGCCGCCGGGAAAGGGCAGGCGACTGTAAGCCGGATCATAAGACAGCGTGACCCCAATTTGCTTACGTGCAGCGGCAAGAAGGTTCATAGCGCTAGGCGCGCCTTGCGCTGCCAATGGGCGGGCAATCAGTAAGGCCGCAGCGCCCACAAACAATGCTCTGCGATCAATTTCCATTATAGCAGCCCCATAGTCCGCATTGAACTATGTCCTTCGGCCCCGATGATGACATGATCATGAACCGAAATGCCAAGCCGCTTGCCCGCCTCGGCAATCTCACGCGTTAGAGTAATGTCGGCGCGGCTCGGCGCTGGATCGCCACTTGGGTGATTGTGAACCAAGATGATCGAACTTGATCCTAATTGCATCGCGCGGCCGATGACTTCGCGAACATGAACGGCGGCCTGATCAACCGAACCTTCCGCAATCACCTCATCACGGATCAACATATTCTTGCCATTGAGGTGGAGCAGCCGCACGCGCTCAATTAGGATATGCGCCATATCGGCGCGAAGATAATCGAGTAGCGCCTGCCAGCTTGCCAATATGGGCGCTTCACTTGCCTTGACGCGCAGCATCCGAAGCGAAGCCGCCTGCACAATCTTGAGCGCCGCCACCGCCGTATCGCCAACGCCTTCGACACGGCTGATCGCCACTGGATCAGCGCTTAGCAGTCCAGATATTCCGCCAAAATCATGAAGCAACCGCTTGGCAAGCGGCTTGGTGTCACGGCGAGGAATCGCAAGTGTTAGCAAATATTCGATCAGTTCATGATCAAGTAGTGCGTCGCCGCCATTTTCTAGCAATCGTCCGCGCAGGCGCGCGCGGTGGCCGGTGCCGTCAAATTCGGCGTCGGCGTCGGCCATCAGGCAGGCACCACGCCTATCAACTCTCGCGGCAGCTTGAAAATCATGTCCTCAGTCGCCGTTGCCACTTCCTGTTCGGTGAGCGTGAAGCGCGTCGCAAGATGATCGACGACTTCACGCACGAGGATTTCTGGTGCCGATGCGCCGGCCGTAATCCCGAGAACAGCAGGCGTTCCAAGCCAGTCAAAATCAATCTCACTTGCCCGCTGGATCAAGCGCGCGCGAACGCCGCTCCGCGTTGCAACCTCGGCCAGCCGCTGCGAGTTGGATGAATTGGGTGCACCAATCACCAACATCGCCTCACACTTATCCGAAATCGCCTTGACGGCGGCCTGCCGGTTTGACGTGGCGTAGCAAATATCCTCACCGCGCGGCGCGGTGATTGTTGGAAAGCGTGCCTGAAGTGCAGCCACAATTTCGGCGGTATCATCCACAGACAATGTGGTTTGCGTTAGAAACGCAAGATTATCAGGGTCAGCCACTTCAAGCGCGGCCACATCACCTGGCGTTTCAACCAGCGTGATCGTTCCTTCGGGCACTTGACCAAAGGTGCCGATCACTTCGGGATGCCCCTTATGGCCGACGAAAATGATATGCTTGTCCGCCTCAACCAGACGTTCGGCGCGGCGGTGTACCTTGGAAACGAGCGGACAGGTCGCATCGAGCCAGCTCAACCCCCGTGCATCAGCCTTGGCGGGCACGGCCTTAGGAACGCCGTGCGCTGAAAACACGACTGGATAATCATCAGGCACATCATCAAGCGTTTCAATAAAGATCGCGCCCTTATCCTTAAGTGCATTCACAACGAAAGCATTGTGGACAATCTCATGACGAACATAGACCGGCGCGCCGTATTTTTCGAGCGCAAGCTCAACGATGCGGATCGCGCGATCAACGCCAGCACAAAAGCCACGCGGTGCTGCAATGAGGAGATGAAGCGAAGGTTTTTCAGTCATATTAAGGCGCGTCCTTACGCGATTGCTTGCAGCGGCGAAAGCGCCTTCCTATACGGCAGGTGATTTTCGCCAGATATGGGAATTTGCCAGTGCCGCGTTATGCCCCTTTTATTGCCGCCTCCGCCTTTGCCATCCTGATTGCAGGGTGCGCAAAAGACGGTGAAATTGACGCTACCGGCGGGGTTTCGGTCACGCGTAGCGCCTGCCCAGCGGTCGCAGTGCCGAGCTACACCGGCGATATTACAGTGTTTGATCCGCCAACCAGCCGCGAAGCGCGCGCGATTGATATCGTTGCCGATCTTACCAATGTTCGCAGTACATGCGCCGATTCGGGTGAAGATGTGGTGGCAACCGCAACTTTTGATGTGATTGGCAGACGTTCAAACTCGGCTGGCGCGCGAACAGTGACCTTGCCCTATTTTTCAACGGTGGTTCGTGCCGGTCGTCTTGTTGTGTCAAAGCGCGTTGGTTCGGTGACGCTTCAGTTCAAGGATGGCGATTCGCGCGCGGCCGCACGCGGTTCGGCAAGCGCCAACGTCAACCGCTCTGCCGCGACATTGCCAGAGGATATTCGCGAACGCATCACCCGCAAGCGCAGGGCGGGTGATACTGACGCTGCGGTTGATCCTATCGCTGACCCCGAAGTGCGTGCAGCCGTTGCCAAAGCAAGCTTTGAACTGCTGATCGGTTTCCAGCTTACCTCCGAACAATTGCAGTATAACGCAACGCGATAGGGAGCAAAAATTGGCCGGATCGCGTGAGGAGTATGAGTCGGCTACAAAAGCATTGTTGACGCTGGCAAACACATTGCGTGAAAAAGGCAATGATTCAGAAACGATTGCGCGAGTCATGGTTGAACAGCGCAACGCGCTAAAGAGCAAGTTTCGTGAAGGCATCCCCGCAGTGATTTTGGAACGTATTGAAGCTCGTAATATGGCCAAATATGGGTACCCGATAGGGCCAACACCTGAAGCGTTATTGCAAAAATATGGTAGTTGGGACGAGGTAATCGCCGCCGCTGCTCGTCCTGCAAACTTGAATCGTGAGTGGTAAACCTTTATCATTTCATGCTAAGGAGTATTTCTAATGCAGTTGTTGAACCTTCATGATGGGCATCTGAGCCTTGAGTTTGGCCAGCGGGATTGGCCAATATTGCGGTCTCGTATGCGGCGCGTTGGTGACGTGTCCATCCATCAGGAAGCAACGCATGGAATTGTGACCGTAAAAGGTATCCAGTTTACCTTACTGAACGATTGGGATGACCCTTGTCTGATTTCAGACTCAGCTACAGGCGATTCGCTGCTGCGGATTCTAATGCACAATGCTGTACGAAAGACCCCTTCCACCAGCCACAGGGTCAGGTACCGTAGCAGACGGCGAAAGAATGGAACCGGAATAGACGGTCAACTAATGGAATTGCCGCGTGAGCTAGTCTAATTTGAGCAGTAATCAGCGAGACTATCCGGTTGACTTGATCCGCCGCTTTCGTCAAAGCCGCAAGTGTCGCTGACGAAGCGGGAGAGCGTTTTGGCTAGCCAAAACCGCCGAAGGAGCAACCGCCCCGGAATCTCTCAGGCAAAAGGACCGCTACGGCTTTTGCGACACTCTGGAAAGCGCATCTGCGAAAGCGGGTGCCACCGAAGGGGTAAGCTGGGTTTGTCTCAGTGAAAGCTCTCAGGTTCCCGTGACAGAGGGGGCAGTGGTATCAGCATGACGCTTGTACCCCTGACTCTTGTGCGGGAAAAATGATGAGCGACGAAGCCGAAATTACTGAAGTTGAAACGCTGCCGCTCGACGCGTGGCACCGCGCTAAATCTGCACGCATGGTCGAATTTGCAGGCTATCACATGCCGATCCAGTATGAGGGCATCATTGCCGAACATCTTTGGACGCGCGAGAGCGCCGGTCTGTTCGACGTATCACACATGGGGCAGCTCATGCTTTCCGGCGAAGGAACTGCCGCAGCGCTAGAAACTGTCGTTCCCGGCGAAATTGCTGCCCTTGGCGAAGGGCGAATGCGCTATTCGCTGCTGCTGGCTGAGGATGGCGGCATCCTAGATGACTTGATGATCACGACAACGCCGATGGGCATTTATATCGTCGTCAACGGCGCGGTGAAGTGGGAGGATATCGGCTATCTCCGCGAAAGCCTGCCCGACGATATCACGCTCAATCATATGGAAGACCGCGCCTTGCTCGCGCTTCAGGGGCCAAAGGCGGTCGATGCTTTGAAGCGCGTCGTCCCCGGCGCTGACGCGCTCTATTTCATGGAGGCTGGATCATTCCTGTGGGGCCATACGCCGCTATGGATCAGCCGTTCGGGCTATACCGGCGAAGATGGTTTTGAGATTTCGGTTCCGGTGGAAGTGGTGGAAGCATTAGCGACTGCGCTTTGCGATCAGGCTGAGGTTAAACCCATCGGCCTTGGTGCGCGCGATTCGCTTCGGCTTGAGGCAGGTCTTCCGCTTTACGGCCATGATCTTGATCCAGCACTTGACCCCGTCGAGGGTGATCTGACCTTTGCAATCAACAAACGCCGCCGCGAGCAGGGCGGCTTTGCTGGCGCTGAGCGTATCCTTGGCGCGCTTGCCAATGGTGCAGCAAAGAAGCGCGTTGGCCTCAAGATTGAGGGCAAAATGCCGGCACGCGAAGGCGCACTCATCTTTGACGGCAGCACCCAAATCGGCGTGCTGACCTCGGGTGGTTTCGCTCCCTCGCTCGGGTTCCCGATTGCCATGGGCTATGTCACGCGGGACTTCACAGCCCCCGGCACGCCCGTTGAAATCGAAGTGCGCGGCAAAAGGATCGCCGCGACCGTCTCACCAACGCCCTTCATCCCCAATCGCTATCACCGGAAAGGAAAAACTGCATGAGCCGCTATTTCACCCAAGATCATGAATGGATCGACGTTGACGGCAATACCGCAACGGTTGGCATCACGGCCTATGCGCAGGAACAGCTTGGCGACATTGTTTTTGCCGAAGTGCCTGCGGTTGGCGCGACACTCACCAAAGGCGGTGATGCGGCGGTGGTTGAGTCGGTCAAAGCTGCCTCGGACGTTTACGCACCGGTCAGCGGTTCAGTAACCGAGGGTAATACCGCACTTGGCGACGACCCTGCGTTGGTAAATAGCGATCCAGAGGGTGCTGGCTGGTTCTTCAAACTGACGCTTTCTGACGCCGGTGAGCTTGACGGGCTGATGGACGAAACAGCTTATAAGGCCTTTGTTGCGGCGCTTTGAGAGGAAAATAATGCGTTACCTACCCCTGACCCAAACTGACCGCAGCGCGATGCTGAGCGTGATTGGCGCGAACACCATCGACGATCTGTTCGTTGATGTGCCAGCCGAAGCGCAGCTTGACGGCCCTATCGCTGGCCTACCTTGTCACGCGAGTGAGATGGCGGTTGAGCGGCATATGTCAGCACTTGCCTCGAAGAATATGGTCGCGGGTGCGGGGCCATTCTTCCTTGGCTGCGGCGCGTATAAACATCATGTGCCAGCAAGCGTTGACCATATCATCCAGCGCGGTGAGTTTCTGACCGCCTACACCCCCTATCAGCCTGAAATCGCGCAGGGCACGCTGCAAATGCTGTTTGAATTCCAAACGCAGGTGGCGCGATTGTTCGGCTGCGATGTCGCCAACGCGAGCATGTATGACGGGTCAACCGCGTGCTGGGAGGCGATCGTCATGGCGCGCCGCATCACCAAACGCGGCAAGGCTGTGCTTTCGTCAGGGCTCCACCCCCATTATGTCAGCGTCGCGCAGACGATGGCAAAGTTTACTGGCGATGTGCTTGATACGGCCCTCCCAACGCTGACGGATGAAACCGATGCTGACCGCTTAATCGCCAGCATCGACGGCGAAACAAGCTGCGTTGTCATGCAATATCCCGATATTCTGGGGCGCATTGCAGACCTTTCGGCAATTGCAGCCAAAGCGCACGCGCACGGCGCGCTGCTGATTGCGGTAGTGACTGAACCCGTTGCCCTTGGTGCCATCCGCGCGCCCGGTGAAATGGGTGCAGATATTGTTGTTGGCGAAGGGCAATCGCTTGGCGTTGGCCTGCAATTTGGCGGGCCGTATGTTGGCCTGTTTGCCTGCAAGGAGAAATTCGTTCGCCAAATGCCGGGGCGGCTGTGCGGAGAGACGGTCGACGCTGAGGGCAAGCGCGGTTTCGTCCTGACGCTGTCAACACGCGAGCAGCATATCCGACGTGAGAAGGCGACATCGAATATCTGCACCAATTCAGGATTGTGTGCGCTGGCGTTCAGTGTTCACATGACTTTGCTTGGTGAACGCGGTTTGCGTGATTTGGCTGCACTCAATCACGGGCTTGCTGTTCAAGCGGCTGAACGGCTTGCGAAGGTGCCCGGTGTTACCCTTATCAACGATAGTTTCTTCAACGAATTCACTTTGAAGCTCGCCAAGCCAGCGCGGCCGATTGTGCGTGAACTTTCGCACCACGGTATCCTCGGCGGCGTCTCGCTTGGGCGGCTTTATCCAGACGCGCACAACCTTGAAAACGGCCTTGTTGTTGCCGTTACTGAAACTACCACGGTCGAGGATATCGAAGCCTTGGCGGCAAAACTTAAGGAGTTGCTGGCATGAACGCGGTCAATCAAAGCGGATGGCGTCCCGAAATGGGTGCTGCTGGAACCAGTGCCGCCGCAACCACCACGGGCAACCGCGCGCTGATGCTTGAAGAGGCGCTGATTTTCGAGATTGGCGGTAGCGAAACGACCGGCGTTGATCTTGCTGACGCACCGAAAGTCACCTCACGCCTTGGCGAGCTTGAGCGAGGCCGCGCAATTGGCCTCCCCGGCTTGTCCGAACCTGAAACGGTGCGCCACTACACACGATTGAGCCGCCAAAATTACGGGATTGATCTTGGCTTCTTCCCACTCGGTTCATGCACGATGAAGCACAACCCACGTCTCAACGAAAAAATGGCTAGGCTGCCCGGATTTGCTGATGTTCACCCGCTTCAACCAGTCGAGACAGTTCAAGGTGCGCTTGAACTGATTGATCAGCTTGCGCACTGGCTTAAAACGCTTACCGGAATGCCAGCGGTCGCTATGTCACCAAAGGCAGGGGCGCACGGCGAACTTTGCGGTATCCTCGCAATCCGTGCGGCACTTGAGGCGCGCGGCGATGCCCGTTCGGTCGTTCTCTGCCCCGAAAGCGCGCACGGCACCAACCCAGCAACTGCGGCTTTTGCCGGTTACCGCGTTGAGGATATTCCGGCGACACCTGAAGGCCGGGTTGATTTTGAGGCGCTCAAGGCGCGGCTTGGCCCCGATGTCGCCGCTGTCATGATCACCAACCCCAATACCTGCGGGCTTTTCGAGCGTGACCTTCGTGCGATATCCGAGGCTGTCCATGCGGCTGGCGCATTCGTTTACTGTGACGGCGCGAATTTCAACGCCATCGTTGGCCGTGTTCGCCCCGGCGATTTAGGCGTTGATGCGATGCACATCAACTTGCACAAAACCTTCTCTACCCCGCATGGCGGCGGTGGGCCGGGTTCTGGGCCAGTAGTATTTTCTGCCGCACTCGCGCCGTTTGCCCCGCTGCCCTTCGTTGACAAGAAGGACGGTCGCTTCATTCTGGTTGAGGAAGAAACTGCGGGCAATCATCATGCCTCAACCTTTGGCCGGATGGTTGCCTTTCACGGCCAGATGGGGATGTTCAGCCGCGCGCTCACTTACATCATGAGCCACGGCGCAGACGGTTTGCGTCAAGTGGCCGAGGATGCTGTGCTCAACGCCAATTATGTGCTGCGCAGCCTCGAAAATACGCTTGAAGCGCCGTTCGCCGTGAGCGGACCGTGTATGCATGAGGCGCTATTCTCCGATAATGGCATGGCCGAGGGCTTCTCAACGCTCGACATCGCCAAGGGTTTGATTGACGAGGGCTTCCACCCAATGACAGTCTATTTCCCGCTGGTTGTCCACGGGGCGATGCTGGTTGAACCGACCGAAACCGAAAGCAAAGCAGCGCTTGATCAGTTTATTACAGCGCTCCGCAGCGTTGCGGATCGTGCGCGGGCAGGCGACGCGACCCTTAAATCAGCACCGCATTTTGCCCCGCGCCGTCGGCTTGATGAAACGCTGGCCGCGCGCAAGCCGGTGTTGGTGTGGAAAGAGCCTGATCTGGCGGTAGCGGCGGAGTAAGCCAGTGGTGGGCGACGCGACTCCGTGGATCGCCGCCGAAGCTGGGATTGAGGCAAAGAGGGTCGCACCCGCCGCCGCGCGAAACCGCGATGCGATCTTGGATGTCTTGCAAGGCATTTTGCCAGCGCACGGCAGCGTGCTCGAAATCGCAAGCGGGTCGGGCGAACATAGCGTTCATTTCGCTGGACTATTCCCGCATTTGGCGTGGCAGCCAAGCGACCCAGAGCCTGCCGCACTCGCCTCAATCGCGGCATGGTCAGCCGAAGCAAGCCTGCCCAATATCGCGCCGCCGATCATGCTTGATGTGTGTGCCCCTGATTGGCCAATCGCCCGCACCGATGCAATTCTGTGCATCAACATGATCCACATTGCGCCTTGGGAAGCGACGCTTGGGCTGATGGCGGGAGGCGGACGATTGCTGAGCCCCGGTGCGCTGCTCTATCTCTACGGCCCTTTTCGTGAAGAGGGCGTGTCGCTTGCACCAAGCAACGCCGATTTTGAAACCTCGCTCAAAGACCGTGATCCGCAATGGGGCTTGCGCTGGGTGCATGAGGTTGCCGAGGTTGCAAACAAGAACGGATTTGTCTTGCGGGAGCGCATCACCATGCCCGCCAACAATCTGTCGCTCATATTTTGCAAGCAATAGGCCGATCAGGCGTCGATGCTTGTTCCGAGCGCTGCGTGAACCAGCCCACCATCAACAACGATGGTATCGCCCACAACATAATCACCCGCCTTGCTTGCGAGGAAAATCGCTGTGCCCGCCATATCCTCATCAATGCCAACGCGCTTGGCGGGAATTGATTTGGCGACGACCTCTGCATGATCGCGCGCGGCGCGGTTCATTTCGGATGCAAACGCGCCCGGCGCAATCGCGGTGACGTGGATATGGTCGCTGACCAACCGTGCGGCGGTACGCTTGGTGAGGTTGATCACCGCCGCCTTTGACGCCTGATAGCTGTAAGTTTCCCAAGCGTTGAGGCGGATACCGTCAATTGAGGCAATGTTGATCACCTTAGCAGGTTGCGCCGCTGTCGCCGCAGCTTTGAGCGCTGGATAAAAGGATTGCGTTAAGAAAAAGGGCGATTTCACATTCAAATCCATCACCTTGTCCCAGCCAGCCTCAGGGAAAGTTTCAAAGTCCGCGCCCCAGCCAGCGCCTGCATTATTGACAAGAATATCGAGCTTTGGCTCAAGTTTTGCAAAGGCTTCGGCGAGTGCTTTGCAGCCATCAACGGTTGACACATCCTTCGGGATCGCAATGCAATTGGGGCCAAGCTCGGCGGCCGTTTCATCGCAGGCGGCGGCTTTGCGCGATGAAATATAGACCTTCGCGCCTTGGGCGATGAAGCCTTTGGCGATCATCTTGCCAATCCCACGCGATCCGCCGGTGATCAGCGCGACGCGACCTTCAAGTGAGAAAAGTTTGCTTGTGTCCATGATATTCATTCCCTTGCCACTATTGCTTATGCCCGTTCTTTGACAAGCACAGCCGCCCGGTCAAGCCTGCAAATCATCCTTCGGCTTAATCGACTATGTAATGCGGTTGGTCGAACAGATGCGCATTCTGCCGAAGCTAAGCGGGGTTGATCGAAAGCAAGCAGCATCGCTTTTGCAGAATCACTAAATACTAAGCGTGCGGCGGGGTGAATGGACTTCATCCCTGCCACTTCGCTCCGTCGCCGCCATACCTGTCAAAGAGCAAGCCCGTAAAGCGCGGTTGCCGCTCTGCCGGGTGCTTGGCATTCGCCAATCAATTGGGTTTGGAAATCCCCACGGCCAAGCTGAAGAGCGGCGGCGAATTCATCACCAACGGTAATGCTGCCCGCCATCGTCGCGCGCGCAACCGCAATCACAACACTAAGCGCCGGGCCGCTGACCTCGCCACCAATCAAATGCACAAGCCCGTAATGGCCAGCGATTGTGAGCGGGTAGCCAAGCCCAGGATCAGTGTGCCGAAGGGCTGCGGCGAAATTGGTAGCGGCAGCAATCGATACAAAGCCAAAGATCCGCGCATTGCCGTGGGGTTGATTGATGATCGGACTCAGCGCCTTGGCCTGACCCCAAAACGCCTTAATGCCTTCATCAAGCGCATAGGCGAACGCCGCCTCTTGGCAGACGTCAAGCCCGTCAAATCTGACATGAAGCAACGCCATAAGCCGTCGGTCGGCACGGCCTTCGCGTTTTTCCGATGACGGCACTACCGCGCCCGTGCGCGGCCAAGTTATTTTACGCTGCGCAGCCCCGGTGCGTATCCATACCACACCGTCACGCGCGGTGCTTGATCCATTGCCGTAATCGCCCTCGCCTTCATCAACGATCAGCAGTTGGAGGCTATGGCTTTGCAGCATCGCTGCATTACGCCGCGCCATCCCCATTGCGACATCGCCCGCAAGTGCCGTCGCCAGCGGCTCATACTCACCCGCAACTGCACTGACACAACGCACGCTTGCGGCGGCGGCGATGCAGGCCTCAAAACGCGGAAGCCAAGCGTCACCGTAGGGCGTCACAGATTGGAGGATGAACGCCTCAAGCGACGTTGGCAGGATCACATGGAGCGCGGCACCCTTCGCGATTAGCGCTTCGGCAATGATGATATCGGCCCCGGCGGCAAGCGCCCCGTAGCCAAAACCGATCCGCTCCTCAGCTAGAACAATCGCGACTTCATCGGCGAGGCCAGCGCTATTATCGGGCGCGATGCCAAGATGTCCGGCAAAATGGAGCGAGGGGCGCGGGCGGTGGACATCTAGCCAGCCCGGATCAATCTCCCCCGCCGCACAAATCAGGGAGAGTTGGCGCAAGGTCGAGGCATGATCGCTCCAGCCATCACGGTTGAGCCGGATCGCCTTGGTCAGCGCCTCATTCGCCGCTTCGACATTGCCGCGCAGCAGCAGCGCCTCAGCGCGTGTCGCCGCGATCCAGTACGGCGTTTCGGCAATGTTGGGCGCCTCAAGCCGCTCAAGCACTTCGCCCGCAACACCGCGCGCCTGCGCCGTATCACCCCCCAGATAGACAAGCGTTGCGACATTGATCAGCAAATAAGGCTGCGGATCAAGCGCATCGGCAGCGGCATAGGCCGAGGCCGCTTCGGCAAGCAGCGCCCCCCGCTCACCCCCCGCATCACGGACGGCCAGCGCCCGATCCTTGAGCAACCGCCCCTTAACCGCGAGCGCGGCGGGATTGTCATGCGCCTGAAAATACCCCCCCTCCTCAAACAAGCGACTCGCCTGTTCAAGCGCGCCAGCGCGGGCCATCGCAGTGATGAGGGGAAGGGGGGTGGTCATTGGGTTGTGACAACGCTGTTCATGATGGCTTTGTTCCACCTGGCCAAATTATCTCAGGATCAATTATAATTGGCAATGCCTGGCCTACATCAGATTTCAGTAGCGTGACAATATTCATCGATGATATTCGAGGTTGACTCTGTGGAGTTAGAATTTCACCGCTCTCACCGACATGCAGATGAGAAAAATATTGAACTTTTTTGGGAATTCCAGAAATATTCGTGAGCTTCGCCTCAAAGAAATTATTATTCCGTGCAACGGGGCGTTCCTGATAATCGAATTGAGTAAGACGAATAGCATTATTATCAGTTGTACCAAACGCTATGTTATCGCCTGTTAGATAGAGGTAAACACGGTGCTGCGAGAGAAACCCGAAGCTGTTGAGATCGCCGACCGGCCCGCTCAAAGTACCGGACGCGACACGCTTGGGAAAATTTCCTATAGCAAGATGATGGCGGATAATTTCGCCCGCAATTCCTTGGCCACGAGCCTCACCAACAACGCTCCCAAATTCATAATGCGCAACGCTGTGTGAAATTTTCGTGCCCATACTGATCATCACGACGCAAATATGCTTGGGATTGAATGAAGGTGAAGCCGGAAGTGGACTCGTAGGATCAACGCCAAATTGCGGATCAACGCCGTTAAGTGTCTGCGCACCAACTGCAGCCTGCGCCGTGCCTGCGAGCGCTAGTGAGGCACCGCCAAGCGCAAGCAATCCGCGTCTATCAACAGTAATCATCATAATTCTCCTCGATATGCGACTTGAGTCATTGAATGAGGGATCAACATAACCCCTCATAAATATGTATGAAGCGCACAAGCGTCAGCGGTCAAGCAAAACAACATATATAATATTCACCTTTAATTGAATAGCTAAATATTTGTTAATATGAAAGATGACGCTTTTTCAAAAAATACATTTCAAAAATTTATTTATCTATCTTGGCGGCCCTTCATTTTTGACTTCTGGGTCAACGATAAACGGAATCAGTGTCGGTTTGTCGCCCGGATAACCTTTGGTTTTCATGTGTAGATTGAATTTGTAAGCAAAATCTTGCCCGCCTCCGATTGTGTGATCAAAGTCATTATAGAGTGCAAAAAAGTTATTATCGGTTGAGGCAATGATATCAAATGGAATTTTGTGCGGCTCCGGATTGCCCAGTACTGCGACACACGAAAATTTATCTTTTGTGAATTCCATATGACGGTTGCAGACATAGAAAAATGTTAGTGAGGAACGACTGAAATCCTGATCAAGCCCACGCGACATTTTTTGTGAATCGGCATTATAAAAATCAATTATTTTTCGGGGGTTTGCTCTAAGTCGATTGAGCAGATTGGCCTTGCCGATTGCCCAATCGCGGTCTGCAATCGTGCCGGAATAACACGTCTGGAACGACACGGTTAAAATATCGCCATTTTCAAGAAATGCAAAATAGATTAGCCGGGTATAATCAATCTGGGTATTACTAACGTTCGACGTGGACACTGCCTGCTCCACTTTTGTATTCCGTTGTAGCAATGGAGGTATCTCTCTGCTTGGACTTTGATCGACGAATTTTTCAAATGCTAGGCCTTTTTGATCTGAGAAAAATATACCGATCTCATCATTGGGACTGAACCGAAAAAATCTGACATTCTTGTCAATTGTCTGAATTGGTCTCCGATCAAAAAAGTCGCATATAGCTTTAATTATCATCACCTAAATCCTCCTCAATAATTTTATAGCGTCGATCAATCTTTTTAATGTGTTTATTGTAATAAATATTATTTATATCGATTTTTTGAAGATTAATAATAATACTCTTTGCGTTTTTAATGCAAAATATAGCATTTTTCTTTTGATTTATTTGCCAATATAGATCAAAAAGAGAGATATTCGTAAGAGCGAGCTGGTCAAGATATTTCACATTGTTAGCATCGAGTTTTAATATATTCGAAATTATAGATAACTGAATTTTTCTGTTTTCTAAAGATTTTTCTGGGATCTTTGCCAGCAAATAGGCATCAGCCATCCAGCCATATCCATTGGCAACATCATATTCGGTATCTGGATCATAAGGAACGATCCTATTCAACGCCAATTTTCGATCAAGTGCCGCCCGACATCGAGCCAATGCTGACTTGGAGTTCTTCAAATCGGTTACAGCAAGTGAACAGAGATTTGTTTCGGCATAGGCCGTTTCCTGAACCCATTTCGGGTTCTTGGGATCAAGCAAGACAAGCTGATCAGCCAACTGCTTATAAGCAGTGTATCGGAAGAGTGTCGTCGTCTGATCGTTGAGTGAACTGGCGGCATGTCCTATCCAAAATTCACTTTGTGCATGAGCAAAAATCGCATCCGGATTATTGGGCGTTTTCTCGAGTATCGCCGCCGTTGTCCGGTGTGCCTCCCCAAATTTCCTACTCGCAGTTGCATTATCCCCCCGCGCAGCATCATCCTCCCCCATCGCGTGCAAAATCCGGGCGCGGCGCTCGAGGCTCTCGGCTGGCAAACCGTCAAGCGCTTCTTGCCCGCCATAATATTTCATCGCGCGTTCGTTGACGGCGGTCATCACATCGAGACGACCCACCCCCTTCAACTTGTCGCGCAAATCGGTGAGCATATATTCGACTAACCCCTCTGCCTCTTGCCGTTGGCGCTCGGCCTCGGATTGGGCACGGAGCGCGACGACGAGCAACAGCGCCATTGCTAGGGCGGCGGTGAGCGCGCCGCCTGTGATGGCCATCACGCGGCGATATTGTCTTTGGGCGTCGCGCTGGACGAGCGCATCAAGCGGCGCGCCCGCCATTCCAGCGACAAGCTTCAAAAGCGCGAGGCGTTTACCGTCACGGTTTTTGCGGAAATCGGCGGCGACTGGCTCTTGGCCGTCAGCAACAAGTGCGGGCGGGAAGGCGTCAGCGGGTTCGCCCTCAATCAGCGCGGCAAGCACGGGTCGCGTGTTGCCGTGGAGCGCGCGAAACGTCTCGATTTCGAGATTGACCCATTTCGAGGCCTTGGCCCCCGGTGAGCACAGCACGATCAGCGTCGCCGAACGGGCAAGCGCGGCCTTAATCTCAACGGTTAAATCGTCGGCGGCGGACAGTTCATCAAGATCGCGGAAAATCGGGGTAAGGCGCTCAGGGATTGGCCCGCGCTCGCCACTCTGCCCGATCAGCTTTTTTGGCAGGCGATAGGTTTCAAGCCGCTTATGC
>JANOXQ010000080.1:0-14739 GCA_031418495.1 Sphingomonadales bacterium
GTCCGCCGCGAGCGCGAGCGTTTTGCCGCCCGCCCCTGCGCACAGATCAACCACCGTCATCCCTGCCTTAGCAAGGCACGCCTGCGCGATAATCTGGCTGCCCGCATCCTGAATATCGATCAGGCCAAGCGTCCAAGCGGGCGTCGCCTCAACCGCAACATTTTCGGGCAAGCGAATGCCGTCACGGCCAATCGGTTCAGCGCCAGCGAAGTGGGTCAGTACCGCCTCACGTTCGGCCTTCAAACGGTTTGACCGCAAATCAAGCGGCGCGCGATCAAGCAGCGCGCTATGTTCGGCTGGATCAATCAAGCCCGCCAGCCACGCCGATAGCGGCGACGGCCCAGCGATATGATCACTGTGCCGATACTCCGCCGGGCCGTAGGGCGAGCCGTCGAACAACGGCCGCAGTGCCTTATCAAGCCCAAGGAAGGCCGCGCGCCCGCTGTGGGGGCGCGTGCCAAAGGCGCGAACGGCAGTATAGACATGCTCGCGGATCGCGCGCCGATCTTTTGACCCGACAAACCGCCGCGTTTTGAACCAACTGCTCAGGATTGTATCCGCCGCCGGGCCGTTATCCTTCGCCGCGTCAATCACGAGATCAAGAATTTCAATCGCCGATTGCAGGCGCGCTGAGGGCGTCACAGCTTACCGCGTCGGATAGTTCGGGGCTTCGCGGGTAATTGAAATATCATGGACATGGCTTTCGGAAAGACCGGCATTGGTGATTTGAATAAATTGCGCGCGTTTTTGAAACTCGGCAATCGTCGCGGAGCCGGTATAGCCCATTGCGGCCTTTACGCCACCAACAAGCTGATGAATCACATCCTTGGCTGGGCCTTTGAAGGCAACCTGCCCCTCAATCCCCTCAGGAACCAGCTTCAACTGATCCTTGATATCCTGCTGAAAATAGCGATCCGCCGACCCGCGAGACATGGCGCCGACCGAACCCATGCCGCGATACGATTTAAACGCGCGCCCCTGATAAAGGAAGGTTTCGCCCGGTGCCTCAGCCGTGCCAGCGAGCAGCGATCCAACCATCACGCATGAAGCCCCCGCCGCAAGCGCCTTGGCGATATCACCCGATGTGCGCAGGCCACCATCGGCAATGATCGGAATATCTGACTTTGCGGCCTCTTCCGCCGCATCCATGATTGCGGTCAATTGCGGAACGCCAACGCCTGCGATCACGCGCGTTGTGCAGATTGACCCCGGCCCGATGCCAACCTTCACACAGTCTGCGCCTGCATCAATCAGCGCGCGGGTGGCGTCAGCAGTTGCGACATTGCCCGCCACAATTTGAATCCGGTTGGAGATTTTGCGAATCCGCTCAACCGCTTGCGCCACCATTTTTGAATGGCCGTGCGCGGTGTCTAATACGATCAGATCGCACTCGGCATCGATCAGCGCCTCGGTGCGTTCAAAGCCAGCGTCGCCAACCGTCGTTGCCGCCGCAACACGCAGCCGCCCCGTCGCATCCTTAGTTGCCGAAGGATAGGTCACCGCTTTTTCAATATCTTTGACCGTAATTAGGCCAACGCAGTGATAATCCTCATCAACCACAAGCAGTTTCTCAATCCGCCGCTGATGCAGCAAGCGCTGCGCTTCAGCCTGACTGACGCCCGCTTTAACCGTAGCAAGATTTTCGTGAGTCATCAGCTCACTCACTGGCTGATTCGGGTTTTCGGCAAAGCGGACATCGCGGTTGGTGAGGATGCCGACAAGCCGCCCGCTCGCTTCAACTACCGGAATCCCCGAAATCCGGTTCGCCGCCATAATCGCCTTGGCATCCGCCAGCGTCGCTTGCGGTGCAATAGTGATTGGATTGACCACCATGCCAGACTCAAACCGCTTAACCTGACGGACAGCCGCCACTTGCTGGGCAACATCAAGATTGCGGTGAAGCACGCCAATCCCGCCCAATTGCGCCATGACAATCGCCATGTCAGCCTCAGTCACCGTATCCATCGCGGATGACAGGATCGGAATATTGAGGCTGATATCACGCGTCAGCCGCGTTGCCGTGTTCGTCTGTCCAGGCATGACTTCGGATGCCCCCGGCAACAGGAGCACATCATCAAACGTCAATCCAAGGCGGATATCCATGCCAGCGATCATCTTTCAAATTTCGATTCGTGGCGGCCCATGTAACCAGAGATTGGCTTGGTGGCTAGGGCATAGAGTCTTAGGACTTTCAACCAACCCGCTCCGTTTGTGTCGAGCGAAGTCGAGACACCCTCGCGTGTTAAAGGTCCCTCAACTTCGCTCGGGACGAACGGATCAACTTAATCCCAATCCGATTCCGCTTGGCGCAAAAGCCCGTTTCGGGCAGTGTGCCCAAATTGGTTTGGGAGGGCATTATGGCTACAGGTTTTGGGTTTGCTTTATTTCTGGTGGTACTCGCCATCGCGTTTTTGTTTATGGGGGTCACCGTCGTTCGGCAGGGCTTTGTCTACACGATTGAGCGTTTTGGCCGTTACACCAATACCGCTTTGCCGGGCTTTAATTTCATTATGCCGTTCATTGATCGGGTTGGCCGCAAGGTCAACATGATGGAGCAGGTGCTTGATATTCCGGGGCAGGAAATCATCACCAAGGATAACGCAATGGTCGCGGTTGACGGCGTTGTGTTTTTCCAAGTGCTTGATGCGGCCAAGGCGGCCTATGAAGTCAGCGATCTTTACCTCGCGATCATGCAGCTCACCACCACCAACCTGCGCACCGTGATGGGCGGGCTTGATCTTGATGAAACGCTGTCCAAACGTGATCAGATCAACGCGCAGTTGCTCTCGGTAATTGATAACGCCACCGAAGCGTGGGGCGTGAAAGTCACCCGGATTGAGCTCAAGGATATCCGCCCGCCTGCCGATATCGTCAACGCGATGACTCGCCAGATGAAGGCCGAGCGTGAAAAGCGCGCGACGATCCTTGAATCCGAAGCTGCACGACAGAATGAGATCAACCGCGCCGAGGGTTTGAAGCAAGCGCAAATCCTTGAGGCCGAGGGCCGCAAAGCCTCAGCATTCCTCGACGCCGAAGCGCGCGAACGTTCGGCAGGCGCAGAAGCAACAGCGACTAAGCTCGTCTCTGATGCCATTGCCAGCGGAAGCACGCAGGCAATCAATTATTTCGTCGCGCAAAAATATGTTGAGGCGATTGGCCTGTTCGCCACATCACCCAACGCCAAGACAATCCTATTCCCGGTTGAGGCCACAGCCCTAATCGGTACACTCGGCGGGATTGGTGAACTCGCCAAGGACGCGCTTGGGAAGGATAAATGATGAGCTGGATTGAAACGCTAGACGCCCATTGGGCTTGGCTGATCCTCGCAGCAGCGCTTGCCACAGCCGAAGTGCTGGTGCCAGGGTTTTTCCTGATCTGGTTCGCGCTCGCGGCATTTGCGACGGGTTTGATTGCGCTCTTTTTGCCAGTGCCAGTTGCGATCCAACTGGTATTGTTCGCTGCGTTTGCGGTCGTTTCAGTTTACGCCGGGCGGCGCTGGTTCAAGATGAACCCGATTGAGTCAGCCGACCCAAAACTCAATGATCGCGGCGCGCGGATGATTGGCGAAGTCGTCACAGTTGTCGAAACGATTGAAGCCGGCGGTGGCCGCGTCAAAATAGGCGACAGCGTCTGGAGCGCCAAGGGGCCGAACACAGCCGTCGGTGCAAAAGTCCGGATATGCGCGCTCGACGGCGGCGCGGTAGTGGTTGAGCCGATTTAGCGCATCCCGTTCGTGTCGAGCGAAGTCGAGACACCCCAGCCAACGTATCTCGACTGCGCTCGACACGAACGGATGAAAAGAGCCTTGGTGCTAGCTAGCCTAAATCAAGCCGCCTTCGGCGCAGCCTGACGAACGCCTTCATCAACATGATCGGCAAATTGCGCGAAGTTATCGATGAACTGGCTGACGAGTTTCTTTGCCGTCACGTCATAATCGGCTTTATCCGCCCAAGCGCCGCGCGGATCGAGAATAGCGCTATCAACGCCGTCAACCGCAACGGGCACTTCAAAGCCAAAGTTGGGGTCTTTACGGAACTCAGCATTGTTGAGGGAACCATCAAGTGCGGCGTTGAGCAGCGCGCGGGTAGCCTTAATCGGCATCCGCTTAATCCCCGGCATCGTCGCCTTGCCGCCTGTCCAGCCGGTGTTGACCAACCAACAACTCACGCTGCCCTTGGCAATGCGTTCCTTGAGGAGATTGCCGTAAATGCTTGGGTGGCGCGGCATGAACGGCGCGCCGAAACAGGTTGAAAAGGTCGCCTCTGGTTCAGTCACGCCGATTTCAGTGCCTGCAACGCGCGCGGTGTAGCCAGACAGGAAGTGATACATCGCCTGATCAGGCGTCAGCTTCGCGATTGGTGGCAGAACGCCGTAAGCATCCGCTGTCAGCATGATGATATTCTTTGGCACCGGCCCCATGTTCTTTTCCGAAGCATTGGGGATGAAATCAATCGGGTAGGAACCCCGGCTGTTTTCGGCGAGGCTGTTGTCATCGAAATCAAGCTGGCGCGTGACGGGATCAATCACGACATTTTCAAGCACTGTGCCAAAACGCTTGGTCGTTGCGAAAATCTCTGGCTCTGCCTCGGGCGAAAGCCGGATCATCTTGGCATAACAGCCGCCCTCAAAATTGAAGACTGCGGTATCAGACCAGCCATGTTCATCGTCGCCGATCAGCGTGCGGCTCGCATCTGCCGATAGCGTCGTTTTGCCCGTGCCCGAAAGCCCGAAGAAAATTGCCGATGTGCCGTCCGCACCAATATTGGCCGAACAGTGCATCGGCATCACGCCTTGAAGCGGCAGTTTATAATTGAGAATACCAAACACTGATTTCTTCATTTCGCCCGCATAAGCGGTGCCGCCGATCAGGATCAGTTTCTCAGTGAAGTTGACCGCAATCACCGTTTCGCTGCGGCAGCCGTGGCGCGCGGGATCGGCGCGGAAACTTGGCAAATCAATGATCGTAAATTCAGGCGTAAAGCCCGCAAGCTCATCCGAAGTTGGGCGCACCAGCAGCGTCTTGATAAACAGGCTATGCCAAGCAAGCTCGTTGATCACGCGCACGTTGACGCGGTATTCGGGCTGCGATCCGCCAAACAGATCGGCGACAAAGAGTGTTTCCTTGGTCGCGAGCGCCGCCATGAAGTCTTCCTTCAAATTGGCGAAGTGCGCAGGCGTCATTGATGCGTTGGTTTTGCCCCACCATACGCTATTTTCGGTTTCAGCGTCACGGACGATGAACTTATCCTTGGCTGATCGGCCCGTGTGCAGCCCGGTTGCAACAACTAACGGCCCGTTTGCTGCCAAAATGCCTTCACCGCGCGTAATCGCTTGCTCAACCAGTTGGGCTGTTCCCTGATTGCAAAACAAGGTCGCAGAGGTTTTGATGCCCTGCTTTTCAAGCGGATTGTTTGACGCGCGGTCAGTCACTGAGCTTCTCCATTTGGAACTGAAATGGTTTATGACACATACGTATGCATCAGAGTCGAGCCGCGCATAGCCAAGCGATAAGGATGGGTCAAACCTATCAACCATGATATCTATGCCGCAATCGTTTGCAGCGAGATTGCGTGGAGTAATGGTCTGGGATAGTAAGCGAACGGATGACAATTTCCGAACAGCAAACGCCCGACCGGGTAATCGCCCTTGTCGATGACGATCGCAATATCCTCACTTCGGTTTCGATCATGCTGCAATCGCAGGGGTATAAAACACGCGTTTATACCGACGGCGATTTGGCGCTTAAGGCGCTGATTGAAAATCCCGCTGACCTTGGTGTGTTTGATGTAAAGATGCCAAAACTTGATGGGCATGAACTGCTCCGCCGCTTGCGCGAGAAATCGGCGATGCCGGTAATTTTCCTGACATCAAAAGACGACGAGTCGGATGAGGAGCTTGGTCTGTCGCTGGGTGCCGATGATTATATCGCCAAGCCGTTTTCGCAGCGGCTGTTGCTTGCGCGGATCGCTGCGATCCTGCGACGCACCGAAATCAACAGCCGCAGCGACGATAGCGAAAACGATGACGCAAAATCCGAAACGATTAGCCGTGGCCCGCTCCAAATGGATGCGTCGCGACACCAAGTGTTATGGCACGGAAAAGCAGTGGCGCTCACCGTCACCGAATTCATGATCCTTGAGGCACTGGCACAGCGACCCGGCGTCGTCAAAAGCCGTAACCAATTAATGGATGCTGCGTATCAAGATGATGTCTATGTCGATGATCGCACAGTAGACAGCCATATTAAGCGGTTGCGCCGCAAATTCCGTGTGGTCGCGCCAGATTTCGATGCGATCGATACGCTATACGGCGCAGGGTATCGCTACTCCGGTGAATGAGCCAGCCACCCCGCGTTGGCACTGGCCTTGGCAAGCCACACTCACACGGCGAATTTTGGCGGTCAATATTTTCGTGGTTGGTTTGCTCGCAAGCAGTTTATTTTACCTTGATGGGCTGCGTATCCGCCTAATTGAAGAGCGAATTACACAAGCCGCAAGTGAAGCGGCATTGGCGGCATCTGCACTCGCCAGCGTCAATCAAACCGCCAGACCCCAGCTTATCAGCGACATTGGTGCCAAAAGTCGCGCGCGTTTCCGCCTTTTTGGAAGCGACGGTGAATTGGTCGCCGACAGTTGGCAGACGCATAGCCCCACCTTTTCGCTCAACAATCCCAAGGAAGAAAGCTGGCAGCGCAATGTGGCGCGCGCGCTTGATGAAGCGGTTGATTTTGTTGTTGGCGCTGACATCCCGCCAGCGTTCAAGGGATTTGAAGGGGTTGAGCGCGCTTCTAATATGGTCAAGCTCCAGCTTGCCCCCGATCGGACTCATATATTGACTGCACGGGCCGAACTTGGGGGACTTAACAGCCCGATATTGCTGATGGATCGTAACGCGCGCGATATTCGCCGAATTGTGCGTTCTGAACGTTCACGGCTTGGCTATGTTATCCTGATCGCGACGCTGTTTTCGGTATTT
This sequence comes from Sphingomonadales bacterium, assembly GCA_031418495.1. Lineage (GTDB taxonomy): Bacteria > Pseudomonadota > Alphaproteobacteria > Sphingomonadales > Sphingomonadaceae > Aquisediminimonas. The sequence goes on from JANOXQ010000080.1 coordinate 6,976, forward strand.
CTCTCGCTGTTTCTTGGTCGAACGATCGTTCGCCCGCTCCAGCAACTGGCGCAAGCCGCAACGCGCGTTCGCATGGGGCGTGACCGTGAAGTGGTCGTCCCCCGCTTGCCGACACGCGTCGATGAAATCGGCACACTCGCCCGAGCGGTTTCGGATATGAGTCACGCGCTCCACCAGCGAATTGACGCGACTGAAATGTTCGCCGCCGATGTTGCGCATGAGCTTAAAAACCCGCTTGCCTCGCTCAGCTCAGCGGTTGAAAGCCTGCGCACCGTGACGCGGCCTGAACTCCGCATACAGCTTCAGGATATTATCAGTGACGATGTTCGCAGGCTTGACCGACTGATTACCGATATTTCCGAGCTTTCGCGGATTGATGCACGGCTTTCGCGGGTCGCATTTGAACGCATTGACGTAGCCGCACTTATCGAAGGGCTGATCTCACTACGTGACGCACGCGGAAAATCGCCCGATGTTACGATCAGCTTCGTCAAAAACGGCAAGCAACGCCTGTTTGTTTCGGGTGAGGCATCGCAGCTAAGTCGCGTGATTGAAAATCTGATTGATAATGCCGTTTCTTTTTCGCCGCCGGGCGGCACCATTCGGATTGGAGCAACCTCTGATACCGACTCTGTGATCATCACCGTTGATGACGAAGGCCCGGGCATCCCCGAAGCCGCGCGCGAAGCCATTTTTGAGCGATTCCACAGTGATCGTCCGACAAGCGAAGCGTTTGGCAAACATAGCGGGCTTGGCCTTGCGATTGCGCGCGCGATCATCAACGGCCATGATGGCGCGATCATAGTTGCCCCGAATGACACTGGCCGCAAGGGCGCACGGTTTATCATTCGCTTGCCGAGAAAAAGATAATGCGATGACAACGCCCTCATCCGAAATGCTTCATGCCTCAACCGTGGCAATAGATGGCCAAGCCATTCTGATCATAGGGGTTTCTGGGAGCGGAAAATCTGATCTGGCCTTGCGTTTGATTGACCGTGGGGCCAAACTGGTCAGCGATGATTATACATTGCTGACGCGGGTTGGTGCCGTTTTAATGGCGTCATCACCAGCAACGATCAAGGGAAAGCTCGAAGTGCGTGGCATTGGAATCATTGATTACGAAACATGCGAGTCAGCACCAGCCGCGATGATCATTCGGCTTGATGAACCACCCGTGCGTATGCCCGATGATGATGTTCAAAACATTATAGGCATTGCGATACCAGTGATCGCCCTCGCCCCATTTGAAGCCTCCACGCCAATCAAGGTTGAACTTGCGCTGCGCCGGATTGTCGCCCGCTGATGCCCAAGCCGCGTCCCAATCGGATATTACTTGTCACCGGCATGTCTGGTGCAGGCAAATCGACTGCGCTCAAAACACTTGAGGATATGGGGTGGGAAGCGGTTGATAATCTGCCCTTCAGCCTGCTTGACCGGCTGCTCGCAACAAAGCCTTCCGAAGGCGCAAGCGGCGCGCGCCCACTTGCACTTGGTATCGACAGCCGAACGCGCGGCTTCAAAGCGCAGGCGATTATTGACCGAATCAAGACCATGCGTGACGGCGATAGCGCCAACATCGCGACACTTTTCCTCGATTGCACTGGGGCAGAGCTTGAGCGCCGTTATTCCGAAACGCGCCGCCGCCATCCGCTTGCGCCTGATCGTCCCGCCGCCGACGGTATCGCGCGTGAACGCGAATTGATCGCCCCGCTACGGCGCTGGGCCGATCATGTGATTGATACAACTGCAAGCACTAGCAATGACTTACGCCTTGAGCTTCGCAATCGATTTGAAGTTGATCATGGCGGTGAGCCGATCCTTTCGGTGATGTCATTCGGCTTTGCCCGTGGCCTTCCGCGCAATGCTGATCTTGTGTTTGACATGCGTTTCCTGCGCAATCCGCACTGGGATCCACAGTTGCGGCCAATGACAGGGCTTGACGAAGCGGTTGGCCTTTATGTCCGCGCTGACCCAGCCTATGCCGAGGTCACCGCGCGGATTGGGGACTTGCTGCTGCTGCTGTTACCGCGTTTCAAAGCCGAGGGAAAATCCTACATAACGGTCGCATTTGGCTGTACGGGCGGCCGTCACCGTTCTGTTCATGTTGCCGAGGCTATGTCATCACAGTTGCGCGGCGCGGGTTTTTCGCCCACAGTATCGCACCGTGATTTGACAACGATGGCCGATGATGCCGTTGAAGAACGACCGCGCGAAACATCGTGACTATTTTAGCAAGCGGGTGGAGTTGAAATGATAGGTTTGGTGTTGGTGACACATGGCCGGCTTGCGGTCGAATTTGTCACTGCGATGGAACATGTAGTTGGGCCGCAAAATGCGATGGAAACCATATGTATTGGCCCTGAGGATGATATGGAGCTTCGCCGTGCCGACATAGCCGAGGCGATTGCCACCGTAGAGCAGGGTCGCGGGGTGATTATCCTCACCGATCTATTTGGTGGTACGCCTTCAAACTTGGCGATTTCGCTGATGGAAACGGGGCGGATTGAAGTGATTGCGGGGGTGAATTTGCCAATGCTGATCCGGCTTGAAGGCGCACGGCGGACGATGAATGTCGTTGATGCCGTTGCCGCCGCGCGTGAGGCTGGCCGCAAATATATCTCGGTCGCCTCTGAAGTGCTTGGCGAAGCTGCTGCGTGACCCTGATCGCGCGCACCGTTGAAATTACCAATCGGCGCGGCCTTCATGCGCGGGCAAGCGCCAAATTCGTAACTGTGGCAAGCGGCGTTGGCATGAAGGTCGAAGTTGAAAAGGATGGTTCGAAAGTCGTTGGCACATCGATCATGGGGCTGATGATGCTCGGCGCGGCAATGGGCGATTCGATCATTATCAGCGCGAGCGGTGACGGTGCTGATGCCGCCGTGCAAACCTTGGTCGATCTGGTCGAGGCCAAGTTCGGCGAGGATTAGAGCGTGCCGCGCGAAATTACCGGATTTTCAAACCCGCTGGTTAAGCAGGTGCGCGGGCTTCGCGACAAGAAGCATCGGCGGCTCACCGGGCTGTTCTTGGCCGAAGGCTTGCGTATTCTGACCGAAGCCTTTGAGGCAGGAATCCTTCCCGAAATGATCTGGCACGCGCCCGAAAGCGGCGCGCATCCGCTGGCGATGCAATTGACCGAAGCGGTTGAAGCGGCGGGCGGTGAAGTGTTCGTCACCAGCACTGAAATCCTCTCAAAACTCTCGGGCAAGGATAATCCCGGCACAGTCATTGGAGTGTTTCGCGAACAGTTAACCCCACTCGCCAGCATAGATCGCTCCTCAGCGCCAATCTGGCTCGTCGCCGAAAAACTGCGCGATCCCGGCAATCTCGGCACGATCCTGCGCACCGGCGATGCGGTTGGCGCTGGCGGGCTGATCCTGATCGATGAGTGCACTGATCCCTTCTCAGTCGAGGCTGTGCGCGCGAGCATGGGCGCGATTTTTACGCAAAAAGTCGCAGCGGCGCGGTGGGACGAATTTCTGCCGTGGCTGCGCTCGGGGCTGGGGCAACTCGTTGGCACCAGCCTCAACACCGACACTGATTACCAAACCCCGCGCTACGCCGCGCCGACCTTCTTGCTTGTTGGCAACGAGGCGCAAGGCCTGCCGCCCGAATATGAGGCCGCGTGCGATCTCCTCGTAAAAATGCCAATGCGCGGCAAGGCCGACAGCCTCAATGCGGCGGTCGCGACGGCAGTGATGGCGTATGAAGTGCTTAATCAGGCGCGGCGCTGATATTTAGACCCGTTCGTGTCGAGCGAAGTCTAGACATCCGGCGCAACGTGTCTCGACTGCGCTCGACATGAACGGGCTAACGGAGTCGATCTGTCTCAGCCGAATCAATCAATGCAGCACTTTCATCGCCGTAGCGCGCAGGCGCTTCAATCGCGGGGACTTCTTGAATCTCCCGCGCGTCGGTTTCGATGTTGAGATCTTTGAATTTACGGCCTGTACTCAGGATGTTACGCTCAAAACTTCCGACGAATTTATTATAATTATTAACCGCAGTCGAAAGCCCGCCGCCAACGGTACACAGATGCCCTGCGGCAAGCGCGGGATCGTTTTTTGCAAGTCGATGCCCGGTGCGATCATGCCCTTTGAGCGGGTTCGCAAACGTGAAAATCTGAAACCGACCGACAAAATATTCTGGGAGTCACCGCGCGTAAGAGGGCTTCGAAGTCAACTGAGTAAACCGCACTGTTCGCTTTTGACGTTGCGCATTATGATCGCGTCGCTATACACATGCCGCAACGCGGGCGTGGTGGAATTGGTAGACGCGCGGGATTCAAAATCCCGTTCCGCAAGGAGTGTGGGTTCGATTCCCACCGCCCGCACCATCCCTTTTAGCATGATCCACTTACCCCACCGCACGGTGGGGGGATCATGCCAAAGCGGGGTATGGTGGACCGGAGGGGCTACGCCCCGCTTAAGCGAAGTGGCAGAATATCTTCTGCCATGCTGGCCGCAGCAATCCCGGACGGGATTCGGCCATCGCCCAAGAATCTCTTTCCGAGAGACATTCGTGGTCTTCGTGATGTGATTGCCTCCCTATCTTGATCTCACAACGCAATAAACGCAATTCTATACTATCCGCCCTCGACGGGAGAAGGCATTTTCCTTACGAAGATTTCATTGGCCCAGAGGCCAATGGAGGATGAAGTGTGCGGGGGCGGAGGACATCCAAGCTCATCGTTCCGGTTCCAAAATCGCGAAAGGCGCGCGCTGCCGCGCAGGCTTCGCTCGATCTGGAAACCTACACACTAACAGCCTTCGGGCGCATCACCATAGCGCCGGGGCAAAAGGGGGGATCAAGAGACGGAAGCCATTGGCCACTCGCGTGGCGGATTGACGCCCAAGCTCCATGCCTTGTGTGATGCGCTGGATCGGCTTTGGTGCGCACGGTGAGCGCGTCTTCATAGGCCTTGACAGCCCGCGCGAGCAGCGACGTCACAGCATCGCCGACTGAATAAAGCGCAATGCCGAGATTGATCTGAGTATCGGCCCAGTCGTCAGCGTCAGGATACTCTTTTCACATTAATATTAGCATCATTTGATGCAATTATCAATGCATCACCTTCATCGCCGTAGCGTGCAAGCGACTCAATTGCAGACACATCTTCAATCACTCGTGCGCCTGTATCGATGTTAAGCTCTTTGAATTTACGGCCTGTACTCAGGATGTTACGCTCAAAACTTCCCACAAATTTGTTGTAATTATTGACGGCGGTTGAAAGCCCGCTGCCAACGGTGCGCAGATGCCCCGCCGCGACCGCAAGCCGCTCATACAACTCTTTGCCAAGTTCACCAATTTGCCGTGCTTCCTTGGCCAGGCTCTCCTGCCGCCATACTGCCGACACCGTCCGCGCAATCGCGATCAGATTTGTCGGGGTCGCCAGCAAAACCTTCTTTTCAAACGCATAGTCCCACAACGTATGATCGGTTTCAAGCGCTGCGGTGAGGAAATGTTCGCCGGGCACAAACATGATCACATAATCAGGTGCGGCCTCAAACTGGTTCCAGTAGGCCTTGGCCCCAAGCGCATTCACATGAGCTTTCATCGAAGCGGCATGAGCTGTAAGGCCAGCTACACGCTGACGCTCATCAGTGGCTCCGAACGCGTCTTGATACGCGTTCAAAGAAACCTTGGCATCAATCACCAATGCCCGGCCACCGGGCACCAGCACAATAGCATCGGGGCGCAGCCGCCCCTCCTCACCCTGTACGCTCACCTCAGTATGAAAATCCGTATGCTCGGAGAGGCCACACATTTCGAGGACATTCTTGAGCTGTTGCTCGCCCCAACGCCCGCGCGCCTTGGGGGCATTGCGCAGTGAATTGCCGAGCTTTGCCGCTTCAAGACGCACAGACTCGTTGCTCACCCGCATCGATTCCATCAGGCCATGAAGGTTGCCAAATGCCTCGCGCCGTTCGGCTTCTACTTTGGTTACGGCCTCTTCATAACGCTGAAGCCGCTCCGTAACCGGCTGGAGCAGCGCCTTGAGTTCCTGACCCGACGTCGCCTCAGATTGCTTGAACCGCGCGTCGGCACGCTCCAAAAACGCTTGCTGCGCTTGGCCGAGAAGTTTGCCACCAATTTCACTAAACTGTGCTGAGAGCGCATCCTTAGCCTCGCGCAGTTCGGCGAGTCGTTCCTCAAAGCCAGCTTCGCGCGCATTTTGCTCGGCCTCAAGCGCAGCAAAGCGCATTCTGACCTCATCGCGTTCTTTAACAGTGCCGTTCAAGTCACTAATACTGCGCTTAAAATTTTCGAGATGAAGGTTGCGCTCAACCGTAAGCGCCGACGCCCCGCGCCCACCGATTAGCCAGCCTAAGGCCGCGCCTATCAAAAACGCAATCAGTGCCGTAATGATCATTTCAATCATCATGAGCTAAGTTCTGCGCGCTAAAGGATACAAAAGACACGGCCGATCAAATTGATTTTGTATCTTTTGTTGCTTTAAGCAATACTTTTTGATTGGGCGCTTCATCCACATTTTTAGAACATAGCTCGAACGCATCCCGAAGTGAAGCGAAAAGTTACGCCGCCAGTTTCCGCTGTTTCGCGAGCTTTTTAAGCAGCATATCACGCTTCAATTTCGACAGATGGTCGAAAAACAAAATGCCCTCAAGATGATCCATCTCATGCTGGAGGCAGGTTGCGATCATGCCGTCGAGTTGTTCGTCATGCGTTTTGCCATCACCGTCGAGCCATTTTGCGCGGATGCTGGCGGGGCGCTCAACATCGCCGTATTGATCGGGCACTGACAGGCAGCCCTCATTATACACCGAATACTCCTCACCAAGCGGGGTGATTTCGGGGTTGATGAACACACGCGGCACACGGATGGTGGTGCCGGTTTCCTCATCCTTTTCCTGCAAATCAATCACGAGCAAGCGCTTCGCCACGCCCACCTGAATAGCGGCGAGGCCAATGCCGGGTGCGGCATACATCGTTTCAAACATATCAGCGATGAGCGCGCGGATGCCGTCATCCACCGCCGCAACGGGTTCCGAAATCACACGCAGGCGCGGATCGGGAGCTTCAATAATCGATAATATCGTCATAAATGCTAATTAGGAATTGGCGGCGCAAGGGTCAAGAGACGGGTCGCCGCGCGCGCAGTGCCTGCGCCAGCGTCCCATCATCCAGATAATCAAGCTCCCCGCCCACCGGAAGTCCGTGAGCAAGCTGGGTTAGCCGCACGGGAAAGCGCTCAAGCCGTTCGACGATGTAATGCGCCGTCGTTTGCCCATCGAGTGTCGCATTCATCGCGAGGACAACCTCATCAATCCCGCCCGCCGCTACGCGTGCGACGAGTGTATCAATCGCCAAATCCTCCGGTCGTATTCCATCGAGTGCTGAAAGATGGCCACCAAGTACATGAAATTGGCCGGGAAAGAGCCGAGAGCGTTCAAGCGCCCACAGGTCTGACACATCCTCAACCACGCAAAGCGCGCGCGCGTCACGGCGCGGATCGGCGCAAATTTGGCACGGGTTCACCGTATCAATATTGCCGCAGGTTTCACAGGTTGACAGCCGATCATTCACCACCTCAAGCGCGCGCAGCAGCGGGGTGAGCGCGGTTTCGCGTTTCTTGAGCAAATGCAGCACCGCGCGCCGCGCCGAACGCGGCCCCAATCCGGGGAGTTTCGCAAGTGCTGACGCAAGTGTTTCAAGTTCGTGGCTGGCCATGAATTTTATGATAGGGACTTGCGCTGCACGATGCCAAGGGGTTGAGAGAGTTATGCGCGTTATTTTTATGGGAAC
>JANOXQ010000081.1:0-75328 GCA_031418495.1 Sphingomonadales bacterium
ACAGGCTCAAGCACGCCACGCGCAGGTGCGCAAAATTCAACAAATTCAAAGCCATCAAGCCCAAGCGGATTTTCAAAAAGATCGGTCATTATGGCTGGCTCCTCAATAGATAGTTTCATTTGCAACTATATGGAGTCCTGCTAAATGTCAATGATGACGCTCCGCCTTGACGCCTTCCTGCCTTATCGCCTGTCGGTTGCCTCAAACGCGGTCAGCGCGCGGATTTCGGCTAGCTATCGCAAACGCTTTGGCCTCAAAGTGCCTGAGTGGCGGCTGATCGCGATCCTTGCCGAGGGCAGCGAAATGACGCCGCAAGCGCTTGGGAACGCCGCGCGGATCGATAAGATCAGCGTCAGCCGCGCCGCCGCTGCGCTCACTCAACGCGGGCTGATTGTGGCGCGTGACCATCCCGGCGATGGGCGTTCGCATCTGCTTGCCCTGACACCTGAGGGGCGTTCGCTCTACGGTGAAATCGCGCCGGTAGCACTTGCGATGGAGGCCGAACTGCTCGGCAGTTTCTCAGGCGCGGAACGCGCGTTGCTTGATACACTACTTCGCCGGATTGAGACAGCGGCGGGTGCAGATTTCCCTTGACGTTAACGTAAGGTTTGGGTCATGTTGAGCTAACCTTCACCAAACTTAGGATGCGCCGATGACCCTCGATAGCCTTTCCCGCTCCGTTTACACTGAAGACCATGAGGCATTTCGCGATACCGTTCGTCAGTTCGTCGTCAAGGAGCTTGAGCCAAATACCGCAAAATGGGATGAAGACGGGCTGATCCCCAAATCAGTCTGGCCGCGCGCGGGTGAAATCGGGATGCTGTGCCCGACGGTGCCCGAGGCTTACGGCGGGCTCGGCCTTGATTTCGGCTATAACGCGGTGATTGATGAAGAGCTTGGCTATGGCTGCGATCTGGCGACTGGTTTCACGCTCCAATCGGATATCGTCGCCAATTATCTGATGGCCTATGGTTCCGAAGAGCAAAAGCAGGAATGGTTGCCGCGCATGGTTTCGGGGGAGATTGTCACCGCGATTGCGATGACCGAGCCGGGCACAGGTTCTGACCTTCAGGCGCTACGCACCACCGCGATCAAAGACGGTAATCATTATGTGATCAATGGCTCAAAAACCTATATCACCAATGGTCAAAATGCTGATCTGATCCTGCTCTGCTGCAAGACTGATCCTGATGCCAAGCCAGCATGGAGGGGCGTTTCGATCATCCTCGTCGAAGCCAATCGCGAAGGCTTTGAACGCGGTCGCAATCTCGATAAGGTTGGGCAAGACGCTGCGGACACGTCCGAAATGTTCTTCACCGATGTCCGCGTACCAATGACCAACTGCCTCGGCGAAGAAGGCAAGGGCTTCATCTATCTCATGAGCGAACTTCCACAGGAGCGCCTGTCCATCGCTGTCTCGGCCCAGGCTGCTGCACAGCGCGCTTTTGATCAGACGGTGGCCTACACGCGTGACCGCAAAGCCTTTGGCCAGTCGGTGCTAGATTTCCAAAACACGCGCTTTGTCCTTGCTGATCTCAAGACCAAGCTTCAGGTTGGCTGGGCGCATCTTGATTGGGCGCTGGCGCGGCACCTCAAGCGTGAACTTACCCCCGAAGAAGCGTCGGCGGCTAAGCTGTGGCACACCGAACTTCAGGGCGAAGTCGTTGATAAATGCCTCCAGCTTCATGGCGGCGCTGGTTATATGAATGAATATCCAATCGCCCGCCAATGGCGCGCCGCGCGCGTCACGCGCATCTTTGGTGGCACCAGTGAGATTATGAAGGAACTGATTGGCCGTTCGCTTTAGAAGTGTCGCCAATCAGGGTTAAAGTCCCAACGCGGAACAGCCAATAATGCAGGCTTGGCGGCGCTGCACACAAAGGGTAAACCAGACGTTAACTGGAGTCCCTTTGATGTCGCTTATGAGCACCCTGCCGCGTAGACTGCGCAAGACATTGCTGACCTTTGGCGCGCTTGGCGTGATGGCCGTGATGGCAGCGCCTGCCCCGCCTGTCGTCGCCTCTAAGCCGCCGGTAATTGCGAAAGCCGCGATCCCTCCTGCGCCAGCGCTCGACCCCAATGCCTATGTCATCAAGCGTGCGCTGACGATCACTGAACCGATTGTCCACGGATTTTCTGTCTGGGATGATGCCGGCATTCCCGACGGCCCGTTGATCATTACGGTTGATCTTGTCGCGCAGACGATGTCGGTATTCCGCGCGGGCTATGAAATTGGTGTTGCGGTGATCCTTTACGGTGCGGATGAAAAGCCAACCCCGCTTGGGGTTCACACCATCACCCAGAAAAAGAAGCACCACATCTCCAACCTCTACGGCGCGCCAATGCCCTACATGCAGCGGCTCACCAACGACGGCGTCGCGATCCATGCGTCAGATGTGCTTGAAGGGTTCGTCACCCATGGCTGCATCGGCGTACCCAAAGACTTTGCCAAGCGGCTTTTTGAAGAAACCGAAATTGGTGACCGCGTAATCATCACCAGCGGTGAGCGGCTTCAAGTGGGCAGCGCGGTCGGCGCAGTGAGCTGACACAAAAAGGGCGACCCCGCGAAGGGCCACCCTTTTATTCTTGCATAAGCTGTTGAGCTTACTTGAGTTCGACAGTCGCACCAGCGGCAACAAGCTGTGCCATAACCTTCTGGGCTTCGTCCTTCGAAACGCCTTCTTTGATCGCCTTTGGCGCGGCTTCGACAGCCTGCTTGGCTTCGGTAAGGCCAAGACCAGTGATTGCGCGAACTTCCTTGATGACAGCGATTTTGTTGCCGCCGTCGCCGGTCAGGATCACGTCAAATTCGGTCTGCTCTTCAACAGCAGGTGCAGCAGCAGCGGCTGGGCCAGCAACTGCAACCGCAGCAGCAGCCGAAACGCCCCACTTTTCTTCAAGCATTTTCGAAAGTTCAGCCGCTTCGATTACGGTCAGCGCCGAAAGGTCATCAACGATTTTGTTAAGATCAGCCATTTTAAGTCTCCAATAAATTTAAGTAAAAGTTCAGGCAGCTTTTTCGGCGTAGGCGTTAAACACCCGCGCAAGCTGGCCAGCCGGTGCCTGGATAATCTGCACAACCTTGGTTGCAGGTGCTTGAACAAGCCCCACAATCTTGGCTCGCAGTTCATCAAGCGATGGCAGCGTTGCCAGCGCCTTCACACCATCAACATCAAGGACAGTATCACCCATCGCGCCGCCAAGAATTTCCAACTTGTCATTGGTCTTGGCAAACTCGACCACCACCTTTGCGGCGGCAACCGGGTCTTTCGATGTGGCGAGCGCGGTCGGCCCGGTCAGCAGATCGCTGATCGAGGCGTAGGGCGTGCCCTGTGCTGCGATGTTGGCAAGCTTGTTCTTTGCTACCCGGTACTGGGCACCCGCTTCACGCATTTTATTCCGCAATACCGTCGATTGTGCGACGGTGAGGCCGAGATTGCGGGTGACAACCACCACACCAATCTCTTTGAACGTTGCGTTCAGTTCGGCGACCAGCGCGGATTTTTCAGTACGATCCATGCCATTCTCCACAGTTCCGCAACACCGGGGGATTCCGGCGCGCGGGCAAAAAGTCCGTGATGGGGAAATGGATCAGGGCCGGGCGAAACCACGGCCAAGAATTTCGTTCCCCGTCTAGGCTGGACATTAAGCAGGCCGAATTGCCTGCACCAACTGTCTCGGACGGTGGCCGGGGCAAGCCCCAACCAGAGGGTGCGCGTATAACGCGATTCCGGGGGAGGTCAAGATGATGCGCAAAGCAAAGTGTTACGGCTGGAAATTTGCACCGCTTTACCCTGTTGTTTCGCATTGATCGATTCTCCCAATCAAAAGAGGCAAAGTTCACACTGTCCAATCTCAATATTTCAGGGATGATTGGAAGTGATCATTGATCGATAAAGTCGATCAGAAGCGCACAGCGTCCCCCTGCCACATCTCCGGCAGTAGGTTGGTGTGGCATAAGGCGGGGTGTGTAGGACAGGGGAAATGACGTGCGTGCGCCCTACCCCCGTCGCGCAGCAATCGCCGCCTCGACGAGAGCTAGGTTGTAGCTCGCCACCTCATGATAATACGAAAAATGCTCTCGCGTCCAAATGGTGAGCGCCGCGCGATAGGCATAAACGGCGTCGCTCAGCAGCGCCAGCCCCGCATCAACCCCCGTCCGCTCGCCCTGCGTCCAAAGCACAATCCCGAGATTATTCTGTGTCGTCGCCCAGTCAGCGGGCATCGCCGCCTGCGTGTACACCGTGAGCGCCGCACGATAGGCATCAACGGCCTCACCAAGCAGCGCCAGACCCGCATCACCCCCCGTCCGCGCGCCCTGCGTGCTCAGCACAGTCCCGAGCCAGACCTGCATCGTTGCCACGCGCTCATTGTCCCCGCGCACAACTGCGGCGATTTCAAGCGCGCGCCAGCGGCGTTCGGAGGCGACCAGTGCAGGGGTTTGGCCGAAGGTTTCGCCAAATTGTTTGAGGCGATCCCCCGCCTCCCAGACAATCGCCTCTCCCGCCGTCAGATCAAATGGCGTCAACTTCGCCGCCGCTTCCTCCCATGCGGCATCGGCAGCTTGCCAATCGAGCATGGTGACTGCGGTGCTGGCTTCAGCGGACTTGAGGTTGGCGGCGTTGCGGACGGGTTCGCTTGCCTTGTCGTCGGCGGCCTTCGCGGCCTCACGGTAACGGATGCGCGCGGTGGCGATGTCGCCTGCCTCAAGCGCCTCTTCGGCGGCAACTTTGAGCGACTGGATGTGATTGTCATTAACGGTGATGTGCGAAACTTGTCCAAGCAGCGCGCGATACTCGCGTTCGAATGTTTCGACAGCGTTCAACACATCGGCGTCAGACGCATCAGGCTGAAACGCGATAAAACGCGCGATGGCACCGCGCAGGGCTTGGTCAGTGAGCGACGCTCCCGCCTTTTGAGTGCGCACAAATTCAAGGATTTCTGCCATTCCATCCTCAAGCCGCGCCACCCCTTGCAAGGTTTCAATCTGAAGATAGGTCATCAGCGACTGACGGTAATCATTATTCGCCAGTGCCGCCGTTATGACATCCTGCACCACCGCAGCTGCAAAACTCCGCGCATCAAACCCCGCCATCGACAGCGCGCCCTCGGCAAAGCGCGGATCATGCGCGGCGAGCTTTTCCGCTACATGATCGACCACCGCCGTTACAAAATCAGGCTTGCGCGCGAACGCCGCCAATTCTTCGCGCGTGGGCAGGCATGAAACGAGATGATCCGCCATCGCCGCATCGGCTTCGGTCAAAGCATCGCGCGCTGCCTGATCAACGTCAAACCGATCCGCTGCGCAGAGCGCAACCATTCGCATTGAGGACACCAGCGTTTCGAAATTGAGGCTGCGACCGTCCCAATTTTCCTTCACTGCCGCAATCAGCTTCGCGCCATTAACCGCGCCAACGATTGCCAGCGGCGGCACCCCTAGCAACGCGCAGCCTAACCCGACGACGGGTTCAATATATTTCCACGCTTTGGTCAAATACTCGCCCCGTCAATACCCCCGAATCGGTGCGGTGATGATGACGGTTATTATCAGGCGGGCAAGTATGTTGTTGGCGGCACTATCTACCGCCCCTCAACCACCATCCCGGTAAACTTAGCGATAAATGCATAAGCATCCGCGAACTCTGCGATCACTTTATCTACCGGCTTCCCGCTGCCATGTCCTGCGCGCGTTTCGATGCGGATCAGGTGTGGCTTCGCCCCCAAGTCGCTTGCCTGCAACGCGGCGGCGTATTTGAAGCTGTGGCCGGGGACGACGCGATCATCGGTGTCGGCCGTTGTTACCATGATCGCTGGGTAATCCTTGCCGCCGACGATGTTGTGATAGGGTGAATAGGCGCGCAGGATTTTGAAATCGGCCTCTTTGCCGGGATCACCATAATCATCGACCCAGTAACGCCCCGCCGTAAAGCGGTTGAAGCGCAGCATATCCATCACGCCGACTGCGGGCAGGGCAGCCGCAAACAAATCGGGCCGCTGATTGACAACCGCGCCAACGAGCAAGCCGCCGTTTGAGCGCCCCTCAATCGCGAGCTTGCTCTTGGACGTAATCCCTTCTGCAATCAGATATTCACCCGCGCCGATGAAGTCATCAAACACATTCTGTTTCTGCGCAAGGCGGCCAGCATCATGCCATGCTTTGCCGTACTCGCCGCCGCCGCGCAGGTTCGCAATCGCGAGCACGCCGCCTTGTTCAAGCCAGGCAAGCCGCGTTGCGCTGAACCCTGGTGTTTGCGATACGTTGAACCCGCCATAGCCGTAGAGCAAAGTTGGCGCTGGGCCTTTGTCGATACTGTCCTTGCGGCGCACAACGAACATTGGCACGCGGGTGCCGTCTTTTGAGGCGAAAAAGCGCTGCTCGGTCACATAGTCCGCTTGGTTAAACGCGACCTTTGACTGCGCAAAAATCTCGGCCTTTCCGGTCGCGGTATCAAAGCGGTAGACCGTTGGCGGAATCGCAAAGCTGGAGAAGCTGTAGAATGTCTCACTATCGCCGCCCTTCCCGCCAAAGCCAGCCGCCGTGCCGATATTGGGCAGCTTAATCGCGGTGATCAGCCGCCCGTCAAGCTCACGCAGTTCCGCCTCGGACTTGGCATCGCCCAGATAAGCAAGGATCATCCGATTGCCAACGAGCGATGCGCCGACGAGTGTATCGCTGCTTTCCTTCACAATTTCGCGTGGCGACGCATTGGCGCGGGTTGCGCTGAGCGTGACCAAACGTTGGCGCGGCGCACCCTTATTGGTGAGGAAATAAAGCGTGTCGCCGACCGATCCGGCAAGTTCCCAATTATACTCAATCCCCGTGATCAGCGGACGCGGCTTGACTGCCTTGCCATCAAGCCGGGCAATATGAAGCTCATAACGATCATCAGTGCCCGATGACGTCGTGATCAGCAGATATTTGCCATCATCGGTGATCTGCGCGCTGTGGCCAAGTTTTGGCCGATCAGGCGTTGCGTAGATTTTGACGTCCTCGCTTTGCGGCGTGCCGAGCTTGTGGAAATAGACCGTCTGATTGACGTTGAGCGACTGGAACGTTGCCCCTTTTGTCGGCTCAGCAAAGCGTGAGTAGAAAAAACCGCTGCCGTCGCTGTTCCACGATAGGCCTGAGAATTTGACCCACCTAACCTCATCCTCAAGCATTTTGCCGGACGCAACGTCTTGCACGCGCAGTGTCCGCCAATCGCTGCCACCGTCCTGAATTGCGTAGAGCAGCTTCGACCCGTCATTGCTTGGTGACCATTCGCCAAGCGCGGTCGCGCCGTCCTTCGCCCATTCATTGGGATTGAGCAGGATGCGCGGGATGCCGCTAAACCCATCGCGAACATAGAGCACTGACTGGTTTTGCAGGCCATCATTGCGCGTATAGAAATAGAAATTCGCGGCCTTGCGGGGTACGCCGTAACGCTCATAATTAAAAAGCGATTTCATCCGCGCGGCAAACACTGCGCGCCCCGGAAGCTGCGAGACATAAGCGTCAGTAATCTTATTCTGATCGGCCACCCACTTCGCGACCTCAGTATCGCTGCGCACGTCATTCTCAAGCCAGCGGTAAGGATCAGCAACAGGCACGCCGAACTGAGGCTCAACGAGATCAAGCGCACGGGTATGGGGATAAGCAGGCAACGGGCGCTCCGGCAGCGGTTCCGCCGCAATAAGAGGGGTTGCGACAAGTGCGCTCGCGATCAGGACAATGGCGACAAGGCCAGCGGTCACACGCATGTTTTGGACTCCCAGTTGATAAATAGCGCACCCCGCACGCTATTTCCCAAATTTGGGGGGCGTTGGCAAGGGGGCGACGACCAGTACGGGTGAAGTGCATAAAAAAGCACCGGGGTCGTTTCGGATCGACCCCGGTGAGGCGTATAATCGTCCTGGAGGAACGAGCATAATGCCGGGTTGACGTTGGAGAGAACCCAGCATATTAACTTGATATCGCTAATCATTCTCATTATCAAGTTAATTATGGAGATGCCGTTGCCCCGCCCTGATGTGCAGTTCAAAAACCGCCAAACCTGCCTCTCGCGCGCAAGCGTTACTCCACAGCGCGCAGCAAGGCCAGCTTGTGCGATGCTTGCTTTGGCACTCGCGATGACGGCTGGAGTTGGTCGGGCGCAAATTGCAGATGATAACAGCGCTGAAGCGGGCGCAACGATTACCGTCACCGCAACGCGCGTGCCGCAAAACGTTAATGACGTTCCAGCAATCGTCACAGTCAAGAGCGATGAACAAATTGCCGATGAACTTGCGTCGGACATCCGTGATCTCGTTCGATTTGAACCCGGCGTAAGCGTCCGCCGTGCGCCCTCTCGCTTCAGCGCTGCACTTGGATCGACCGGGCGCGGAGGTGCTGAAGGTTTCAACATTCGCGGGATTGAGGGAAACCGTGTTCTGATCCAAGTTGACGGCATTCGCGTGCCTGATGGGTTTTCATTTGGGGCACAGGCGGCCGGGCGGGGGGACTATGTTGACATAGGTATCGTCAAATCGGTTGAAATCCTGCGTGGCCCATCATCGGCGCTCTATGGCAGTGACGGGCTGGCAGGTGCGGTTAGCTTCATCACCAGTGATCCTGCCGATATCCTGAAAAGTGACAGCCGAAATATTGCCGGGCTTGGCCGCGTGGCTTATGATTCGGCCGATAATGAATTTACCGAAACCGCGATTGTCGCCGGACGCGCTGGCGCATTTTCAACCTTGTTTGCCTACACACGGCGCGACGGTAAGGAACTCGACAATCAGGGCACCAACCGCGCGCAAAATTCAACACGAACCGCACCTAATCCACAGGACAGCAGTTCGAACGCTGGCTTTGCCAAGCTGGTCTGGCAGCCCGATGATGACAACCGTGTGCGGCTGACTGTTGACCATCTTGATAGCAAGACCCTCACCGATGTCATTAGTGCGCGCTCGGCAGCGCCAGCAGTCGGCATCCTCGGAGCAACCGCTGTCTTAAATCTTCAAGCGCGCGACACGACCAAGCGTGACCGGGTAAGCCTTGATTATCAGAGCGAGAATGACGGTTTTGTTGATTTTCTTCAAATCACTGGCTTTTACCAAAATGGACGCAACCGTCAGTTTTCGGCCGAGGATCGCAATACCGCGCTTGATCGCACCCGGATCAACACGTTTGAAAACAGCGTGATCGGTGGCGCGTTTGAGGCACGGAGTATTTTTGAGACGGGTATCATCAAACATACGCTGCTTTACGGCGGCGATTATAACGTCACCCGGCAAAAGGGCTTACGTGATGGCACTGTGCCGACGCCGCCCGACGTGTTCCCGACGCGCGCGTTCCCGGTAACAGATTTTACGCTGTCAGGGCTGTACCTTGCCGATAACATTGTTGTTGGGGATGGAACCTTGACGCTGTTTCCTGCGCTGCGCTTTGATTATTACAAGGTTGATCCGCTCGAAGATCCTCTGCTTCCGGCCTTTTTCACGGGCAGTGGTCAGGATGGATCAAGACTTTCGCCAAAGCTTGGCATTGTGATCAAACCCAATAAGATTGTCACTGTCTTTGCCAACTATGCACGCGGATTTCAGGCACCTTCGCCGCTTGAGATCAATCAGTTTTTTGATAATCCAACTGCCTTTCCGTTTTCGTACCGAACATTACGCAACCCCGATCTCAAACCCGAAACGAGTGAAACATATGAGGGCGGTATTCGCTTTGGCGGCAACGGTATCAACTTCGCTATGACTGCCTTTTCAGGGCGCTACCGCAATTTTATCTCGCAGGTGCAGATCGGTGGCACCGGCACTGTGACTGACCCGGTGCTGTTCCAATATGTTAACCTCAACCGCGTAAAGATCGAGGGAGCTGAGGCACGGTTTGATGCGCAGGCGAAGAACGGGCTGAGCGCGACGCTTTCGCTCGCCTATGCGTCGGGCAATCAGTTTGACCGGGCAAATGTGCGAACAGCCTTGCTCTCGATTGATCCCGTTAAGGTTGTCGGCGGCATTGGTTACCGAGCAACCGACGGGCGGTTTGGCGGTCAGCTCATCGCGACGCACAGCGCACGCAAGGAGGCCGGGCGGGTGTTTGGCCTGTGCACGCCCGAATGTTTCCGCCCGCAATCCTTCACGATTCTTGATGCAACTGCGTTTGTCAAAATTGGTGAAGCTCTGACGGCGCGGCTTGGCGTATTCAACATTTTCGACAAAAAATATATCGAATATGCCGATGTGCGCGGCCTCGCCAATACGTCACTGATCACCGATGCCTTCACCCAAACAGGGCGCAATGCCAGCGCATCGCTCAGTGTGCGGTTTTAGGACTTTATGATAAAGGAAACCATGATGATTAAGCCAACCCTCACTTTATTGCTCGCCGCTTCGCTCGCAGCAGTGGCGGCACCCGCATATGCTGATGGGCCGATTGCGACGCAGTCCTCAGAAATTGAAACCGCTAAGTTTAAGGCTGACCGCGCAAGCATCCTTGGTATGGCCGGTGCGTTCAAGGTCAAGTTTGATTTTCAGGAGCAAACGTCTTGGCAAAGCGACTACACCCCCATCGCTGCAAAGGTCTCGGGTGGGCACGAAGTGGTCCGCGTGATTGAGGATACAGGCCGCAAAATTAGCCTTCAGCACATTCTTGTGATTGACGCCGAGGGCAAGACCTTCCTCGTCAAGCATTGGCGGCAGGATTGGGTCTATGAACCCGAGAACGTGCTCGTTTACGCCGGGCCAAGCCAGTGGAAGACTGACACTATGCCGCAGGCTATGCGCAAGGGCCACTGGTCACAAACCGTTTGGCAAACCGACGATAGCCCGCGTTACGGCGGCTGGGGCGAATGGGTTGACGAAGGCGGTGTGCAGCGCTGGCGCAGCAATTGGACATGGCGTCCACTCGCGCGGCGCGATGCGGTGCGTAAGCCAGTCTATGATCGCTACAAAGCAATCAATCGTCATTCGCCAACGCCAACCGGATGGATTCATTGGCAGGACAATATGAAAATGGGGATGAAAGACGGCAAGCTGATCCCGATTGTTCAGGAAATGACACTTAATACCTACACGCGCTTCGATGGCTTTAAGGCCGAACGTGCTGATGCTTATTGGGCCAAGACCAAGGATTATTGGGCCGCCGTTCGCGCGGGGTGGGACGCTGCGATCAAGCAAGGCAGTGGCACTGTGCGCGTTACCGAGGTGGCCGAAACTGGCTCCGAAGGCGGAGTGCGCCTGATGGGCTATGCCGATGAGATTGACGAAGGGAAGCTGACAACTGCTGCTGCGATCAAGAAGGCGGAGGCAGTTATCGCTGAAGTGACCAAGAGTTAGCCCTCATCCCCCAGAAACAGGAAGTCACGGTCAAAGGCTTTCATTGATGCGCCGCCGTCAACAAAGATCGTCTGGCCGGTGACTGACTCCGCCCCCGCCAGCCACAGCACGGCATCGGCAATTTCATCGGGGTCGGGCAAGCGTTCAAGCGGCATCATTTTGGCGAGCCGCACCATTTGCGCAGGGCGATAGTCCTCGGTGGGCAGCGTCAAGCCGGGCGCGACGGCATTCACCCGCAGTTTTGGCGCGAGCGCGCGGGCGAGCGTTTCGGTGGCACCGCTGAGCGCTTGTTTGGAAAGGGTGTAACTCAACTGGTCGGCACCGGGATGGCGGATGCGCTGATCAAGGATATTGATCACACAGCCCCGCGCGCCGTCTGGCATTGCCACAGCAAGACCCGTGGTCAGCATTATAGGCGCGCTGACATTGACCGCATGGTGGAGCGCGAGGGATTCGACAGTCACGCTCGCTGGATCATCCCAAACAAAACGTGAGGCGTTGTTGACGATCAGATCAGGCAAGCGACCAAAATGCGCGGCAACGGCGGGAAGGAGTTCGCTGACGGCGGCGCTATCGCCAAAATCGGCCACAAAACTGCGCCAAATGCAATGATCCTGCGCCAATATCGCCGCGAGTTCTGGCTCAGGTTCAGCTTCGCTGCGGCTGTGGAGGGCAAGCGCCCAGCCTTCGCTCGCCAAACGCGCAGCAATCGCAGCGCCAATCCGCCGCATCCCCGCCGTGACGAGCGCGAGCTTCACCTTCTATGCCTTATCATACGGATGCCAATCGACTCAGCCGCCTCGGCAATCGCGAGCTTGACGATGCTGACTTCAACGCGCGCAACGCGCTTATCCTGCACAAACAGCGTCTCGGCGATATGATCGGCGATTGCCTCAATCAGAACGAAATGAACATCTTTGGGCAACGCATCGGTCGCCGCGCGTTTCAAATCCATATAGTTTTTGGAGGCCGAAAGCAGCGTATCTGCGCTAAAAAAGCCAGGCATATCAAGATCAACCGTCACCGAAATGCGCAGCGGCTGCGGCAAATGGGTTTCTTCAGAATAAATGCCGGTGAGGACAAGCACTTCGAGATCAAGCACTTGGAGTTGGAGAAGGTCATTAGTCATAGGCGGCGCGATTAGGCGCATGGGCAAATTTCATCAAGGCGGATTATCGTTTTTCATTCACGCGCGCGCCGTCTAAAGCCAGCGCCCGTGACTAAGATACTGCCCTTAAACCAAATCGCCGCTGCTGATGTCGAAAGCCTGCTTGATGCCGCCTTTGGCGCTGACCGGCATGGTCGCACGGCCTACACACTGCGCGCGGGCACAGTGGCGTTCGCGGCGCTTAGCTTTGCTGCGGTTAATGATGGCGTACTGATCGGCAGCCTGCAAAGCTGGCCGGTGCGGCTTGAAACGCCATCAGGCGAAAGCGCGCCGCTTACCCTCGTCGGGCCGGTTGCCGTATCCCCGGCACTGCAACGCGGCGGGGTTGGCCGGATGCTGATGACGCATATGCTCGCCGTCGCTGATGCAGGCGCGGCTGACGCACTGATGATGATTGGTGACCCCGAATATTATGGCCGCTTCTTTGGCTTTACCGCAGAGGCAACGGGCGGCTGGCACCTCCCCGGCCCCGTCGAGCGCCACCGGCTGCTGGCGCGCATCAGCCGCGCAGGCGGTGTGCCGAGGGCGGGCGTGATCGGGCCAGACATTGGCGGAATGGATTGACATTTTCAGTTATCTAGTGCAAACAAGCTTTGCTGTAGAAGTTTCTATATGAATCATCTTCTGGTTAAGGGACGCGTTGTGCTAGCAGCGCGTCCCACTTCGTTTGGGGGCTGGTTGCTAGACCAACCCCCTCCCGTTATCACTTATCCCGTGATATTTCGACAACCTTGAGGATCAAAGCTGCGAAAGCGATCGCCGCCGTGATAATGGCAACAATCAGGAGTGCTGTATTGATTTCTATATTTATCGCCTCCTGTTAACGGCATGATTGCGGAATTAACCGCGCCGTCGATACTCGTATGAATATTAGCTATCTCTTTCACAAGCCAAGCTGGTTCAGAATTTACCATGCCATAGAAAAAATAGATCAAAAAGCCCAGAAAGTAAGCCTACTTTAGTTCTGAACGATGTAAGTGTCAGCACCGACTACCCCGGATCGTCAGTGAGAATACCTACATAGTCTATGCTGGCCAGCATCCAGTTTCCATCGGTGATGCTTTGCCCAATGCAAGCCGCAAACAAAGATACTATTCCCCCTCGCCCGCACCTGATCTAAAGTCACTTTATGCCAATGCGCGATTTTTCCCCTGATCTAGCCAGACTCTCGCTCACTGAGATTGAGGCGGCGCTTGCTGAAAAGCGTTTGCCGCCCGTCGATACCTGGCACCCGGCGCATACCGGCCCTAGCGATATGCGGATCGCGCGTGATGGCAGTTGGTTTCACCAAGGCGGACGGATTAACCGGCCAGCGATGGTCAAGCTGTTCGCATCAATCCTGCGGCGTGAAGGCGACGGCAGCTATGTTCTCGTTACCCCTGCCGAAAAACTTGATATCCTCGTTGAAGACGCGCCGTTCATCGCGGTTGAGGTGAAGAGCGAGGGCGGAGGCAAAGCGCGCAACCTCGCGTTCCGCCTCAATACAGATGATCTAGTGATTGCTTGCCCTGCCAACCCGATCCGTGTCGTCAGTCGCGAGGATGGCCCGCACCCTTATGTGATGGTACGCGGCGGGATGGAGGCGTTAATTGCGCGACCCATCTATTATGAGCTTGCCGAGCTTGCCGTCGCAGAGGGCGCAGAGCCGCTTGGCCTATGGAGCGGCGGCGCATTCTTTGCGCTGGAGGCTGCATGAGCCTCTCCAACCGGCTGCGCGCCGCGATTGCCACCCCAAATGACCGCGAGATGATCGCGCATGACGGGCATGTGACTGACCTTGACGCTTACGAAGCGACCCCTGCCGCCGTCCTGATCGCCGTCACAGACCGCGCCGAACCCGGCGTGATCCTGACGCAGCGACCCGAAACGATGCGCCGCCACCCCGGCCAAGCCGCCTTCCCCGGTGGGCGGGTTGATGCAGGCGACGTAGACGTCATCGCCGCCGCACTACGCGAGGCAGAAGAGGAGATTGGTCTGCCGCGCCATATCCCGCACGTAATTGGGACGGTCGATCTCTATCGCACAATAACAAGCTACACGATCACCCCCGTCCTCGCGGTGATACCACCCGATCTGCCGCTGGTTGCCAACCCGCAAGAGGTATCCCATATTTTTGAAGTGCCACTCGCCTTCTTGCTTGATCCCGCCAATCATGTGCCAAAGGCGCTCGACTGGAATGGGCATGAGCGACACTTTATCGAAATGCATTGGCAGGGCCAACGTATCTGGGGCGCGACAGCAGCAATGATTGTGAACCTATCGCGCAGGCTGGCATGGCAGGGGTAGTCCTTCCTGACGCGCCGTGGCGGCACAGCGCTGGGCTCGGCTTGCTGTGCCGCACGCTTGGTAGCGACGAAGGGCTTGTGCGGCTTGTCGGCGGCGCAGTGCGTGACGGGCTTGCGGGTCAAGCTGTCACCGATATTGACCTGGCAACCGCACTCGCGCCTGCTGAGGTGATCACACGGCTTGAGGCGGCGAAGGTCAAGGTGATCCCGACCGGCCTTGCCCACGGCACGGTTACGGCGGTGCTATCCTCCGGCCCAATCGAAATCACCACGCTCCGCCGCGACGTTGCAACCGATGGGCGCCATGCGGTGGTCGCCTTCACCGACGACTGGCAGGAGGATGCCGCGCGGCGCGATTTCACGATCAATGCGCTTTCCGCCGATCCGTTCAGCGGCGCTGTGTTTGATTATTTTGGCGGCGCTGATGATCTTGCGCGGGGCCGCGTTGCCTTCATCGGTGACCCGCTGCAACGCATTGCCGAGGATCATTTGCGGATCATGCGCTTCTTCCGCTTTCACGCACGCTATGGCCGTGGCGATCCTGATGCCGAGGCGATTGCGGCTTGCGCACTGCGCGCCAATGATCTGATGGCGCTATCGCGCGAACGCATTGCCGATGAGCTGCTGAAGATTCTCGCGCTGCCTGATCCGGGCGGGGTTATCGCACTCATGATTGACCAAGGGGTTTTCAAGCCAGTCCTTCCCGAAATCACTGATGCTGCGCCACTGATCCGGCTGGTCAAACGCGAAGCTGACGCAGACGTTGCAGGGGACCCGACCCGGCGGCTTGCCGCATTGCTGTCTGCCGAAACAGGGGTGACCGAAGAGATTGCTGCGCGGCTCAAATTCTCAAATACGAAGCGCAAGCGGCTTGCCTGTGCGGCGGCGCGGGTGCCCGAGGACGCGACCGACCCCAAGGCACTCTCCTATTGGGTTGGGCATGAGGGTGCAGTTGACCGGCTACTGCTCGGCGACGGCGACGCGCGCGTGCTAACAGATTGGTTGCCGCCAACACTCCCAATCAGCGGCGGCGCAATCGTCGCGCGCGGTATCAAGGCCGGCCCCGATGTCGCACGCATCCTCAAGGCAATTGAGCGGCAATGGGTCGACGAAGGTTTTCCCAACAAAGCGCGGGCCGAAGCAATTGCCGATAGCCTAGTTCGCTAACTCAATCCCTCTTTCCCTGTCGGCGTAATGTCTCAACATCACCTATGAAGCGGGTACCAACCAGTCCGCGTGCCAATACAGCCGCCGCACGGCCGCCGCGCGCACTACTTGCCGGCACCCACACATTCGCCAGATCAAGCCCCGGCTGTCCTATCGCCTGAAGCGCCGCACTCAACTTGGCCACATCGCCGCTCTTGAGTTTGGCAAAGGCCGCCTCAACTTCGGCCAATTCCTTTTCAAGCGCATCGACGCGCGCGAGTTGATAATTGGTTGGCGCGGATTCAACCGAGGTGATGGCACCGTAAGCCACGTCCATATTCTCACGCAGCCGCTCTTCACCAGTGATTGCGCCGCCCTCTTTGGTCGCCACCACCTGTTGCTTGAGTGCAGCCGCCTGCGCCGAAACACTCTGCGCAAGCGTCTTGGCTGCCCCACCCTTTTCAGCAGCAGCATCAGATTGTTCAGCCGTCGCCTTGAGACCAGCAACCAGCGCCGACATCCGCCCGAACAGCGCGCTGACACGCTGAGCCGCGTCAAACTGCTTTTTGCGGTCAGCAACAGTGAAGGTCGCGCGGCGATCAAGCCCGATATCGAGCGGCATCGTCACCGTTTCGCCAGCCTTGGTCAGTCGCACAGTATAACGACCGGGCAGCACGCGCGGGCCTTGCGTTGAATAGAACGCAAGCTGTGCAGCGGGCGGCGCAACCGGAGGCTTGACCCGCATCGACCATTCTACCCGGTTGAGCCCGCGCCGTTTGGAGGCGGGGAGCGTGTCAACAACATTGCCTTCACTATCAAGGATTTCGAGCTTCATCCGCCCGATGATATGGCGATCCTTTTGATAGTAAGTGATGACGGCGCCGCCCGGTGGGTTATCGCCGCTGAACTTGCCGTCACCGTCTGACCAACCGCCATTCCCCTGCAAACGCTGCTGCGTCGCGCGGCTTGGAAGCAGTTTTACCGTCGCCGCAAGCGTGCCCGCGTCAAGCGCGCGCAGCGGGGAGATATCGTCAATGATCCAAATCCCGCGTCCGTGCGTACCAAGGACAAGATCATTGTCACGCGCCTGAAGCGCAATATCGCGCACCGCGACTGACGGGAAATCTTTGGGCTTAAATTCGACCCAGCTTGCGCCGCCATCAACCGAGATGAACATGCCAAATTCAGTGCCCGCAAACAGCAGGTTAGGGTTGACGCTGTCTTCCTTTATTACATGAATATAGCCGCGCACACCCGTCGTCGCAGCGCCAATCAACGGCGTCCAGCTTTTGCCGCCGTCACGCGTGCGGTAGAGATAGGGCGTCATATCGCCGTACGTATGGCGATCCACCGCGACGTATGCGGTGTTTGCGTCATGGCGGCTCGCCTCAACCCAACTGACCCAATTGCCCTTATTGGGCAGCTTGAGGTTGGCCGTCAGGTTGCTCCACGCCTTGCCGCCGTCGCGCGTCATCTGGACATTGCCATCATCGGTGCCAACCCAGATCGTCCCCGCTGCCTTGGGGCTTTCGGAAATAGAATATAGCGTCGTGTGCATTTCTGCGGCCGAGTTATCAACGGTAATCCCGCCCGATTGCTCCTGATTTTGGCGGAGCGGATCATTGGTTGTCAGATCAGGCGAAATCCGATCCCAGCTTGTCCCCTGATCGCGTGAGCGGAACAGGAACTGCGCGCCGATATAGATCGTGCCCTTTTCATTGGGCGACATATGGAGCGGCGCATTCCAGTTGAAGCGCAGTTTCTCCTTATAGCCGCCCTTAGGCTGAATATCGCGCTGTTGCAGCGTCTTTCGGTTGATCCGCGAAAGCTGCCCGCCTTGATATTCGGCGTAAGCATAGTCAGGGTCAGCGGGATCAGAAAATGTCCAGAAACCATCGCCGCCGTATAGATTTTCCCACCGGTCGTTGGTGATCCCACCGGGGTAAGCACTGTCGCCTGCCCAACTGCTATTATCCTGAAGGCCGCCGTAAACTTGATACGGATCTTTATCGTCAACGCTGACATGGTAAAATTGGCTGATTGGTAGGTTTTCGGATTTGATCCAGCGGTTGCCGCCGTCATGCGACGTCCACATGCCGCCATCATCGCCGCCGATCATATGCTTGGTGTTGTTGGGGTTGATCCACAGCGCGTGCCAATCGGCGTGCGATCCGCCGCCGGTGGTGCTGAAGCTTTTGCCGCCGTCTTGCGAAACGATCGGCTGAAGGTTCATCTTGAACACGCGGTCAGCATCCTTGGGATCGACCACCATCTTCGCAAAATAGAAGGGCCGCCACACCATATTCTGGCTGCGGTCGCGCTCTTCAAAGCTTTTGCCGCCGTCATCGGAGACATAAAGTGCGGAGCGGACATTTTCGATGAAGGCATAGACGCGTTTGGGGTTTGACGGCGCAAAGACGATTTCGCTGCGTCCCCACGGCCCCTTGGGCAGACCCTTGGTATTGGCCTCAGTCATGGCGCGCCAGCTTTTGCCGCCATCAAGCGATTCCATTACCGCGCTCGCCGAATCCTTGTCCGGCCCATCACCGCCCGAACGGAATGTCCAGCCCTGACGCCGAAAATCCCAAAGGCCAGCGATCAGCCGGTTCGAATTTGACGGATCAACCGCAAGTGTGGAGCAACCCGTTGAAAGATTGCCGCCTTTCAGGATTTGCGTCCAATTCTTGCCGCCATCGGTCGTTTTATAAAGCCCGCGATCTGCCGAATCCGACCACAGCGCACCCGGCGCGCAGACGTAAACCGTTTCCGAATTTTTGGGATCAACGACAATATTCACGATCCGCTCAACGTTGGGCAAGCCCATCCACGTCCAGCTATCGCCGCCGTCGGTTGACTTATACACGCCATTACCAACCGAGACCGAATTACGCGTCCAGCTTTCGCCAGTGCCAACCCAGAGGGTCTGGGGATTGCCCGGATCAAGCGTCACCGCGCCGATTGATTGCACGGGCTGTTTGTCAAAAATGGGCTTGAAGGTCGTGCCGCCGTCGTTGGACTTCCAGACGCCACCCGAAGCTGCACCAACATAGACGGTTACCTTGCCATCAGCCTCCTGACGGACAGCGAGCGAAGCGATGCGACCCGACATTGTCGCCGAACCAATGTTGCGCACACCGATCCCTGAAACAGCGGCAGAGTCGGCTTTTACGCTTTGGGCGGCGGCAATGCTGCTAAGCGAACCAGCGGCGGCGAGCATCAAGATCATACGAGTTTTGAACATGGCAGGGATCCTCACTTGCTTGCTGCGGGTTTGGCGGCGGGGCTTGCCGGTTGTGCGAAATAATCGGGCTTCACTTCCGGGTTGGCGTTTGCCGTTTCAATCGACACCTGCTGACGCTGGCTTGATCCCTTCGGCCCGCTTGCGACAGACATCGGGAAATAGACGCCGCCAACTTTCTCATAATCGCCGAGCTCATATTCAAACACTTGTTCAGCGCCGCGCACCTTGCGCGTTTCGGTCATCGCAATCTCAAGATAGGTGCCGGGATCAAGCAGATAGACAAAAGTGTCGCCGTCTTTTTCCGATACGCGCAGCTTATACGCCAGCGTCCCGTCAAAATCCTCACGGCCAAGATATTCGACGCTGCTGCCGTTGGTGGCCGCCGAAAGCAGCGGCCCATCAACTAGGCCAGAATCGGCAAGCGAGCGAGCATCATCGGCTGACATGGTTTCGGCGTCGCGTCGCCCGCCAAACGGGTTAATCGTCCAACCCGCCTTGCCATCATAAGCCTGAACCAATGTCAGCCCCTGAAGCGTTGAATCGAACCGCACCGCCCCTGCGCCGCTCGCACTGTTTCGTGCGCGTGTTTCGACATAATCAAGCTCAAAATCGCCGGGAAAGCGGATCTTGCCCTTGAACTGAAGCGTGCGCAGCGCCTTCAGCGCATCGGCCCCGCCGCGTGCCTCAAGATTTTTAGCGACCAACTCTTGCGCATTGGGTTCGGCCGCCTGTGCCGATGCGAACGGCGCACTCACGAACGCGCACGCAAGCATGATATATTTAATCTGGCGCATAGCCCTGCCTCCACCTTTTCCCTTTAATGGCGGAAGGCTATGCCTGTGTACGCTTTGCGGCAAGACCCTTTGTCGTTGATATTGGCAGGTTCGCAGATTTGGCGAGGCTGGCTTTCGCGAGCGACGCATTTATGCGAAGGTTTATGGCGATTGGCTCAAAAAGAAAGTGTGCATAAGTGGTGAAATCTGATGACCGTCGCGCGGCGCTGCTTGACCGGATGGCCGACCATCTCCTTGCGCACGGAATATCGGAATCAAGCCTGAGACCGCTCGCTAAGGCAGCGCGAACGAGCGACCGGATGCTGCTCTATTATTTCAGCGACAAGGCCGAAATGATCACTGCGACGCTTGAGCATATCGCGCTTCGGCTTGGTAAGGTGCTTGCTCAACAAGGGGCGTCAACGCCGTTGCCGATTGATCAGCTTACCCCGAAATTGTTTGACCTGCTCTGCGCGGACAGTCTTTGGCCCTATATGCGGCTATGGCTTGAAATTGCTTCACTTGCCGCAAAGGGCGATCCTATCTGCCGCACAGTTGGCGAAAAAATTGCGCGTGGTTTTCTTGATTGGGGCGCGGCGCAGCTTGACAGCCCGACGCCTGAAGCGGTGGCGCGCGACGCTGCGCGCCTGCTCGTGACAATCGAGGGCATGGTCTTGCTCAAAAGCGTTGGCCTTGAAGATGTATGCGGGCAGGCGCTCGTTTAAGCGCGTGCTGGCCCATTCATGAACAGCCCAAGCCCAAGCCCAACACCCGCGCCCCAAAAAATTACCGCCGCTCCTTTGACGATAAGCGCTGGGTCGGTTCCGTATAGGCTGGGAAACCAAGCATGGGCGATGCCGTCGAGCAGCAACGCGGTCGCGGTGATGACGGTGAGGCTGATCGCAGTTTGATCATAGCTGAGTTTCGCCAGCACACGTCCGATCAAAATAGCGGGAACCGTGCCGGGGATCACAAGCGCATAAGTGATCACCCGCCCGAAGCCATCAAGCGCACCCATTGGGCCAAGCGTGCGCACGAGCATCGCGGCAAGAAACCACAGCACAACCCCGTAAAGCGCGAGGATTATAATCTGCTTTGCGGTGAGTGGTCGCTGCGTTGAAAGATTTTGGCTGAAATTGGTCATGGGTTGGGCCTCCGCTGTGTTCGGTTGCCTTTTCCCTACAGAAATGTAGCAGTCGCTACAACATAATTTTTTACATAAGCTCATCGCTCCCGCGAAGGCGGGAGTCCATAACCTCAAATGTTTGGGGTATATGGATTCCTGCCTTCGCGGGAATGACGAAATAAAAGCCTTTTCTAAGCCGCCATTTGCCCGCGCGCGAGTTCGCACTGTGACCAGATTTCGGACAGCGCATTAACCAGCTTCTCAATATCATCATCCGAATGCACGGGCGAAGGCGTAATGCGCAGCCGCTCAGTGCCCTTGGGAACCGTAGGATAGTTGATTGGCTGAACATAAATTCCGTGATTATCCATCAGCCAGTCACTGATCATCTTGGCCTTGCGCGGATCGCCGACCATCACCGGAATGATATGGCTTGGGTTTTCGATCATCGGAATACCCATCGCATGGAGCTTGCGCCGGACAGTCGCGACCCGCTCCTGATGGCGCGCACGCTCCATTTGGCTTGCCTTCAAATGTTTGACGCTGGCACATGCCCCGGCCGCGATTGCGGGAGGCAGTGCAGTGGTAAAGATGAAGCCACTGGCAAAGCTACGGACGAAATCGCACAGCGCTTTGCTCGCGGCAATGTAACCGCCCATCACGCCAAACGCCTTGCCAAGCGTGCCTTCGATAAGGGTAATCCGATCCATTAAGCCTTCGCGTTCGGCGACACCGCCGCCACGTGGGCCGTAAAGCCCAACCGCATGAACTTCATCAATGTAGGACATTGCGTCATGCTTTTCGCAAACATCGAGAATCTCGGCGATTGGCCCGATGTCACCGTCCATCGAATAGACGCTTTCAAACGCGACGAGCTTTGGCCGACCGGGCTCGACCTGACTCAATAAACGATCAAGGTCGGCTGGGTCATTATGTTTGAAGCGCTTACACTCGGCGCGGCTGTGGCGAATGCCCTCGATCATTGAGGCATGGTTGAGCGCATCTGAAAAAACGATACAGTTGGGCAGCTTTGCCGCAATCGTGCCAAGCGCCGCCCAGTTCGAGACATAGCCCGAGGTAAAAATCAGCGCATCTTCCTTGCCGTGGAGATCGGCAAGTTCAGCCTCAAGCAACACATGATGATGGTTAGTACCAGAGATGTTGCGTGTGCCCCCTGCGCCTGCGCCGCATTGATCAAGCGCATCATGCATTGCATCAAGTACGAGTGCGTTTTGCCCCATGCCAAGATAATCATTCGAACACCACACGGTGACTTCCTGTGTGCCATCATCAACATAGCGTGTGGCCTTGGGAAAGCTGCCTTTGTGCCGTTCAAGTTCTGCGAAAACGCGGTAATTGCCCGCTTCGCGCAGTGCAGTGAGTTCAGCACCAAAAAAGCCTTCATAATCCATCTTCACTCTCCTGTTTATTTTTTAATCTGATTGACCGAACTCGTCGGAACGAGACGGGGTTGATGTAAATTAGAAGTACGCGGCTTTGCCCAGGCCCATAATTCTGATGAGCGCAGCGGCATCATCAGGATGCAATTCTCAATGACGCCGAGCATAGCCAGCACAACCAGCAACGAATAACCGACAGCCTCACCACCGCCAGCCGGCGCTGCAAGTGCGGCGTTAATCAGGACTGCGGCAAGCAAAAGCGATCCGACCAGCGTGAACGGAAACAGCGGGTTCATCGCACGGGTGCGGAAATAGCTTTTGAGATAATTGAGGTGATCAGGCATCATTTCAGCGCCAGTATTTGCAACTCCGAGGAAAATGTTGAATTTTGAACAGAGCCGCATCGCAAACAACAAAGCGAAGGTTTGCGCAGCAACTTGATTTGGTTGACCCCATGTCATCACGAACAACACAACGCACGTCGCCGCAAGCGCAATTTCATGGTGGATCAGCGTCGCCGTGGCGAGGCGGAAGCGCTCCCAACCCTTGGCGCCTTCAGGGCAGGGCACCCGGCGTGGCCCAGCCACAAAACCCATCAGGAAACTCATCTCATGCCAGCCCCAAATGATTAGCGTTGACACAAACGCCAGATAGGCAGCCGATGCGCTGGATTCACTCGCGCTGACGATAACGCCGCAGACAGCTGGGCCGCACAAAACCGAAATTGCGAGGAGGCTTGCTGGATGCGTTTCACGGTCAAGCCGATTGAGCCAAAGGATCGCGCCTGTGCTAAAAAACCACAGACAGGTCACAAAAACCAAAGGTATGATTATTTCCGCCACGCGCGCGTTACCAAGCCGGAGCCAATCGCACAGCCGCCGGAAGGGCATTGGCTTGCGCAGGATGCAAGTAAAGCCTGGCGAATGTGAAAGCAACCGCCGCACTGTGACGAAGGCTTGCCAGTTTACCAACCACCCCGCCGCGTGCCTTTGCCGCCGAGACGGCTGCGCTATGTTTGCGCATAGTTGCGAGTAGAGCTTGGAATTTTAAACTGTCCGTATCAAGTACGATTGGGAACACCTGCCGAGTAATCTCATTGCAAATGCGGAACACCTGCTGGCCGTACTCGTCGGGTTTCATCCCAACCGCTTCGTAAAAAGCGGGCCTTGCATGATCACGCACTGACATGGTTGCGTACACCGCAACGAGGAAGAAGCGAATCCATAGCTTATTGACACCCGACAGGAGTTTGGGATCGGAACGCATCAGCAGCGCGAACGCCTCACCGTGGCGAAACTCATCATTGCACCATTCTTCGAACCAATTGAAAATCGGATGGAAACGCTTGTCGGGATTGCGTGCAAAGTGGCGGAAGATCGTAATGTAGCGCGCATAGCCAATTTTTTCTGACAGATAGGTCGCGTAAAAAATGAACTTTGGCCGGAAAAAGGTGTATTTCTTGGTACGCGTTAGAAAGCCAAGATCAATGCCAATCCCGGCATCCTTGAGCGAGTCATTGATGAAGCCAGCATGGCGCGATTCGTCGCGCGCCATCAGCTTAAACAGCGCCTTAGAATCGGGATTTTTTGTGCGCTTAGCGATTTCAGCATAAAGAATGCAGCCCGAAAATTCGGCAGTAAGTGAACTCACGAGGAAATCGATAAACTCTTCGCGCAGCCCTGGTGGCAAGGCTTCGATGACACCATCAAATTCTGTTGTACGCTTGAAATGGTTTTTATTTGGATCGCTCGCCATTTCGGCAATCAGCGCATCCCATTCACCGCGCACAAGGCTGACGTCAAGCCGATCCATAGCCTTGAAATCGGTGGTATAAAAACGCGGTGACAAGATTGTGTCTTCGCGCGCCAAAGCCTGAGTATCAGCAGCTTCGAAGTTATGCGCCATTTCGGTCATAGCCGGTATCCTGGTGTTGAAGAGAAAGTAATTTCGTAAAGCTCGGTTAACTCTAGCTGGCTTTTGATCCGCGTCCAGACCCGTTCAAAAATATTGGCCCGTGCGATCGTTGCCGTCCGCCGTTCGACGATCCGTTCACCAAAAAGCACACGAATTGGCGCGCCGTGAACACGTACCTGATCTCCGGGCTGCATGATGATATCACCGTCAAGTTCAACATGGGCATGAAAATGCTCATCAGTATGTTCAACCTTGATTGTGCAAGGCACATCAAATTTGATTCGCTGAAATATCATAGCAAGGCTACTTTTTCAGGCTTGAGGAGTGCAGCAAAAGCGGCACGATTGTCCGGGCCAAAAGAGCCAAGCTCAATCACACGCCCCGTCGCGAGATCAACCAGCGACAGGCTGTTATCAGCCCATAAGGTCAACCGGTAAGCCGCATCAGGGCCAATTTTCTTCGCCCGCCGCTCACGCGCGAAGCTGCGCAAAACACCGCGAATAAAGCCGCTATTTTCGCCGGGCATCACTGCACGGACAAGGGTTTTTTCCTTAACATCACGAATGAGAAGCACGCCGCCAGGATGATCTGTAAAAACTAGCGTCCGGCTTGAACGCGCCGCCATTTTTTTCTCGCTGCGCGCTTCAGCCGCCGTTTCTGGCTTTTTGATAAGACCAACCGAGACTGCACCGGTTAGCGCCAATGTAATGCCAACAAGCAAACCCGCTGCAATCAATGCGCGTTTTGGGAACGGTTCAGAGTCAATCTCACTCATGCGGCTGCGAAGGCTCCATTTGGCTTGGCCGTAGTATCAATACCATCGGTAACAACTGCCCGCCGTCCCGTTGGAATTTCAGCAAGCATTGCAGCACTGAGCAGCGCCGCAACATTATAAGCATCGGGAAGCGCGCGCAACATTGGCTCAGGCGCGCCTACTTTCCATGGCCGCGCATGAGGCCAAAACTGCACATAACCAAGCTGGTGCGCGCCAGAAAGCGCAAGCGGGATATCGCCGGTGCCATCGGCATTGCGCTTAAGACCAACACTTGCAATTGCTGACATCGGCAGATTAACACATTTTGGCAAAGCGACCCCAAAACGAAACACAACGCGACGATTTGTGATAGTATAAACCGTAGCACGCGCAGCAAGCCAAGCAAGGCCGTGAAGCAGAGCCATCGCAATTAAACCGACAAAAAGTGTCATCGCCGCACCAGTAGCATTACCGTCAAAGACCGCCCAGAGCAAAAATACCGCAAAATAAACCGCAACCCAACGCGTCTTGAAGGCATCACGCGCAAGACGAACCCAATTTGGCGCACCTTGCCAGATGATATGTTCACCCGCTGGCAAATCACCTGGCAAACCGCGAATGGGTTCTATCTCATATTCAGCGCTCATATTAGCGGTTCCTGACGGCTTGGTGTCGCATAGAGATAGCCAGCACCGAAATAAGCGACAACTTGTTCTTCTTCATCGCGGGTAATCTCGCCAGCTTTGGCAAGCGCTGGCACGTCTGCAAACTGCGCCGCTGTAATCGCACTGCAGGTCACATTGTTGCGGCCTCGGTTTACCAGCACCATCGTCATCGGCATCAGGACTTTGCGCGCGCCTGTATCAACCTCAAGGTAGCGGATCATCATTTCTGAACGATCAACCCAGATGTCACTAACAGTCCCCGCAATTTCACCGTCAGCACCGCGCACGGTAAGCCCACGTGGATCAACATCGCGCGTTTCAACGCTTGTTCCAGCGGCATCACCAATTGGCACAATTCGCAAATGCCCTTCGGCAGTAACATCGGCAAATTTGGCCCGGTGCGCACGAGCGCCGGGGCCAATACCTGCGAGCATCGGATCACCCACTGGCTCAATCGATGCCCCTGCCCAAGTGCCAGTGCTTCGCGAATTGGCAACTTCAATGGGATCCCGATTGCTGTTTGGCACCGTCACACTGCCCTGATCAAAGGGAAGGTTGAATGTCTTTGGCAGCGCCGTGTTAAACAGCGTGCCGTCACGACGAAGGCGACCACCGATTTCATCTTCAACTGGATAGCCTTCGCGGCGATCTTCACGGCGGAGATAAATCACCAGCCCAAGGAAAAACACAAAGAATATGTAAAACATCAATTCGGCAATATCGATGCTTCCGGCAATCAAATTAGTGTACATGGCGCACCTCCGCTAATATCTCGGTCATGTGGGAAATTCCGTCAGCCCAAAGGCATGCGGCGTTGATGATGGTTCGCTTGGGGCCGCACGCCGCACAAGCGGGCCAAGAGCGATAAGCGCCGCAAACAGCAGCACAATTTCAATATGATAGACAACGCCGTAAGATGTCGCCGGGCCAGTCAGCGCTTCACCAAGCGCGCCTTGTTTGGCCAGACCTGCAATAATATCACGAATGATGCCGCCAACCGCAATCGCACCGCCTGCGCAGGTTGCCTGAACCGCGCCCCATGCCCCAAGTGCAAGGCCAGACTGGCCATTTGCTGCAAGCGCCATCGCTGCGGTCAGCGTGCCAACCGCAAACAGTCCGCCGCCAAATCCAATCAGCAATATCCCAAAAGCAAGCAGTACAGTTGAGGAAAGCGGTGAAGCGAACACAATCATCGCAAAACCGAAAATCCCAACAACGGCTCCAATCGCGGCAAGCCGGTGTGGCTCGGCATCACGGCTTAGTCGGTGGGCTGACCAACCAAAACCGACAAGCGCACCAAGCGCCCAAAGTGCCGTCAGCGAAGTCGTCTCACCAACACTCATCCCAAGCACTTCGCCGCCATAAGGCTCAAGCAACACATCCTGCATTGCAAATGCCGCAGCCCCAAGCCCGACCGCAACAAGCAGTCGGCGCGTCCGTGCGTTCGCAACAAATTCGGCCCAGACATTGGCAAAGCTCTCACGCACTCGGTCGGCCGAAGTTTGCACTGGGTTGCGCACTTCCTGCTTCCACAGTGCAATGACGTTGAAGATAACCGTGATCGCGGCTGCGCCTTGGATCACTTGGATCAAGCGAAGTGATGAGAAATTGTTGAGCACCGCGCCGATAAAAATCGCGCTAAATAAAGTGCCAACCAGCAGCATCACGTAAAGCAGCGCAACAACGCGCGGGCGGCTTTCGGGCGTAGCAAGATCAGTCGCGAGCGCTAAACCAGCCGTTTGCGTCGTGTGCATTCCAGCCCCAACCAGCAGGAACGCAAAAGCCGCGCCAACCTGACCCAGCAGCACTGGCCCGTGCGTATCGCCAGACATTACAATCAGTGCAAACGGCATGAATGCAAAGCCGCCGAACTGAAGCAATGTGCCGAACCAAATATAGGGCACCCGTCGCCAGCCGAGAACCGACCGGTGCGTATCCGATTTATGCCCGATCAGCGCACGAAGTGGCGCAAAAACAAGCGGAATAGCAACAACGAGCGCCACCAGCCATGAGGCGATACCAAGTTCAACAATCATCACCCGGTTGAGCGTTCCGGTGAGCAACACTGCCGCCATGCCAACCGACACCTGGAATAACGAAAGCCGAAGCAAACGCGAAAGCGGTAATTCACACGTTGCCGCATCAGCAAAGGGCAAAAATTGCGTGGCAATCTGCATCCAGCGTAATGTGAGCGGCGCGCGGGTTCCCATTAGCTCTTCACCAACTCCAAAGCGTGCGATTTGTAAAAGCCCGCAGAAACAAAGCGATCTCGCGCGACGCTCCAACCTGCGATATCGCCAAGCCGTGCGCGCAACACAGCCTCAGCGACGGGTTCAAGCGTTGGGGAGATATCGCGCTTGGGAAAGAGTTTGCCTACCGCCAGCATCGCGCCAAGGATCGGGGTGCGTGGCGCGAAGGTAAAGCCGATGCTTGTGCGTGTCCGCTGCGCCAGCGTTTCAATCACGCGCACGATGTCTTCGGCGCGGTAGTGGATCAGAACATCCATCGAGATCACATGATCAAAATCGCCGAGTGCTGGATCAAAACTATCACCAACGCGCCAATCGATCTTGAGGCTCGTAGGCATACGCTCGCGCGCGATACCGATAAGCTGGCCTGAAATATCAATCGCGACAACATCGGCACCGCGCTTTGCGGCTTCCACCGCAAGCGCGCCGGTGCCACAGCCTGCGTCAAGAATGCGCCGTCCGCTGAGATCGGCGGGGAGCCAATCAAGCAAACCGGCGCGCATGTCATCACGGCCAGCACGCACCGTCGCCCGGATTTTGCTCACTGGCGCGTCCGACGTGAGTTGCGCCCATGCGGCGAGCGCCGTCCTGTCGAAATATGTTTCGAGGCGGCCCCGGTAGGCGTCGTATGATTGACTACGGCTCATTCAAACCCCAGAAATTCAAAGATTTCGCGATCCTTCATCGGCATCGCGTCAAGCGCATCAGTGCCAGCCCACAGCGTTGCTGCGAGCTTGAGATACTCTTTCTTCGCGATCTCAACTTCGGGCGAGCTTTCCATTTCAAACAAAGTGCATTTTTTAAGGCGGCTGCGACGGATCGCATCAAGATC
Source organism: Sphingomonadales bacterium (assembly GCA_031418495.1). Lineage (GTDB taxonomy): Bacteria > Pseudomonadota > Alphaproteobacteria > Sphingomonadales > Sphingomonadaceae > Aquisediminimonas. The sequence goes on from JANOXQ010000081.1 coordinate 28,855, forward strand.
AGCAAAATGCGCGAGTGTTTTGAGACCCACCGCTTCATTAAACCGATCAATTTCGTCGGTCGCCGCACTGCGGTTTGCGATGACACCCGCCATGCGAACATCATAATTTTTCGACTTCGCTTTGATGGCGGCAACAATCCGGTTCATCGCAAAGATGCTGTCAAAATCATTCGCTGCAACAACAACTGCACGTTCGGCATGTTGCAGTGGTGCTGCAAATCCGCCGCACACGACATCGCCGAGCACATCAAAAATCACGACGTCAGTATCTTCAAGCAAGTGATGCTGCTTGAGCAGTTTAACGGTTTGACCAACAACATAGCCACCGCAACCCGTCCCTGCAGGTGGCCCGCCAGCCTCAACACACATAACGCCGTTGAAACCTTCGAACATATAGTCCTCAGGGCGAAGCTCCTCAGAATGAAACTCAACCGTTTCAAGCACGTCAATCACCGTTGGCATCAGTTTCTTGGTGAGCGTGAACGTGCTGTCATGCTTTGGATCGCAGCCGATTTGAAGCACCCGCTTGCCGAGCAATGACATCGCTGCCGAGAGGTTTGATGAGGTCGTTGATTTGCCAATGCCGCCCTTGCCGTAAACAGCAAACACCTTTGCGGTGCCAATCCGGTCACTTGGATCAAGCCCAACTTGTACCGATCCTTCGCCGTCAGGCGGGGTCGCGCGATCGCGTTCAAGCAAAGTCATTATAAGTTCCTTCGGTCATGCTGTTATGCCTTCTAAGCGATCTTCGATTTCGTCGGTTGCGGCGTGGAGTGCTGCAAGCGTGGCTGCATCGGGTGACCAGTAATGGCGGTCGCTCGCTTCGATTAGGCGATTGGCAACGCGCATCGACGCTTTTGGATTAAGCGTCGCCATCCTGTCACGCATTTCAGCATCAAGCACATAGGTTTCGGTCATCCGCTGATACACCCACGGATCAACTTGCCCCGTTGTCGCTGACCAGCCCAAGCAATTGGTCACTTGGCTTTCAATCTGACGAACGCCTTCGCCGCCGTGCTTGAGCATCCCCTCATACCATGCAGGGTTGAGCGTCCGCGTCCGTGTTTCAAGCGCAACTTGTTCATTGAGTGAGCGCACCTTGCCAGCACCCTGCGTCTGATCGCTGATATAGATTGGTGCGGCTTCGCCTTTAGCACGGGTGATTGAGCGGGCGATGCCACCAAGACCATCGACATAATGATCAATTGTCGTCACGCCGAGTTCAACCGATTCGAGATTTTGGTAGGCAAAATCAACGCCAGCAAGCGCGCTGCGCATCAACGCCGCTTGGCTCTGCGCGCGGCCACTGCGACCATAAGCAAAGCCCTTTTGCCGTTCAAACGAATCAGCCAGTTCATCCTCATTCGTCCATGTGCTGGCGTCGATCATCTGATTGACGTTGGCCCCGTAAGCGCCTTCATTATTTGAGAAGACGCGAAGTGAGGCGGTTTCAAAATCGCAGCCATGTTCGCTTTGATGTGCGAGGCTGTGTTTACGGACGAAATTCTGCTCGAGTGGCTCATCAGCAGTCGCCGCAAGATAGGCTGCTTCAGCGAGCATCCGCGTTTGCAACGGCAGGAGGTCACGGAAAATGCCCGACAGCGTGACGATTACGTCGATACGCGGGCGACCAAGTTCGGCAAGCGAAACGAGTTCAGCCCCTGACAAGCGGCCATAGCTGTCAAAATGTGGCCTAGCTCCCATCAGCGCCATTGCTTGAGCGATTTGTGCGCCTTCGCTCTTTAAATTGTCGGTGCCCCACAGCACCATCGCAACGGACTCTGGGAAGGTTCCGGTGTCATCAATATGGCGATCGAGAACCTTCTGTGCCTGCGTCGCGCCGTCAATCACAGCATAAGCACTTGGCAGACGGAACGGATCAAAGCCGTGGATGTTGCGTCCGGTTGGCAGAATATCAGGGGTGCGGATCAGATCACCGCCAGTGACCGGGCGAATATAGCGCCCGTCAAGTGCGGTGATGATCGCCTCAAGCTCAGGATTATGCGCCAGTTTGGCGCTGGTTCCAGCAAGTTCTTTGAACATTTGCCGCGCTTCGATGGTGTCTTCGAGGCCGCTGGCGCTAAACGCACCAGCTTCGCCGTCGACAAGCAATTCAATCGACATCCGCGTTGGCATCGCCCCGCCGCGCACTTCGCACATCGTCATCAACAGATCGACACGCGCTTCTGCGGTTTCGCCTTGTCCCGCGATATGAAGGCCGTGCGGAATCAGCGTCTGCTCAATTTCATAGACCTTGTCACCAAGTGCTTGGATCGCTTCAGCATCATCGCAGGTGTAGACATGATGCGGGTCAGAGAGATCAATCGCACCCGCCTGTTCGTGGATCAGCGTGGCAAGTCCGGTAAGCTCATCGGTTGCATCAGGCGACGTCAACCGCCAGCGATCAATCGATGCCTTGAGATCAACCAACCCCTTATACAGTCCTGAATGCGCGACGGCTGGAGTCAGATAACTGATCAAAGTCGCGTTTGAACGGCGCTTGGCAATCATCCCTTCGGATGGGTTGTTCGCTGCATAAAGATAGAAATTGGGCAGACTACCAATCAAGCGCTCTGGCCAGCAATCACCCGATAGGCCGGTCTGGTTCCCCGGCATGAATTCTAGCGCGCCGTGGGTGCCGAAGTGCAGCACGCCGTGGGCACCAAAATCTTCGCGCAGATAACGGTAGAATGCTGAGAATGCGTGCGTCGGGGCAAAGCGCCCTTCAAACATCAGCCGCATCGGATCGCCTTCATAACCAAATGTTGGCTGAAGCCCGACGAAGACATTACCGAATTGCGCGCCGAGGATGTGGATCGCGCCGCCATCGCTTTGTTGGCGACCGGGGGCTGGGCCCCACTGCGCCTCAATCTCATCTAGATACGTCTCGCGGCGAACATGATCATCGGTCAGGATGCGTGCAAACACATTGGCATCGCCGCCGTAGCGATCAACATTACCTTTGAGTACCGCATCGCGAAGATCATCGACTGTCGAGGGCACATCAACGGTGTAGCCTTCGGCCTTCATCTTACCAAGCGTTGCGTGAAGCGATTCAAACACACTAAGGAATGCCGCTGTGCCCGCTGCGCCTGCATTGGGTGGGAAGTTAAACAGCACCATCGCAATTTTGCGTTCTGCGCGCTCGGCTGTGCGCAATTGGATCAGCTTATCAACCTTGGCAGCAAGCGCTTCGGCACGCTCAGTGCAGGGCTGCATCGCGCGGGTTAGACCAGTCGCTGGGAAAGTGCAGCCGCGATTGCAGCCGGTACAGGGCTGATCGCTGCCATCAGAGCGACCGCCGAAAACACTTGGCACAGACGCGCCGTCAAGCTCGGGGATCGACACCATCATCGTTGCTTCAATCGGGAGCAGGCCGCTGACCGATTTACCCCACGTCTGAAGCGTCTGAAACTCAAGCGGGTGCGCGGCGATATAAGGCCGGTCAAGCGTTGCAAGTGTTTCCGCCGCCGCCTCAGCATCATTATAAGCCGGGCCACCAACCAGCGAAAATCCGGTGAGCGAAACCAGCGCATCAATCGTCGCAACACCGTCTTTCATGAAGAACTGATCAATTGCAGGGCGCGAGTCGAGCCCACTCGCAAAGGCGGGAATCACGCGCAAGCCGCGCGCTTCAAGAGCCGCAATCACGCCGTCATAATGGCCTGTATCGCGCCCAAGCACATAAGAACGCAACATGAGCAAGCCGACCGTCCCGGTGGTCATGGAGGGAGATACCGGGAGCAAATCGGCCTGCTCAGTCATGCGTCCCTTCATCCGGGGATGATAGACGCCGACCTCTGGATATTCTTGTGGCGCTGCGGCCTTGATAGTGCTGCGGATCGCGCGACGGCTGCCATCGGCATAGCGGCCGACCAGCGCCAGAACCATGTTCGCGAAATTGTCATCCGAACCTGCAAGCCAATATTGCAGCGTCAGGAAATAAGCACGGACATCCTGTGCCGTGCCGGGAATGAAGCGCAGCATTTTGGGCAGGCGCTTGAGCATTTTCATCTGGCCTGCGCCTGAACTTGCCGTGCCTGGTTTCGACGATCCGCGCAGCCGCTTGAGCATTGCCAGCGGCCCCTTGGCTGGCTTGTCCATACGGTATGCGCCAAGCCGGGTGAGCTTGACGACTTCGCCCGCCGACATCAAGCCGACCATTGCATCGCAGTCATCGCGCCGCGCCTCAAGTGCTGGCAATACGGCGCGGATATGATCCTCAAGAAATAGCATCGTATTGATGATGATATCCCCGCGCCCAATATCTTCGCGGCATTGCGCCAACTTATGCGGGCTGCTTTCCCAATCGGAGGCTGCGTGGAAATCAATCGTGATGTTCGGATACTCACTCGAAAATCGCGCTTGCACGCGTTCCGCTGCGCCTGCGAGGTGATTGTCGAGCGTGACAATCACGACCCTTACAGGGGCGTTCGGTTCAGCGCGCAAAGTGCGATTTTGCGTCATATAAGGTCTCCAGAGTGATAGGCGACAGGCCGTGTTCGACGGCAAATCGTTCGGTATTCCGTCGTGCTTTACCCCGCACGAAAAAGGGTATTTTCTTCAGTTCAAGTTCGGCTTCGCCAGTCCAAATGATTTGATCATTGGCGGGTTGTGGCTGGGTTTCTGTTTCAGGTGGCGTGCTCAAAGCTGGCGGAACGGCATCTGCTGCGCCGTGCCCGCCAAGGTGTGATGCACCGGCGGCATCGTTAAATTCAAAATCATCGCGAAACATGTGAAGCAAATGCTCCTCAAGCCCCATCACCAGCGGATGCACCCACGTATCAAACAAAACGTTCGCGCCTTCAAAGCCCATTTGCGGGGAATAACGCGCGGGAAAATCTTGCACATGCACCGGGGCCGAAATGACTGCGCAGGGTATGCGCAGCCGCTTGGCGATGTGGCGCTCCATTTGGGTGCCAAGCACCAACTCGGGCTGGAGCGCTTCAATCGCCTCTTCAACCGCAAGATAATCTTCAGTGATCAGCGGGGTGACGCCGTAAAGCTCGCCCGCCGTACGCATTTCACGCGCGAATTCGCGGTTGTAGCAGCCAAGCCCGACAACCTCAAAACCAAGTTCTTTCGAGGCAACCCGCGCCGCAGCAATCGCATGGGTTGCATCGCCGAAAATAAAAACACGCTTTGAGGTAAGGTACGTCGAATCAATCGACTGTGACCACCACGGCATCCGACAGCTATCGCTGGTCAGCACCGGCGTCGGATCAACCCCAGCAAGTGCAGCGACTTCGCAAATAAAATCACAGGTCGCGCCGTGGCCGATGGGCACAGTTTTGGTCATTGGTTGCGCGAAGGTCTTTTCGAGCCAGCGCGCGGCTTGATCCGCGATTTCAGGATAAAGCACAACGTTGAAATCGGCGGCGCCCAAGCGCGCTAGATCGGCGGGCGTTGCCCCCATCGGCGCGCTGACATTCACATCAACGCCGAGCGCGCCAAGCAAACGCGTAATTTCCACAACATCATCGCGGTGACGAAAACCGAGTGCTGTGCCGCCAAGGATATTGGCGAGCGGGCGACGGCCTTCGCGGTCTGCACGCACGACATCTTTTGCCGCCAAACGCCGCACAAGCTGATAGAAAGTTTCTGCTGCGCCCCAATTTTCCTTGCGTTGATATGACGGCAGTTCAAGCGGGATCACTGGAATTGGCAAACGCATTGCCTCTGCCATGCCGGCTGGATCATCCTGAATCAGTTCAGCAGTGCATGACGCGCCGACAAGCATCGCGGTCGGCTTAAAGCGTTCAAATGCATCGCGGGCGGCGGTCTTAAAAAGTTCGGCTGTATCGCCGCCAAGGTCGCGCGCCTGAAATGTCGTGTAGGTTACAGGTGGCCGCTCACCGCGCCGCTCAATCATCGTGAACAGCAAATCAGCATAAGTATCGCCTTGCGGCGCGTGGAGGACATAGTGGACGTCCTTCATCGCGGTAGCGATCCGCATCGCGCCGACATGCGGCGGGCCTTCATATGTCCAAACCGTTAGCTGCATCTGGCAAGCTCAGCAATTTTTTCACGGCGTACGAGTGGCCGCGCGAATAGTTCGGCCAGATCACCCGCCTGATCAAAGCCATGAACGGGCGAGAACACCAGTTCGATAGACCATTTGGTGGTCAGCCCTTCGCGCTCAAGTGGATTAGCAAGGCCAAGACCGCACACGGTGAGATCAGGCCGCTCGGCGCGCACCCGGTCAAGCTGACGATCAACATCCTGACCTTCGCTCAATCGTGCGCTCGCCGGAAGCGCTGCAAGCTCACGCGCGAGATGTTCGCGGTGCAGATAAGGTGTGCCCACTTCAAGCGGCACCATGCCAAGTTCAGCCGCCACAAAGCGCGCGAGCGGCACTTCAAGCTGCGAATCGGGCATGAAGAAAATGCTTTTTCCACCGAGTAGCGCCTGATGCCGTTCAAGCGCGCGCTTGGCACGCTCACGGCCCGGTGCAATCACCTGACGGAAATGCATTTCATCAATGCCAAACGCCATTGCTGCTGCGCGGAGCCAATCGGTCGTGCCATCAGCGCCGAACGGGAACAGTGCATCAAGTCGCTTCGCCCCGCGCCCTTCAAGCGCAGTTGCAGTTTCGCCGAGAAAAGGTTGAGCAAGCAGGAAGCGCGTGTTGGGGCCGACTGCAGGCAAATCCGCCGCCTTACGCGCGGGCAGGCAATCAACGCGGGCAATGCCAAGTTCAGCAAAAATCCGGCGGAACTGATCCTCAACAATATCAGGCAGCGCGCCAACAATCAGAAGCGAAAGCGCCGTTTCGGTCGAGGCCCGCATTTCAGGAACAAGACAGGCAAGACAGGCATCTTCGCCTTGGGTAAACGTCGTTTCAATCCCGCTGCCCGAATAGTTGAGCACCTTAACGCCGGGGTTATGCTTTACGCTGAGGCGCTGTGCCGCGCGGCTGAGGTCGAGCTTGATCACTTCGGATGGGCATGAGCCAACAAGGAACAGCAGCTTGATATCAGGCCGCCGCGTCAGCAGCCGATCAACCACACGGTCAAGTTCCTCATTGGCATCGGCCATGCCAGCAAGATCGCGCTCTTCGATGATCGCAGTGCCAAAGCGCGGCTCTGCGAACACCATCACGCCTGCGGCGGATTGCAGCAAATGCGCACAGGTGCGTGATCCAACAACAAGGAAGAAGGCGTCCTGCACCTTACGGTGGAGCCAGATGATTCCAGTCAGCCCACAGAACACCTCACGCTGGCCGCGCTCGCGCAGCACAGGTGCTTCAGCACAGCCAAGTGCGGCGGGCTTCATGTGGCACTCGCCTGAAGCCGCGCGGCGCGGAGCTTCAAAATAAACTGAACAGCATTGATCACATAAGCCGCATAGCCCGCAAGCGCGATGCTCATTTGCTGCGCTGGCGTGCCCCAGCCCGTAAACAGCGCAACCAGATAGGCGGTGTGCAGCGCGATTACGATCATCGAAAACGCGTCTTCCCAGAAGAATGGCCCGGCAAACAGCCATTCATCAAACACGACCTTTTCCCAGATCGAACCGGTGATCATGATGATATAGAGCGCGCAGGTTTTCGCGATGATTGAGGCAGTTGCAGCAACAGCACCCTCCCCTGTGATCAAATAGCTGATCACGAGCCAGAGGCTAACAAGCAAAATAAGGAACTGAAGCGGGGCGAGAATGCCCTGAACGAGCGTCCATTTCGATTCGTCACGTAAGCGGCGCTGTTCGGGCGTATAAAGCGGCTGCGACGAGTCCCAACGGTGCCTCATTTCAGCGCTTTTGCTTTGTAGCGCTATGGTTTTACCCATTGCATTCTGTGCTTGGCTTTGACCCATATAATCTGACCGTTTAATCTCCTATAGAGAAGCTATGCTGCTCGTTCAAAAGTGTCAACCTAAGTTTACGTCCAATTTTTTTTACACATCTCATTTGTGCCAAATAATTTTGGTGATTGCTTTGTGCAAACAACGTGCTTAGATTTTCAGTTAGTGGGATAAGGCAAACAACGCTGATCTTGCTAGGCGTGGTATAATCCGCGCCGCCAAGGCTTGGGAGAGCCGAGGATGCCAATGTCACCAAGATCAATCGATATCCGGGACAAGAACCGAGACTTAAGTGATTATAAGTCTCCACCGGCTGACGGTCGAAAAAGTGAGAACGAATCGCCACTTGCGCTTGCCGGCCTCATTGAAAGCCAAATTATCCCGCGCTTGCTCGTTGCCTGCCGTAATCAGTCGATCCGGCCTGATGATGTAACACACGACCGAATCTGTGCGTCGCAGGCGGAAGGCTTTGCTGCGGTTGTCCTTCGGCTTGAGGCACACTCACTGATGGAGCAAGTTGAAGGCTTTATTGCGCGCGGCGCATCGGTTGAAGCAGTTTTGGTTGATCTGCTTGCACCTACAGCACGTCAAATCGGGATATGGTGGGAAGAAGACACATGTGACTTTGTTGACGTGACGATGGGCTTGTGGCGATTGCAACAGATCGTTTATGAACTATCTGCGCGGCTTCCGGGAAAAGCGCCTGTTTTTGGACAATCGCGTAAAGCAATTTTCTCAGTATTTCCCGGCAGCAGCCACAGCTTTGGCACTGTGATCGTTGAAGAATGCTTCCGCCGTGAAGGCTGGCAGACGACGCTTTTGACAACAGCAACCGATCATCAACTGATCAATATGGTTGCTGAGCACCATTATGATGTCATTGGCCTAACCATTACCCATGACGATGAGATGGGCAGCGCGCCATCGCTGATCGGACGCATCCGCGCGCGATCGCGCAACCCGATGCTCGGCGTGATCGTTGGAGGTCGAATTTTCACCCAATCGCCCGAACTTGCCATGCAAATTGGTGCTGATGCAACCGCATCTGATGCGGAGCAAGCTGTTAAGCGAGCAGAAATGTTGTTGCATGTACTTGACGAGCAAGTAGCGGCGCGTTCTTGATTTTATAAATCCATAGACCATATTGAGGATGTGTGACTGCGAGTATTGATCCTCTAAGGCCAAGAGCTGACATTGTCCCTTTCCGTCACACGGAAAGTGCATCGGACACGCTTGGCGGTATGCTTTCGACAAATCTGGCTACGGTGGCAGGTGATGTCACCTTGCTTGTCGATTCGGCAGGTATCGTTCGCGATATGGCGTTTGGCGATGGCGATCTAGCAAAAGCACTCTCTGACCATTGGGTCGATAAGCCGTGGATAGAAACCGTCACCGTTGAAAGTCGCCCAAAAATTAGCGCGATGCTTGCCACCACGCTCAATCCGCGCTGGCGTCAGGTCAACCATACGGTGCGCGGGGAAGATGTGCCGATCAAATATCTGACGCTTGGCACCAACCGTGAAGGCTGGATGGTTGCAGTTGGGCGCGATCTTCGGGCAGCAGCTGCACTCCAACAGCGTCTTTTACATACTCAGCAGGCTATGGAGCGCGATTATATTCGCCTTCGTCAATCCGAGTCGCGTTACCGGTTGTTGTTCAACCAGTCCTCCGAGGCGGTTCTTATTGTTGACGCAAGAACGCGGCGGATTACCGAATCAAATCCGGCTGCAGACGCGCTGATTGGTATTGCCGAAGGTGCCCCTATTGGGCGCATGATCGCCAGCTTATTTCATGCCGATGATCATGACCGTGTTATCACGCTGCTCGGCTCGGTTGCCGCCGCTGAGGTGATTGACCCGCTTGCACTTCGTCTTAATGATGGTGCGCGCGATTGCCGCGTATCGGCCACGTTGTTCAGGCAAGGGCGCGGTTCCTACTTTCTGGTGCGGCTGGTTCACGGTGACGGTGCCACCGACGCACCGGTTAATCCTGATCGGCGGCTGACCGAAATTCTAGAACGTATGCCCGATGCGTTTGTTGCAACCGACGGCAACCTTAATATCCTCACCGAAAATGCATCGTTCCTTGAGATGATACAAATGGCGCGCAAGGAACAAGTGCGCGGTGAGCCGCTTGGCCGTTTCCTTGGTCGTCCCGGTATCGACCTCAATCTGCTCGTCACCCAGCTTCGCGAGCATGGTTCGGTCAGCAATTTTGCGACCGTAATGCGTGACCGTTATGACTCCCAAGAAGATGTCGAGATTTCTGCGGTTATGGTCAACGACGGTGGCAAGGAATGGATTGGTTTATCGATTCGCATGACAGGCCGTGTCCGCAGCCAAACGCCAGTCAATGACGGCGTAACCCGCTCAGTCGAACAGCTTACCGAATTGGTTGGACGGGTATCGCTCAAGGAAATTGTTCGCGAGTCGACTGATCTGATTGAGCGCCTCTGCATTGAAGCGGCGCTTAACTACACCTCGGATAATCGCGCCTCTGCGGCGGAAATTTTGGGGCTAAGTCGCCAGAGTCTCTATCTCAAGCTCCACCGTCACGGGCTTGCCAATGGCGGGATGGAATCAGGCGCCGAGGCCTGATTGAATAGTGTCACTTTTAGTTGACGCACCCCCCTGTCCAATCTAACTTACACATATGCCTCGTGCGACGATCATTGCGACCAATTCTTCTGTGCCGCGCCCGCGCGACGTGCTTGCCCTGCTCAAACCAATCACTTGGTTTCCACCAATGTGGGCGTTTATGTGCGGGGTTGTTTCGTCAGGCGTTTCCCTCTGGGACCGCTGGCCGTTTTTGATCGCGGGCGTATTGCTTGCCGGGCCTCTGGTGTGCGGCACGAGCCAAGCGGTCAATGATTGGTATGATCGCCATGTCGACGCGATCAATGAGCCTGATCGACCAATCCCATCAGGGCGGATTGCAGGCAGTTGGGGACTATATATTGCGATCATCGGAACGCTGCTTTCGCTGATTATGGGGGCGCTAATCGGGCCGTGGGTATTCGCCGCAACGATCCTCGGGCTAGTGCTGGCGTGGATTTACAGCGCGCCGCCGCTGCGATTTAAGATGAGTGGCTGGTGGGGGGCGGGCGCGGTCGCGCTCTCTTATGAAGGGCTGACATGGTTTACTGGGGCCGCCGTGATGCTCGGTGCCTTTCCTGATGCGCGTATTATTGCGCTGATCCTGCTCTATAGCGCTGGCGCACACGGCATCATGACACTCAACGATTTTAAGGCGGTTGAGGGAGATCGGCAGATGGGAATTGCCTCTCTGCCGGTTACGCTTGGTATTGATAGAGCGGCCAAGCTCGCCTGCGTGATAATGGCGGTGCCACAAGCAATCGTCGCTGCGCTGCTGTTTCACTGGGGCTTGCCGTGGCACGCTGCGATTGTCGCGCTATTCTTGGGCGCGCAGTGTTTGCTAATGATCCGCCTTATTGCCGATCCAAAGGCGCGCGCGCCGTGGTACGGCGGCACTGGCGTTACGCTTTATGTCTTAGGGATGCTCGCTTCGGCAATTGGCGTCGGGGGGCTGGCATGAACGGGGCGGGGCTCGGTTGGGGAAATATCATCCGGCTCGGGCTCGTGCAAAGCGCGCTGGGTGCGATCGTTATGCTTGCCACTTCGCTGCTCAATCGCATCATGGTGGTTGAATTTGCGCTGCCTGCGCTGATCCCCGCAGGACTAGTCGCATGGCATTACGCCGTTCAGCTTTCACGCCCGCGATGGGGGCATGGTTCAGACATTGGCAACCGACGGACGCCGTGGATTATCATCGGCATGGGCATCCTCGCGCTTGGTGGATTGCTCGCGACCTATGCGACGCTGATGATGCCAAGCGCACCACTGCTTGGCGGTATTCTCGCAGTAATTGCCTATGCGATGATCGGTGCTGGCGTTGGCGCATCGGGCACATCGCTGCTCGCGCTGCTTGCGACTCAAGTTGCGCCAGCACGTCGCCCTGCGGCGGCTGCAACAACATGGGTAATGATGATCCTCGGCATTGTTGTGACGGCGGGCGTTGCTGGTCAGTTGCTTGATCCTTTTTCACCGCAGCGGCTTACAAGTGTTGCAGGCGGAGTCGTCCTTTTTGCCTTCTTGATGACGATTGCCGCAGTCTACGGCATTGAACGAGAGGCTCCACCGCTTCCACCTGCACAGGCCAGACCAACCATCGATTTTCGCGAGGCGATTGCTGGCGTTTGGGCCGACCCAGCCGCCCGCCATTTTTCGATCTTCATCTTCGTGTCAATGTTTGCCTATAGCACGCAGGATATGATCCTTGAGCCGATGGCTGGCCTCATATTCGCCTACACGCCGGGGCAATCAACCAGCCTTTCGGGTGTGCAACATATGGGTGTGCTGCTCGGCATGATGCTTGTCGGGGTTGGCGGAGGCGCGTTTCGCGGGAAAAGTGATCTAGCGATGCGCCGCTGGATTGTTGGCGGTTGCATTGGCTCTGCCGTGGCGCTTGGCGGCCTCTGTGCAGCGGTGCTCGCTGGACCAGGCTGGCCGCTTTCGCCGACGGTATTCATCCTTGGTTTTGCCAATGGCGTGTTTGCGGTTGCCGCGATCTCGGCGATGATGGACTTGGCAGGCGCAGGCGGCGGCGGGCGAGAGGGCATTCGCATGGGGTTATGGGGTGCAGCGCAGGCAATTGCATTTGGCATGGGCGGTTTCACTGGCGCTGCTGGGCTTGATACCGCGCGCGTGTTGCTGCCCTCAACTGCCGATGCGTTCGTATTGGTGTTTGCGGGCGAAGCGATTTTGTTTGTCGTCGCTGCTGCGCTGGCGCTGCGGATTGGCGTTCGTCAATTACAACCAACTGGATCAGTAGCCGTAGCTGCGGGAGCGACAGGATAATGGGACAACGGATTCCACTTTATGATGCGGTCGTGATTGGCGGCGGGCCGGCAGGCGCAACCGCAGCGGCCGAACTGGCGGCGGCTGGCCGATCCGTCTTGCTGCTTGATCGCGCGGGCCGGATTAAGCCGTGTGGCGGCGCCATCCCACCGCGCCTGATCCGTGATTTTGCGATCCCCGATCATTTGCTCGTTGGGCGGGCAACATCTGCACGGATGATTTCGCCATCAGATCGCCGCGTGGAAATGCCAGTCGGCAAAGGTTTTGTTGGTATGGTTAACCGTGACAGTTTTGACGAATGGCTGCGCACTCGCGCGCAGCAATGGGGTGCCGAACGTGCGGTTGGGCTTTTCGAGCGAATCAGCCGCGATCAAAGCCAAATCGCAACAGTGCATTACAAAGGGCCAGAGGGCGCGGTGGCCGTCCGCGCGCGCGTCGTGATCGGCGCAGATGGCGCACGATCAGCGGTTGCAAAGCAGGCAATCCCCGGCGCTGGTAAAATGCCGTGCGTGTTCGCCTATCATGAGGTCATCCAATCCCCCCAAGGCGGAAACGCCGACTATGATCAATCGCGCTGCGATGTGTTTTATCAAGGTGCGCTCTCGCCTGACTTCTATGCTTGGGTTTTCCCACACGGAGACACGGCGAGCATTGGCGTCGGCAGTGCGCAAAAGGGTTTTGCTCTACGCGAAGCAGTAAGCGCGCTGCGTAAGTCTTCCGGGCTTGATGCGTGCGAAACCGTGCGTGGCGAAGGTGCGCCAATCCCACTCAAACCGCTCGCAAAATGGGATAATGGCCGTGATGTCGTCGTGATCGGTGATGCCGCAGGCGTTGTCGCGCCAGCGTCAGGCGAAGGCATTTATTATGCGATGGCAAGTGGGCGCTTCGCCGCTGAGGCCGTTGAAACTTACCTCGCCACGGGCAAGGCAAAGGCGCTCGCCAGTGCGCGCAGCAATTTCATGAAGGCGCATGGCCGCGTGTTCTGGGTGCTCGGCGTGATGCAGTATTTCTGGTATCGCAGCGACAAACGACGCGAACGCTTTGTAACAATGTGCAATGATCCCGATGTCCAAAGCCTGACATGGCAAGCCTATATGGACAAACAACTCGTTCGGGCGCGGCCAATGGCGCACGCCCGCATCTTTATGAAGGATGTTCGCCACTTGCTTGGCTCTGCGGCTTGACGCACAATAAGCGGATGACGGCTAACAAATCATGGATAATCCCCGTTGCGGTTGGTGCGGCGGCGGCAGTGCTCGTTGCCGCAGCCGGCATGACAATAACCGAGCTTGGCCCTTGGTATAAAGGCCTCAAACAACCAGCATGGGCCCCACCCGATTGGGCGTTTGGCGTTATCTGGACGATGATATTTTCATTGACGACAATCGCGGGCGTTAACGCATGGCGGCGTGTACCCGATGAGCGCACCGGTGAAGCTCTAATCGGGATGCTTGCTTTTAATGGCTTTCTAAACCTGCTGTGGAGCTTCCTCTTTTTTAAGATGCAACGTCCGGACTGGGCTTTGTTTGAAGTAGCGCTGCTATGGCTCTCGATCCTGATGTTAATCATTGTGACAAGGCGCTACGCACCAGCCGCTGCACTTCTCTTTCTACCCTATCTCATCTGGGTGACGATTGCAGCCGCGCTCAATTATCAGGTTGTTATGCTGAACCGTCCATTTGCATGAGCGTATTACAAGATTTTATCGAAAGCGGCGATGCGATTCAAATCGCGATTGGCCTGATCATCTTTGAAATGATCGCGGTGCTATGGTTCCGTCGCAAAGCAGGCTTAATTGTGCTGCTTGGATTAATACCAGGATTGTGCCTGATGCTCGCACTGTTCATCGCGCTTCGAAGCGGTGATTGGCGGATGATTGCATTTTGGATAACGGCATCACTACCGTTTCATTTGTTCGATTTGCGGATGAGGCTACGCAGCCAAAACTAAAAAATCCCGGCTATTATTACAACCGCCGGAATTTCACAAATCAGGATTTGGTCTTCAGATAGGCGATCACATTCGCGCGATCTTGCGGCTTTTTAAGGCCAGCAAATGCCATCTTGGTACCCTTCATAAACTTCTGCGGGGCTTCAAGATATTCAAACATCGTCTCTTCGGTCCAGACGACGCCGCTACCTTTGTTGGCAGCAGAATAGCTAAAACCAGGAATTTGGCCAGCAGTACGGCCAACAATGCCGGCGAGCGATGGGCCAACACCGTTTTTGCCTTCAACCGCCTGATGGCAGGCTTTGCACTGCGCAAAAGTCTTCTCACCTGCTGCAACATCGCCGGTCAGGCTTGAATAGGCAACCGGGGTCGCAGTCGCTGGCGCAGCAGCAGTTTCAACAGGTGCAGGTGCATCAGCAGGCGCAGCAGCTTCAGTCGCAGCACTATCTTCAGCTTTTTTTTCTGCGCCTGAACATCCAGCCATCGCCAAAATGGCAGCCGTAGCGATTGCCAATGACGAATATCTTTTAAATGTCTTCATCGTCTCTCCTTTATGCAACTCTTCCAGCAGTTACAGGCAATCAGATATACAGAATTTGCCACACCCCGCAAGATTGCAATAAAGCTGCATTGACGCGCGACTCCACTGCAACCAAGACGGGATTTTTACTGTGCTCATAATCGGGCTAAGGTGGATATGATGTCAGACCAAAAAGCCAAGCTGTGGCGCTATCATCCAGAGCGAGACCGGCTTCTGGCCGAGGCACACGCCCGTCCATTTACGCCGCTCAAAGCACCGATGCTGGCTACACGCATCGCAACATTATCGGGTCAGGACGGCGCGGTATCTGACCGGTCGCACATGACTGCGTTGTGTCGCAGCCTTGGAAGAAGCGAACCCGGCCCAGACGCGCGCTGGTGCGTGCTTGATGCAGGCAAATGGCGGTTACGCTGGGAACGGCATACCGAATTTTCAACATGGACATTTTTCCGCTCTCCCGACGGCGATAATCTGATGCTTGAAAAAGCCAGTGATGCCGCGCCAAAAGACTGGATTGATTCGCTGCCCGGCGAAGTGCTGGTTGCCACCAACCTTGTTGTGATTAGCAAAGACAGCTCGCAAACGGCAGCACTCATTGCGCGCCATGATTCAATCGGTGCGATTGTGCTTGAAGACGCTGCACGCGTGTTTACGGATTTGCGTCCCGATCCTGACCGGATGACAAGCTATTTGCTGGTCATGTCGCGCAGCGATGATCAACTTGCTGGGCGGCTTGCGCTCAGTTTGCTTGAGATTGAGACATATCGAATGATGGCATTGCTCGCTTTTCCACTTGCTGGAGAAGCCACCGAATTGCTGACCGGAATTGAGGCAGAAGCTGGCCATCTCGCCTCGCAACTCTCGCAAACCGCAGACGCAGATGCCGACCGCGCGTTGCTTGCACGGCTGGCAACGCTGGCTGGGGAGACTGAGGCACTAAGTGCGCGAACCAGCTTTCGCTTTGGTGCTGCAACCGCTTACCATGAAATCGTGCTTGACCGGATTGAGACAATTCAGGAAATGCGCATTTCTGGGTTACAGACGCTCGGAGAGTTCATGGAACGCCGCCTTGCGCCGGCAATGCGCACCTGTGACACGGTTGCTCGGCGACAGCAGGCTGCGATTGAACGCATCGCGCGTACTGAACAGATGCTCAATACCCGCGTCGAAGTCGCGACTGAGGCAACCAATGTCAAGCTGCTCGAGTCAATGGACAGCCGCGCAAAAATCCAATTGCGTTTGCAAGGCGCAGTTGAAGGATTTTCAGTATTCGCAATCGCCTATTATGCACTTAGCCTAGCCTCCTATCCACTCAAAGCAATTGAAAAGACAGTCAAAGGATTTGATGCAACGCTCGCTGCTGGCGTACTCGCGCCTATTTTACTGATTATCGCATGGGGAACACTCAAACAATTTCGAAAGCGCGCGAATAATGATTGAGGTGACTGGGCTTCAAGCACCCCAATCATCATTCCATTTATCAATAGATCAGGCGTATGTCACCTTTACTCGGTTTCGCCGCCGTGCGCTTGCCCCCGCAAAGCCGAAGCCAATCAACATCATCGCCCATGTTTGCGGTTCTGGAATAGACGCAGCACCACCAAGTGCAAATATCTGGGCGGTATTAAAGCTGTAACCAGGGCTACCCAGTATATCAAAATCAAGATTATACCCAATCGCATCAAACACAGCGAGATCGTTGGATGTAACAGTCAGTAACTCACAGGCTGATATTGTTGGATCAAGAACGCCGATTGAACGCGACAGTATAGGGCAAAGGCCGCCGCGATCCCGACCGATAACGCGGTTATCGCCAAAATGCCCCGACTGTCTGCCGTCTCCTACTAAAGAACCTGTTGAAAAACGGGCTGCCTCAGCTTCGATTGGATTTTCCAAATTATAAGCCGTGTTGCCGTTAATCGAGAAAAATGCGGGCCGATTGGCCGAAAGCTGGAGCAAACGCTGGCCCGACAAGGGATCAAAATCATTGCCATAGCGAAACAAATCAAGCACTGAAAAAATGAAAAAATTGTCAAGCTGAACTTGGTTAAGTGCTTCTGTGCCAGCTATAATGTCATAGGTTTCAACCCCGCTGGTAAAGCCAAGCGCGTGGCCAAGCTCATGAACCGCAACCCCAGTGAAATCAACTAATCCTATGCCAATCCCATCACTTGGGTCAAAATCATAGGCAAAATCCGAGCTGAAGGAGATGCAAGAATCAGCTTGCGTGAAAGTGACGCTGCATGGGGCGGAAAACGGGTCATCGAAATCAACATCTATTCCCAGCGCCTTCAAATTGGCAGTGTTTACCGCGAAGAAGCTATTATTGTTCGTATCATTATCATCGATAAATGTGGCATTTGCTAATGCGCCACCACCGATCACCCCCCTATTATCAGCAGGTGACAGAGGAGCATTGGTAATAAACTTGAGTGATCCGTTATCGTTCAGTGGGAATAAGTTAGCTATGGCAATCTGATCAAGCGCAGTTTTCCCATTTACACGTAATTGATCGTAAATGTCACCTACAAATGCAGCTTGCAATGAACTTCCTGCTTGCGCAATTCTATTATCGGCAAACTGGGTAAAACCAATTTCAATATTGATTGTCACATCATTTTTGAGGATAGTATTCCAATAATTTGCTGCTTTCTGAAACGAGAATAGCGCCGCTTGGCCGCGTGCGCCTTGGGCTGCGAATGACCCGGTGGTATCTCGCAATATGATATTGGCAGCCGATGCAGGCATTGCCATTGAAAGGGCTGAAATTGTTGCTGTGGCTATAAGCAGATATTTTTTCACACGCCGTACTCCTTACTTTGGGGGAGCATGAAAGTGTCAAAATTAGGATGAACAACATATTAAGATTTCGTTGAAAAACTTAGCGACTGCAACAATCATATTGCTGGCTCATTTCGAGACAAAATTTGATTTTGCCGAATGATAGTCTGTGAAGCCTTCACCAACGGTCATTGCCTCGTAAATGACGCTTTCATTGCATGGTGTGAGAACATATTACCGCTCAAGATACGCCTTGAGACCGCCCAACTGTTCGCCAAGCACCTGATCAACCGGAGCAGCGAAGCCGCTCGCGCCGCTGCGGATATAGCCGCCGACGACATAGTTCTGCGTCACTTCGGTGCCACCCGGAACGGCTTTGAGCGCCCATGTCAATGTGCCCGTAACGCCCTCGGCTTGGAGCGGGCCAAAGCTGCCCTGCACACGGAGCAGACTGCCCGGCTGCGCGTAAACAATCCGCGCATGTTCAACTGTGCCGCCGCAAGCCGGGATTTTCTCACAAAAACAGCCGCCCGCGCGCAGCACCATCGACAGATTGCGCGCATCGCCCGAGTAAGTGTGCGCCTTATTCCACCACTCCGAAGGCACCCCTAGCGCGCGGTACACCTGCGCAGGCGTCGCGTTGATGGTGAGCGTGCGCGAAACTTCAAACCCGACGTCGGTGGCTGATTTTACTTCGGCATGGGCGGAGGTGGAAAGGAGGACGGCAGCGAAAGTTGTCCGCAACATTGTGGTTAGCTAAACTCTATCGGAACAGACCGTCGCCGATGATCGCTGAACTTTTCGCCATCATAGCGCTCAGTCGCAAAGCCGTTAACCTTCCAAGGCTTGCACATCTTGCACCCCGCGCGACGATTGCGAGGGCGGTATCGTTTATGGTTCATGGCCAAACCTCTTATTCCGCTTGTCAATTCTACGTCCGTCTCGATCAATGTCTTCTGCGTCTAATATACGGCGGACAAAAGATCGCATTGGACGTCCATAACGCGTTTCAGCTGAAAGGCCAAAAAACATCCCGATTATCAACCCCAACCCCAAGCCGCTCATCATTAGACGAACCACGATATTCAAAAAAGATTTAGTAGCATCTGGTTCATTCCAGACTGTTATAACAAGAGTATAAACCATAAACGGAAAAAGGGGTGGCAGTAGAAAAAACCCGGAAAGTGTCGGCAAAACAAACCCTTCAATTTGGGTGCCACCATTTTGGGGCACCAGTCGCGCAATCAGCTTTGGTCGAGCATAACCATCGATCAAATCTTGAGCACGAAGCCATATGAGGACAAAGTTTCCGACGACAATACCACGTGGTCGTTCGTATAAATGACGGGCGAAATCATCATAAGGAATAAATCGGGATTTCATTTTTTCCTTGCAAACCGTTGGCGGGAAAGGCGAGATCATACGAAATCGCTCGCCAAAGGGGCGGAATCTCACACCCCCTCCAACAACCGCTCTTTCCGTATCTTCTCGCGCCACACCAGCGGCCCCGTATTATGCACGCTCTCTCCACTCGCATCGACAGCGACCGTTACGGGCATATCCTGCACGGTGAATTCGTAGATCGCCTCCATCCCCAAATCTTCAAAACCGACGACAGTGCTTGCTTTGATCGCGCGGCTGACGAGGTAAGCCGCACCACCGACCGCCATCAGGTAAGCGCTCTTGTGCTTTTTGATCGCTTCAATCGCGACGGCCCCGCGTTCAGCTTTGCCGACCATGCTCAGCAGCCCTTGTTCGAGCATCATTTCAGTGAATTTATCCATCCGCGTCGCGGTCGTTGGCCCCGCTGGCCCGACGACTTCACCCCGCACCGGATCAACCGGGCCAACATAATAGATCACCCGACCCTTGAAGCTGACGGGCAGTTCCTCACCCCGGCTGAGCATATCGGCAATCCGTTTATGCGCGGCATCGCGCCCCGTGAGCATCTTGCCGTTGAGCAGCAGACGATCCCCCGGTTTCCAGCTTGCGACAATAGCGGGCGTTAGCGTGTCGAGATCAACCGGGATTGCCGCCTTGTCGGGCGTCCAATTGACATCGGGCCAATCGCTGAGCTTTGGCGGCTCAAGATAGGCAGGGCCGCTACCATCAAGATGGAAATGCGCGTGGCGCGTCGCGGCGCAATTGGGGATCATCGCAACAGGTTTGGACGCGGCGTGGGTTGGGTAATCAATGATCTTGACGTCAAGGATCGTCGAAAGTCCGCCAAGCCCCTGCGCGCCAATCCCAAGCGCATTGACCTTGTCAAAAATCTCGATACGAAGCTTTTCAATGTCGGTGACCGCGCCGCGCTCTTTGAGTTGCGCCATGTCGATATCGCCCATCAGCGATTCCTTGGCCATCGTCATCGCTTTTTCCGCCGTTCCGCCAATCCCGATGCCAAGCATCCCCGGCGGGCACCAGCCAGCGCCCATTTGCGGCAGCATTTCAAGCACCCAATCAACGATAGAGTCAGACGGGTTGAGCATCTTGAACTTCGACTTATTTTCCGAGCCGCCGCCCTTCGCCGCGACTTGCACGTCGATCGTGTTGCCGGGCACCATTTCGACATTGAGGACGCAGGGGGTGTTATCTTTCGTGTTCTGCCGCCCGAATGCGGGATCGGCCACAATCGACGCACGCAGCCGGTTTTCAGGGAGAAGGTAAGCACGGCGGACGCCTTCATCGACGACATCCTGAAGGCTGCGCTGCGAGTCGAGCACGCACTGCTGCCCCCATTTGATGAAGACCGTGACGATCCCGGTATCCTGACAGATGGGCCGATGCCCCTCGGCGCACATGCGGCTGTTGGTTAGGATTTGCGCGATGGCGTCCTTGGCGGCTGGGCCCTGTTCGGCTTCATACGCCACCCCAAGCGCGCGGATATAATCCATCGGGTGATAGTAGCTGATAAACTGAAGCGCGTCTGCGACGCTTTCGATCAGGTCGGCTTCGCGGATGAGTATGGTCATGTTTGTGATTCCCCCGGACAGGCATGAGACTCGTTACTGTCGGTTTGTTAAAACATCAGGGGCGGCGGCGCCATTGTTTCCTGATGGCGGCTGAAACAATGTAGACGGTCTATTCGGCGTCTTCGCTCGCTTCACTATCCTCAGGCTGAGACTCGGTTTGCACAGCTTGTGGTGCTGGAGGTTGCGCCGGAAGCGGCTCTACAAAGCTCGGCAATGGGGTTTTGGCATTCGCCTCGCCGTCAACCAAGTCAGCCGTGCCCTCTGTTAGGATGGCATCGCGGGGCAGCATCCAACCCGTTTCTTTTGGCGGGCTTGGCAGATGCGCTGACGCAAAACGGCCAAGCGCGCCGTCATACCAAAGCCGGATCGTCATAGCCGCAACCAAGAGAAGGCAGAAAAATATGATATAGCCGATCACGCGCGCTAGGTTTGGCAATCTGCTAGGTCGGTTGGCCAGTTCGCGACGGTGTTTGGTTTCAGCATCAAGCCCAAAATCGAGATCAAGTGCAGCAAAATGGCGCTGACGCTGCGTTTCGACCGAGATCGGCCCTTCGGAACGTTGCGCAGCAGACTTTATCCGCTGGAGAGGATCAGCTTCAGCCATGATGGGTGTGTATAGCCCAGTCATGCCTAACAGAAGGTTATCGCTGGGCGGTCTTAGTCGCCTCACGCGAAGTCACACGCCAAATCATATTCCCAGCATCATCGGCAACCAGCAACCCACCCGCTTTGTCAAAAATGACCCCGGCAGGGCGGCCCTGCGCATCACCTTTATCGGTGAGGAAACCACTCAGCACATTAACCGGCTTTGCTCCTGTTGGATAACCGCGCTCATTAAAAGGGATATAGACGACGCTGTAGCCCGACGCTGGGTAGCGATTCCACGAACCGTGCAAACCTACAAACGCACCATTGGCAAAATTGGCACCAAGCGTTGGGCCGTTGCTAAACGCAAGACCAAGCGGCGCTGTATGCGGCCCGAGCGCATAATTGGGCCGTTTGGTATATTGCTTCAGATCTGGCCGCACCTGAGGCACTCGCTGATCCTCAATCCCGCCCCAATATGTGAATGGCCAGCCGTAAAAAGTCCCAAAATCAACCGTTGTTAGATAATCGGGTGGGCCATCGCTGCCGAGCATGTCGCGTTCATTAACAACCGCCCAAAGCGTCTTGGAGATTGGATTGAATGCCATTCCATTAGGATTGCGCAACCCATAAGCGAATGAGACCATCTTTTTGGTCTTAAAATCATATTGCTTAATCTGCGCACGATCCTTTTCTGTATTCATGCCGTTTTCACCGATGTTGCTGTTCGAACCAATCGTAACATACAGATACTCACCTGAAGGATCGATTATTAGATTACGCGCCCAGTGGTTGTTTGGGGTGCCCGACGGCAAATCAAACAGCTTTTGCCCCTTCGCATCAATTTTTGTTTCGCCGACTGTAAACGGAAAGGCGAGCACAGCATCCGTGTTCGCAACAAACAGCGTTTCACCCTTGAGCGCCATACCAAATGGCGACTTTAGCCCGTCAAGCAGGACCGAGCGCTGATCGGCTACGCCGTCCCCATTAGTATCACGAAGTAAAGTAATCCGATCAGCCGATGGGTTAGCGCCACCTGCCTTCGTGATCAGGTTGCGTGCAATCCAATCCTGAACCCCACTGATTGGTCGCTCGGGTGCCGAGCTTTCGGCAACAAGGACATCGCCATTTGGAAGCGAATAGAGCCAGCGTGGATGATCAAGGTCGCCCGCGAACGCATTGACCTTCAGCCCCGGCGCGGCGCTTGGCAGAGCACTGCCTTTCCAGCCAATAATTTCAGCTATCTTGATCGTCGGGAATGCTTCGGGGCGCTGACCAACCAATTCGGGGCCAGGGCCAGTCAGTTTGGAAAATTCAACCGTCGCCTTGTCTGGCGTAGAAAGATACCAATATCCAACACCCATTGCGACGAGCAGGATGATGACGAAATTGCGAAAATGCGCGAGCTTACTCATATTGATCCCTGATGTTCAAACTGTGTTTCGTGGCCAATCAGGCGTCAGCGATAATGGCATCGCGCGCCGCAGGGTGCAAGCGCAGCCGAACCGCACGGCGCAGATCACCCTCGGTCACTTCAATGCGCCATCCACTTTCATGTTCAACGATTTCGCCTACCTGAGGTACGTGCCCGGCAAGAACGAAAGCAAGCCCTCCTAGCGTATCAACATCCCCGTCAACTTCAGCAAGGCGCGGGTCAATAAGTTCGGCCGCATCCTCAAGCTCAGCGCGTGCATCCGCATCCCACATCCCGTTCTCAAGACTAATCAGCATCGGGGCTGGCGCATCGTCATGCTCATCCTCAATCTCGCCGACGATCTCTTCGACCAAATCCTCAATCGTAATGAGACCATCAGTCCCCGAATATTCGTCAAGCACGATTGCCAAATGCGTTTGGCTTGCGCGCATATCGGCGAGCAGATCAAGCACACCCATTGATTGCGGAACATAACGCGGCTGGCGGATCAGCCCAGCAATAGTTGCAGGCGGCGCTTCACCACTTGCTAGGATGCGAAACACATCTTTGATGTGGATCATGCCAATCACGGTATCAAGGCTGTCACGGTACACCGGCAAGCGGCTGTGCTCAGCCTCAGCAAGTGCATTCACCAATTCGGCAAAGCCAATTGTTTCTGGCACCGCAATAATATCACTGCGCGGCACCGCGACATCGCCTGCTGTTCGTTCGCCAAAATGGAGGAGGTTGCGGAGCATTTGCCGCTCAACGCTGGAGAGGTCACCCTTCTTATGGGCGTCACCATCCTCTTCATGGTCATCAATGGCGTCTTCGATCTGGTTGCGGAGCGAGGCATCACGGTCACCAAATAAAAGCCCGCGAAGCCCCTGCCATATTCGGCCGCCGCTGTTGCTACTCGAATCGTCGGGCATGTAAGTTATTCAGTCCTCTATGGCTTCATAAGGGTTGTGAAGGCCAAGTGAAGCCATGACCACCTGTTCAAGGGATTCCATCGCTTCGGCCTCGCCGTCATTCATGTGATCATAGCCTAGCAGATGAAGTGTGCCGTGGACAATGAGATGTGTTGCGTGCGCGGCAATTGAGATACTGCGCGCCTCCGCCTCACGCGCGCAGGTGCCATAGGCGAGAACGATATCGCCGAGCAGCACTTCGCCGTCGTCGGTATTGGTAACAGTCTCAATCAAGTCTCGTGAGATCATTGGAAAAGACAGCACGTTGGTCGGCTGATCCTTACCGCGATAGCTGCGATTGAGCGCACGAACTTCATTGTCGTCGGTGAATTTAACCGACACCTCAACGCTTGGGTCGCCATTGGTTAGGCTTGAGTAAGGTGTGCTAGCAATTGCGGCTTCAACGGCTTTGACAGCAAGTGCCGCCCAGTCCACGCCATCAGACCAATCAGATTCAATAAGGACTTCAGTTACGACCACACAGCATCTCTACCCCAAAGACACACTATTGGAACAGCGAAATCTCAGGCAGCGGAGCGTTTAAGCCGAGCCGTATCAGCAATATGATGGCGCAGTTTTTCAGCCGTCATTGGCCGCGCAAAATAATAGCCCTGCATATAGCGGCAGCCAAGGCGGCGCAATATTTCGACCTGACCCAGCGTTTCGATGCCTTCGACGACGCACTCAAGATTGAGCGAACGGCAAAGCGCAAGGATCGTTGTGATGATTTCAGAGCCCGCCCCGCCGCGCTCAATATCGATCACAAAGCTGCGGTCGATCTTGATCTTATCGATTGGCAATTGGTGGATATAGCTCAGGCTTGAATAGCCGCTGCCGAAATCATCAAGCGAAATTTTCACTCCGAAATTCTTGAAAAATTCAAGTGAATCGCGCGCGCGGTCAAAATCCTGCATCAACGCGGTCTCGGTCACTTCGAAATCGATCCGTGAGGGATCGACATTTGAAGCATGAATGATGTTGGCAATCCGCTGCGCTGAGTCGGTTGAGGTTACATCATAGGTTGAAAGATTAAACGACAGCCGCATATCTGACGGCCAGTCAATCGAACTGACCAAAGCCTTTTCAAGCAGCAGATCGGTAAGCGGGCCAATCATGCCCGAGCGCTCGGCTGCGCGAATGAAGCTGCTTGGCTGAACACAGCCGAGTTGCGGATTTTGCCACCGTGCAAGCGCTTCACACGCGACGATCCGACCACCCTCAACATCAACGATCGGCTGAAATGCCAAGCTCAATTCTTCGCGCGGATTGATATGGCGCAGCGTTTGATCAACAAGACTGAGCTCGCGGATTTCGCCCTGATGATCAGCAGTGAACAGGATCGCCGTGCCGCGCGCGTGATTCTTCGCGTAATAAAGCGCATAATCAGCGCATTCATAGAGCTTCTCGCTGGTATCAGCCGCATTGGGCGCACTGGCAAAACCAACCGAAGCGCCAAGCTGCACCTGAGTTTCGATGATATTATACGGCTCACGGAGCGCCATGCACATTGCGAGGCCAATGATGCGCAGTTCCGCGTCGCTTTTCTCACTGTTCAAGATTACGCCAAATTCATCGCCCCCAAGCCGAGCAATGCAGGAAAAATCATCACCAAGCGCACGCAAGCGTCGCCCGACCTCAACCAGAACCTGATCACCGGCACGGTGGCCGTAGGCATCATTGACGCCCTTGAAGCCATCCAGATCAAGCACGCCAATCGTAATGCGTCGGCTTTCGGGCGTTGTGCTGATTAGTCGGCGGTTGAGTTCTGAGAAGAAACGGCGACGGTTGGCAAGTTGGGTCAGGCTATCCGAATCGGCGAGATGAACAACCTCATCATGAAGCCGCTGAAGCTCAGATTTGGAGCGATTGAGCGCAATGAAATCACGGTAGTAGGTTTGTAAAATCATGCTAATCGCGAGCGAAACCGCGATCAAATTAAGCGCAATCGCGATCAACACTGGATTCCCGCTCATCCCGAAAAAGGCAGTAAAGGGCACAAGTACAACCAGCATCAACAGATACGCCGCACTACGCACATGCATCAGGCAAAATGCGCAGGCAACAAAGGTGATGCCGATGAAAAACACCACATGCATCTGCGCGAACACATCGCCGTAGGGATAAAGCAGGAACGCCCAAGTGACGAAGGCACCACCAAGCACGACCGCGAAAATATTGGTGCTCCGCAGCGCGCTGACGGCTTCGGCATCGGTAACCGCATCATTGCGTACGCGCCACCAGCCAATCATACGGAACAAGCTAGCGGTGACAAGGAAAGCAGGAATGAAGAGCGTTAGCCAATAAGGCGCTGTAAAGAAATGGGTGAAACTAAGCGCGAGCACATTGGCATCAACGATCAGATACATTAGCGGAATCTGCTTCTTATAGGCCGCCACCTGCGAACGCAGCAAATGCGATTCACCCGGCGGCGCAGCCATATCCTGCAAATTTTTCGCCAATGAAAGCAACACGCACCCCTATCAATTGACACATGGGGTAACAGCCAATGCTTAACATTCTATTTTGATTGTTTTTGGTGGAGCGGGTGGAAGAGGGGTGTGGCGTAGCATTATGTGATTGTTATAACCTTGTAGCAACAAAACGAATATGGTATCTACAATTGCTCAAGGAGATTGGTGATGCACACTGCACTGCGCAAAATGGGCAATTCTACAGGCATGATCGTACCGCGCGCGATCCTTGGTGAGATAGGCCTCGACGTTGGCGCAAAACTTGACGTGCGTGTTGAGGCCGGAACCATCATCGCGACACCGATAAAAACCGAACGCCGCGCGTACTGGGCTGACGCAGCGGCTGAGGTCGCTCGCCACAGCGACAGCGATGAAACCGATTGGCAGAGCTTAGGCAATGAAGGTGATGATGCGCTGACATGGTGAAACGTGGCGAAGTCTGGCTTTCGGCACTTGATCCAACGATCGGCAGCGAAATTCAGAAAACCCGCCCCTGCCTGATCATCTCACCCGACGAAATCAACGACCACCTCCGCACCGCCATAGTCGCGCCAATGACCACCGGCAGCCGCCCCGCCCCTTTCCGCGTCAATGTGCGCTTCAAAGGCAAGGACGGACTGATCGTCCTCGATCAAATCCGTATGCTTGATAAGCTGCGGCTGGTTAAGCGGATGGGCCGGTTGGATCGCGGGACTTTGAGTGCAGTGCTTGGGGTAATGGGAGAGATGTTTGGGGAGTGAGGTTGTTCCGTTTAATCGGTATGATTATTGGCGATCCGTTTTACGCCTTCCTTGAAGGTCGCTGCACCAAAATTCATGAGCAAGCCGACGGGGAGTTTGGCCAAACGCAAATAGGTCAAAAGCTGTTTGGAATGGACTGGCACCATATGTTCAACTGATTTGAGTTCGATGATCAATTTGCCCTCAACCATTAAATCAGCGCGGAGGCCTTCGTTTAAGGTCATACCGTCATAGGCGATTGCGATTGGTACTTGTCGAGCGACGTTTAGCCCCCGGCGTTTGAGACTTTCTGCAAGTAGGGCTTCATAGACCGATTCAAGTAGACCGGGGCCGATACCTTCATGGAGTTTGTACCCGCAATCAACCGCGATCTTTGCTAGAGCGTCTATGTCGGACATTTTTTTGGCGATCCATTGTTGTCGTTGGTGTGCGTTTTAAGCGTTTTTATGTCTCACGCCAAGAACGCCAAGCCGCCAAGAAGAAGAAAATCGAAAAAGGCTTACTTGCTGAAAACCGAACAGTCAAAAAAGAAACACAACCTCTTGGCGGCTTGGCGCTCTTGGCGTGAGAAAATTTAACGATTTGCACAAATATACTACGCCGGGAATTTCTCAAAAAATCCTGCTGGAGTATAGCATTACTAATCTGTCAATGCTGTAGATGGCAGCGCTATCGGTACAGAAAATTTTACGCGACTTTCTCCAACTATTTTTTGAAGTGATTTGGACGTGAGGTCGGCTTGGATCACTTTAATATTCACACCACCGGCTTTAGATTTATCTGTGGTGTTTTCAGTAGTTATCGCAACGTCAAACTCTACCTCCCGGATAGGCAATGCTTCAATCTCTCTGCTTCTTGTTCACATTACCGGAGCAATATACCCTCCTAGCAAACCTGAATCGTGCTCTTTCGCCGCCATAGAAACGCCTCGCATTATCTGCGCGAGAGTGGCCGCAATAAAATCAGCAAGTTCCATCAATAAACCCTAGCCTTTGGCTTCACATATTCTGCCTCATCAGTGAGCGTGTAGTCATGCACCGCGCGGTAATCGAGGGTGACTTTGCCGCCTTGTCCGCCCCAGCCTTCGAACCAGCTTGCGGTGTGTTTCATCCAGTTGACGTCGTCGCGGTTGGGGAAATCTTCGTGCGCGTGGGCGCCGCGTGATTCCTTGCGGTTGGCGGCACTTTCGATGGTGCAAACGGCTTGGCTGATCATATTGTCGAGTTCGAGCGTTTCGATCAGGTCGGTGTTCCAGATCAAACTCCGGTCGGTTACCGAGACATCTTCAAGTCGCTTGTTGACCTTATGCATCAGGTCAACACCCTCGGAGAGCAACGCAGTATCGCGAAACACTGCGCAATGCTTTTGCATCGTCCGCTGCATTTCAAGGCGAATTTGCGCGGTGGGTGAGCCGCCCTTGGCATTGCGGAACTTATCCACGCGCGCGAGCGCCAAGTCAGCCGAATCCTTTGGCAGTGCCTTGTGCGCAGCACCGGGCGTCAGCGTTGCCTTCAAATGCAAGCCGGTTGCGCGGCCAAATACGACCAAGTCGATCAGCGAATTTGAGCCAAGCCGGTTCGCACCGTGTACCGAAACGCACGCCGCCTCGCCCACCGCATAGAGACCCGGAACGACGCTATCATCATTGCCGTCCTTCTTGGTGACAACCTGCCCGTGATAATTGCAGGGGATACCGCCCATGTTGTAGTGCACCGTCGGGCAGACTGGCAGTGGCGCACGTGTGAGATCAACACCCGCAAAAATTTTGCCGCTTTCAGTGATACCCGGAAGCCGTTCAGCCAACACCTTGGCATCGATATGATCGAGGTGAAGGTAGATGTGATCCTTATTGGGGCCAACCCCGCGCCCTTCACGCATTTCGAGCGCCATTGAGCGACTGACGACATCACGGCTCGCCAAGTCTTTGGCCGAAGGCGCGTAACGCTCCATAAAGCGCTCGCCCTCGCTGTTGGTGAGGTAACCGCCCTCGCCACGCGCGCCTTCGGTGATCAGCACGCCCGCACCGTAAATGCCGGTTGGGTGGAACTGGACGAACTCCATATCCTGTAAGGGGAGCCCCGCGCGCAGCACCATGCCGCCGCCGTCACCCGTGCAAGTATGCGCTGAGGTCGCCGAGAAATAAGCGCGACCATAGCCGCCAGTCGCCAGCACAACCGAATGGCTTCGGAACCGGTGGATGCTGCCATCGTCCATGCACAGCGCGATGACGCCCCGGCACACGCCGTCTTCCATAATCAGATCAAGCGCGAAATATTCAATGAAGAAGTCCGCATCATATTTCAGGCTCTGCTGGTAGAGCGCGTGGAGCATCGCGTGGCCCGTGCGGTCAGCGGCGGCACAGGTGCGTTGCACTGGCGGGCCTTCGCCCATATTCTGCATATGGCCACCAAAGGGACGCTGATAGATTGTACCGTCTGCG
The DNA here is from genome assembly GCA_031418495.1 of Sphingomonadales bacterium. GTDB lineage: Bacteria > Pseudomonadota > Alphaproteobacteria > Sphingomonadales > Sphingomonadaceae > Aquisediminimonas. Next base: position 58,399 of record JANOXQ010000081.1, read on the forward strand.
TTACGCGAAAATGGCACACCGGCATGTTCAAGCTCATAAACAGCGGCTGGCGCTTCACGCACCATATATTCAATCGCATCCTGATCACCGAGCCAGTCTGATCCCTTGACGGTATCATACATATGCCATGTCCAGTGATCGGGCGAGTTATTGCCAAGGCTCGCCGCGATCCCACCTTGCGCGGCAACGGTATGGCTACGTGTCGGAAAAACCTTAGTGATGCACGCGGTCTTCAGGCCCGCTTCCGCCGCCCCCATCGTAGCGCGCAGGCCAGAGCCGCCTGCGCCGACAACGACGGTATCATAGCTATGGTCGATAATCTTATATGCGGAGTTTGCTGAAGTGTCTGGCATTATGCCGGTGCCCCTGTAAATGCGATTTTGAATATGGCGAACAGTGCAAAGCCGCCCGCTGCAAATGTCCAGATATGAAGCGCACCGAGCGTAATCACGCGCATCCCGCCGTGGACATAATCCTCAATGATCACCTGCATACCAATCCGGAAATGCCAAAAAACATTGATGACAAAAAGTGCCATCGGCACGGCTGCAAGCGGCGACGACAACCATTTAATAACTACATCATGATCCATAGAAGGTAGCCGAAGCAGCGAGATAATGAACCATAGGACAAGTATCAGGTTGCCAATCGCGGTTACGCGTTGCAGCCACCAATGGTGCGAACCCTGCTTTGCCGAGCCAAGGCCGCGTACCCGGCCCAATCCTGTTCCGCTGCCCATGTGTCAGAGCCCCTTATTCAAAATAATCAACCAGGTGAGGCCGGTGAGCAGCACTGCGGCGATCACTGTTGCCCAAGCCCATGTTCGGTTGGACTTCAATTCAAAACCCGCACCTAGATCCATAACAAAGTGACGGATACCCGCCGCCATGTGGAAGAAAAATGCAAAGGTCAGCCCGATCAGCACAACATAGCCAGCCCAGCCAGTCGCGATACCAATGAATTTTTCATAGGCCTCTGCGCCGCTTGACGCTGCAACCAGCCACCAGACCAGAGCAAACACACCAACAGTGGCAAGCCCAGCGCCCATTGCCCGGTTCAGAATCGAAACGGTCATGTGAATGCCCGGTTTCCAAATGCCGAGATGTGGCGAAAGCGGCCGCGCAGTGTTTCGTGCCATGAAAGCCCCCATAATAGTTTAATTGTTTACGACCATGGACATAAGGACGGCTCCGGGCAACTGCCCTATGCGGTCAACATCCAATTTTCTGATCTAAAGCGAGACACGCCATTGGTCTAGCGCCTTTTGCACAGCCGCGCTAAGTGGGGCTATGGCAAAACATATCTTACTTACAGGGGCGGCGCGTGGCATAGGCGCAGCGATTGCAAAACAATTGAAAAATCATGAGGTTAAGCTGGTTGGCCTAAGCAGTGCTGACGGCGATCTGGCCGATCCAGCCACGCCCGCGCGACTTTGGAACAGCACGCTTGAGCGGCTTGGCGGCCGGATTGATGTGCTGATCAACAATGCTGGTGTATTTGAAGCCAATCCAATTGATACTAACGATGATGCATGGGCCGCAAATTGGGCGCGGACGATGCAAATTAATCTCACCGCCTCAACCGAGCTAAGCCGCCATGCCGTGCGTTATTGGCAGGCGCGCGGGCAAGAGAAAGGCCGCGATGGCCGCATCGTCAACATCGCCAGTCGTGCAGCCCACCGTGGGGACAGCCCTGCGCACTGGCATTATGCCGCATCAAAGGCCGGGATGCTCGGCGTCACCAAAACCATCGCCCGCGCTTATGCTGGACAAGGCATTTACGCTTTTGCAATCTGCCCCGGCTTCACCATGACGGGCATGGCCGAAGATTATGTCGCGAGCAGAGGCGGAGATAAACTACTTGCTGATATCCCGCTTGGCCGCGTTGCCGAAGCCGACGAGGTCGCCGAAATTGCGGTGTTCTGTGCGCTTAAGGCACCGCCTTCGATGACCGGCTCTGTGCTTGATGTGAACGGCGCAAGCTATGTACGTTAGAGCCTCAACCCGCCGTAAAGCGCGCCCAATCCCACGCCACGCCGATACTGGTGGAAACTGGAAACTCACCCTACCCTGCACTCGTGACGAAGCAGAAGCGCTCAACGGCGAAATGATCGAGCTGGCGATGATGGAACCGCCGCCCGTTATTATCACGCGCGAACCAAACGAGCGCGTGCCCGACGCGTGGCAGCTTGACGCTTATTTTGAAGGGCGTCCCGATGATCGCAGCATTGCGCTCATTCAATCGTTAATCCCAAGCGCGCGTGGGGCGCAGCCAGTGCTTGAACAATTGCCAGATGAGGATTGGGTAACGATCAGTCAGGCTGGGCTTGACCCAGTTTATGCCGGACGCTTTTACGTTCACACCTCGACGAGCAAGGCACCGCCGCCGCCAAATTCCAAGGCGTTTGTGATTGATGCAAGCCTTGCCTTTGGGACTGGTGGACACGCAACGACGACTGGCTGCCTCGAAATGCTTGATGCGCTTAAGCGCAGTGGCGCGCGCTTTGACCATATTGTTGATATTGGCACTGGCACTGGCTTGCTCGCCTTTGCCGCCAATCATCTGTGGCCGCGCGCCTATGTCAGTGCATCGGACATTGATCCGATCAGCGTTGATGTCGCTACCGATAATGCTGTTACTAACGGCATCGCGCTTGGCCAGCAACAGGGGCGCATTGCGCTCTGTGTCGCGAGCGGCACTGATGATGAAATGATTACGCGTCGCGCGCCTTATGATCTGATCATCGCCAATATCCTTGCTGGGCCATTGATTGAGCTTGCCCCTGCTTTTGCTTCAATCGCAAGCGACGGCGGGGTACTGATCCTGGCGGGATTGCTGCGCAGTCAGGCAGATATCGTTGCACAGGCTTACCGAGCCCAAGGATTTAGGCTTACGCAAACAAGTGGTGGAGAGGATTGGCCCTGCTTGCGTTTTGTAAAGCGCACACGGGTTGGCTGGAAACGCCCGTTGCGGACAAGTGGGCGCACAAGTCAGCCGCCGGGCGATTTCGGAACTTGGTGAGGTTCAGACTGCCGCTTTGGCAGTCGCATAGTCCTGTGTGCCTCGTGTGAGCACTTTGTCTCCATCGACAATATCGGCGATCATAATGTCGGGCAATCGCGCAAGATCAGCATATAGCGGCGCAAAATCGGTTTCGAGGGTCACCTTAAGCAGATGATCAAGCGAGAGAATCACGAAATAATTCTGCTGATAATCATCAATCCGGTATTCGGTGCGCATTACGCGGGCCAGATCAAAGCCGATCCGGTTAGGGCTTGGATCATCAAGCGCGAAGATACTTTCGCCGTAGCTTGAGACGATGCCAGCCCCGTAAATGCGCAAACCTTCGGCCTCTTGGATCAGGCCAAACTCAACGGTATACCAATAGAGCCGCGCCAATTTGTTCAGCGCGCCAAAGCCAAGCGAACGCAGCCCGCCGCGCCCATAGGCCTGCATATAATCAGCAAACACAGGGTCAGCGAGCATCGGGACATGGCCAAAGACATCATGGAACACGTCAGGTTCCTGAAGATAATCAAGCTGATCGGGCCGCCGGATAAAATTGCCCGCGACGAACCTACGATTGGCAAGATGATCAAAAAATACGTCGTCGGGCACCAACCCCGGCACCGCAACAACCTGCCAGCCCGTTGCCGCCATCAAGCGTTCATTGAGTTCGGCATAGTCGGGAATCCCCGGCTTGGTCAGCTTGAGAACATCAATCCCTTTTAGGAATGCGCTTGCCGCTCTTCCGGGAAGCATTGCCGATTGACGTGCGAATAGCCGATCCCACATGTCATGCTCGGCTTGAGTAAAGCGCGCCCAATCTTGCGGAATCGTCCAATCAGCAGCAGCGCCGGGAGGAGGACTATCAAAAACATGTTCAGCCATTTGCGAGAATTACCAGTTTGAGGATGTTACGTCCACCAGCTCTGCTATAGGACATTCTGCTCGCCCAGCTTTGCACAAGCGTCAGCCCTGCGCCGCCGCCGCGTTCAGGCGGCGCTTCCGCCAGTTGCACCGGCGCGCACGGATCGAACGCCATCCCGCCATCGCTAAGCGTAAGCGCAATCTCAGCGCCGCAACGTTTAAGTGCGAGTGAAATGGGTTGGTCAGGAGGGGAACCGCTATGCTCAATTATATTGGCGACCAATTCTTCAACGATGATCGCTATCCGAGCACGCGCATCATTGCCAACCAACTGCGTTTCCAAAAACCCCTCAAGCAAAGTAAGTGCATGGCTAACTGTCTGCCGATCCAGACAGAAATTCACTGCAACACTTAATCTTGGGTTATTGTCATCCATGTCAAATGGTTCTACTCCAGCAATCCTTAAAGGGGAATTGGTTATGCAAAAGCGTAGCATATTAGCCGCATTTTTAGCAGCTGGTCTTGCGACTCAAGCATTCGCCGCAGTGACCACTGACATTGGCCGTATCAAAGTAGCCAGTGGCAGTGCCAACATCGTGCGCGGTAGTCAGGTCATTGCGGCCAAGCCAGGGCTTGTCCTCCAAAAGGGTGACATATTGAGAACGGGCAAAGACGGCCGGATTGGCGCGACTTTCTATGACAACAGCCGTTTTGCCACAGGGCCAAACAGCAGCGTGACAATCAACGAATTTTTGTTTGACGAAACAACGCATGATGGCAAATTTGTGACCCAAGTTGATCGCGGTTCGCTCGCGATTATTTCTGGGCAGATTGCCAAGAAAAACAAGGATGCGATGCGCGTCCGAACCCCAACTGCTCTGCTCGGCGTGCGGGGCACGCGATTTGTGGTCGAAGTCAAAGGATCATAATGCGCAAACCCCTGCTTTTTGCCGCAACGTGCCTGATTTTGGCTGGATGCGCAGCGAGCACGCGGGTTTCTCTGCTTCCTGGCGAAAAGGATGATCAGGGTCAGCAGAGTGAAACCGGCGCAGTCGTCGTCCTTAATCAAGGCAGCGAGCAAGATATTCGTTTGATTGATCAGGCCAACAGTCGGTCGGGCGTAAAAGGCAACCGTGTCGCGCTGAAGTCGGTCAGACCCGAGGCCCTTGAAACCAAATATGGCGGCTTGCTGACAACGCTGCCGCCCAAGCCGAAGCGGTTTTTATTGTATTTCAAAACTGGGTCAGCCGAGCTTATCGATCCAACGTTAGTAGACGCTGTGTTTGCCGAAATTCAGTCTCGCCCGGGCGCAGACATCCAGATCATCGGACATACTGACGCTACCGGCGATGATTTGCTGAATGATGGCATTTCGTTCGAACGTGCTGAAACGGTCAAGGCTCTGCTAGCACGACGTGGGCTTGATGGCAGCATTGCGCGGACATCGGGCCGCGGCGAACGCGAGCTGCGGGTGAAAACCGAAGATAATGTTGCCAATGATGAAAACCGCCGGGTGGAAATCATCGTTAGATAGCGGTCGGCCCGGTGTAGCGGAATACAAGCACCGTCAAATCATCGGTTGCTTCAGCCCCATTTTCAAACGCGCGCACCTCACGGAGCAGCGCATTACTCGCGCCTGAGACTTCGCTGCTCGCCTGCCAGTCGTTGAGGACAGCCGTCAACCGTTCATGACCAAAGAAATCGCCCTCGGGGCTTTGCGCCTCAGTGATTCCGTCGCTCACGATAACGATGCTTTCGCCGTAGTTGAGCATCACGGTCTCAGCGTCATAGGGGAAACCGGGCTCAACACAGAGCGGCGGGCCGCCGTCGATATTAATCAGCGAAACAGCACCCTGCGTATCAATCCGGTAGGGGTTTTCATGCCCCGCATTGCAGAGATCAAGCTGCCCGTCGCGCGTATCAAGCACGCCGAACAGCATCGTGACGAACATATCCTCGCTATTATCGCGCGCGATTTCATTGTTCAGGCGAGTGACCGCCGCGCCAAGATCATCGGCCTCACGCAGCAACACCGATTTGGAGAGCGCCTTGGAAAGCGCCATGAACAGCGCCGCAGGCACGCCTTTGCCAGTCACATCGCCGATCAAGAAGCAAACGCGGTGTTCGTCAAGCCGGATAACATCGTAAAAATCGCCACCGATAGAACGGGCCGGTTCGATCAGTGCGTCGAGATCGACATGCGTATCAAACGCACTTAACCCTTGCCGTTCGGGCAGCATCCCAAGCTGAATATCACGCGCTGCATTGAGTTCGCCGGTTGCGCGCGCCGAGACCAGGCGTTCATCAAAAAGTGTCCGGCGGGCGTTGGCGAACAATTGAAAAATCATCGCGCCGCAGGCAAACGCGCCTACCAATATCGGCCCGGTTGCATCAATCATCACGCCGTAACGATAGAAAGCAAGCGCACTCAACATGAAGGTCGCAATCGTCGTTGCAGTGGCAATAAGCGCCACCTGAACTCCGCGCAGACGCGGCGCGACGACCAATGCGAGCGCCATAATCAATATAGTAATCGCTAGCTCCACACTCCACGCCCAGCCCGGCCTAGCGATTAGCGCATTATTCAAAATCGCATCGACCGCGCTCGCCTGAACCATTGTACCGTAAGTTTGGGGATCAATGGGCGAACCAACTACGTCTGATGTTCCCGCCGCATTGAGGCCAACAATCACGATCTTACCAGCAACAATTTTTGATGAGACGTTGCCTGTGATCAAATCCGCTGCTGAGATAATGGCGCGTTCGGGCAAACGGCCAAAGCGGATGCGTGCGGTGCCGTCCTTGGCAACAGCAAGGGTTTTGCCATCAAAGCGGATTGCTTTAAGGCCAGCCATGCCGACAACCGGATCAATCCGGTCAACCCCGCGCGCCACGCGCGCCATCTCAAGCGCAAACCCAGTCATATCAACGCCGCCAATCTTGCCAACCAGCGGCAAACGACGAATGACGCCATCATTATCAAACGTACCGTTGATTAGGCCATGGCCAAGTGCAACATCATCAAGGATCGGCAAATTGCCAAGCACCTGCCCCCAGCTTTTGGTGCCGAGCGGCAGCGGCGCACCAAATTGCGCCTCAACGATTAGATTTTGCTCGGTTTCGTTGGCCTCAGTATCAAGACCGACCCGCGCCAAGACAACCTGGCTTTTGCCAAGCACTTGGCTGAACAGATTATCCATCGACGGGAGCGCGCGGATTGTCGCAGCGGTTGCAGGCGGTAATTCGGGATAAAGGCTTGCGAAGGCTTGCGGCGTGTTACGATCTGGATCTGGAAAAATGATATCATAACCGATGACCTTGGGTTCGCTCTGCACCAGCGTTTCAGTCAGCCGCGCCATGATATAGCGCGGCCACGGCCACGGCCCGATGGTCTTGATGCTGGCATCATCTATCCAGACAATCCTGACATCGGTTTTCTCAAGTGAGCGCGGCGCTACGCGTTGCCACAGGTCAAATAATGGGCGGCTGTAACGATCAAACCCGATTAATCCGAGTAGCGCGCCCGTGATCAGCGCCGCCGCAATCGCGGGCAACCACAGGCGTGCCCGGGTCAGTGGTTTAGACGGCAAGTTCAAGCCCGTCATACGCGCAAATCACATTAAGCGGCACCTTGCCCTCACGGTTAATCTCTTCATAGCGGATGGTTTCATTATGCATCCGCTGAATATCATCATCGCTATAGGTCGGCTCATGATGGAACAGGGCAAGACGCTTTGCTCCAGCCGCATGGCACAGATCAACTGCAACAAGGTTTGACGAATGGCCCCAATCTTCCTTCATCGTTACGCTTTCGACGAGTGAATACATCGTATCGCAGATCACCAGATCAGCACCACCGAAGAAGTTTTCAAACAGGTGTTCGCTTGCCATATCGTCGGCTGGATGCTCGCTATCAGTGGAATAAACAACGCTCTTTTTGCCATTTGAAAAGCGGAAGCCGTAGCTGTCATGCGAATGATGCTGACGGATCGCGGTAACGGTCATACCGTCAACATCATAAGCCTTGCCCGGTTCCATCGTCACAAAATCAAAACGTGCGCGGAGATAATCAAACGGCACAGGGAATGAGATTTCCTCCTGCTGACGGCGCAGCGCGCGTTCAGCATCGGCATGGCCGCTGTAGATCGTGATCACCGCATCGCCATCAAAATTCCCCAGAAAGAAAGGGAAGCCCATGATATGATCCCAGTGGAGGTGCGACAGGAAGAAGTTATAACGGCGCGGATGATCGGCGGCACAGCGCACCGCTGCATCAAGCCCGAATTCGCGCAAGCCAGACCCCATGTCACAGATAAAAAAGGCACTGCCGGTATCAGTAATTTCAACGCAGCTTGATGCACCACCATAGCCTTGGCCAATCGCAAAATCGAGTTCGGTTTCAACAAATTCGCGCGCCGCGCATTCATCAACAAAGCTGCGGCCATTAGCAGCGACCAATGCCTTAGCGACCTTATCCGCGATCACCGCCGCTGACGGGCTGACCGGCAATGAGCCACGAGTACCCCAGAAACGAACGCGCATCGTCAATTGCCCCTTTGATCAATCAAGCGAGTCTTCAATCTTGAAGATTTTATCATAACGGCTGATCGCAAGAATTTCGCGCATCCGTTCATTGGGTTGGGCGAGCGTGAATTTGATCTGGTGTGTTTCAGCCTCGCGCCGCGCGAGCGTCAAAACACGTAAGCCCCGTGATGACATATAATCAACGCCGCTAAGATCGAGCGCGAAATCAATTTTGGCGGAAGCAGCAGCGGCAATTGCTTGGGTAAGATGGCCAAGCAGCGCTTCCCAACTTTTCTCATCGACGCGCCCGATAGGTAGGCCGATCAGCTTATTTTCGGTTTGCCGTGTAGACCAGCTCATTCCATCCCCAATCTGTTGTCTGCAAAGTGTTAGCAGAGTTTGGGAACTGTTGGAAAGCAATTGCGTTCCAATGCACTAAACAATCATTCCAAAAAAGATGATGAAGCCCGACATAAAGCTGATCAAGAAGAATACCCCGTTAGTCAGCGGTTCACGCGTCGGCGCTTCAATCACAGGCTGCGGCATCGACTTACGAAACGGGTGCCGCGCGGCTTCGTTGGTAAGGACAAGAACTCTTTTCATGCCCAAGGGTTAAGCACGGGTTTACCAATCTGGTAGAGTAATTGTTAGTTAATCGAGCAAAACACGCAGCCCTTCAAATCCGTGAACCCGGCGTACGCCTTATCCGTTTGCGCAGCATCCCCGGTGCCCAACGTGCCATAAACGCAAGGCTTTTAGCGGTTTTACCGACCGGCACATGCAACGCCTCACCGTGAACGGCATCCCATGCCGCCTGGGCAACCACTTCAACAGGGGTAAATTCCAGCCCCGCACTCTGAACGCCTTCACGTGCCGAACGGTTGGTGCCAGCGGTGGTCACATCAAGCAGCGGCGTATCGATAAAACTTGGCATGAGGTTACGTACCTTAATCCCAAGCGCCCCCCACTCGGCCTCCAACCCTTCGGAAAGACCGCGCACGGCAAACTTTGTCGCAGCATAAGTGACGAGCCCCGGCGCGCCGTAAATCCCGGCGGCTGAGCAGGTGTTGAGCAGGCATGACTCAGGCGTTTTCTTAAGCCACGGCAGCGCCGCCTCCGCCCCGTAAACCACGCCCTTGAAATTAATATCGATCAGCAGATCATGATCGTCGTGCGCAACATCGCCGAACGCGCCGCCGCGCGCGATTCCGGCGTTGTTGAACATCACATCAAGCCGCCCGCCCGATGCCGCCCAGAAATCGGTGAGTGCCGCCTCCCAAGCCGCACGGCTGCGCACGTCCATGATGTGCGTGGAGACTTTGCCTTCAGGCAGAAGCGCGGCAGTCGCGGCCAATCCAGCCTCATCGACATCGGCCAAACCAACAAACCAGCCTTGGGCTGCGAAATGAAGCGCGGTCGCCTTGCCAATGCCTGATGCGCCGCCACTGATGAAAATTGCCTTATGATCGGCCATATTAGTCTCTCCCCTAAGAGTCTCCTATCCCTCGACCGACAGCAAAGGCAAGCGCGCGGTTGTGCTGTGGCCAAATCTGGTCAAATAGCCCAGTGGAAGTAGTGGAGTATCTCATGTCCGAAAAATTCCCCGTTCTTGTCACTGGCGGCGCTGGTTATATCGGTAGCCATGCGGTGCTTGCCCTGCGCGATGCGGGCTGGCCAGTGGTGGTGATTGACAATCTCGTCACGGGTTTCCGCTGGGCTGTGCCCGAAGATGTTGGTTTTGTTGAGGGCAATATCGCTGATGAGGCGCTGGTGCTTGAAGCGATCAAATCACACGGTATTGGTGCGATCATGCACTTTGCAGGCTCAGTCGTCGTACCAGAATCGGTTGAAAACCCACTCAAATATTACCGAAACAACACAGCCGCGAGCCGCAGCCTGATCGAATGCGCGATAACCGGCGGGGTAAAACATTTCATTTTCTCTTCAACCGCCGCGACTTACGGCATTCCCGAAGTCACGCCGGTCAACGAAGATATGCCAACGCGCCCGATCAACCCTTATGGCATGTCAAAGCTGATGACCGAAGCGATGCTCACCGATGTTGCGGCGGCGTACCCGATGAATTATGCAGCGCTACGTTATTTCAACGTCGCTGGCGCTGACCCCAAGGGTCGCACAGGGCAATCAACCGCAGGCGCAACGCATCTGATCAAAGTTGCGGTTGAAGCCGCACTTGGCAAACGTGACGGCGTCGGCGTGTTCGGTACTGATTTTGCGACACCCGACGGAACGGGCGTGCGCGACTATATCCACGTCAGCGACTTGGCCGACGCGCATGTGCTGGCGCTTGAGAAACTGGTTGCCGAACCGAACGTGAGCCACATCATGAACGCAGGCTATGGTCGCGGGTTTTCAGTGCTTGAAGTGCTTGATAGCGTTGACCGGCTGACAAATAGCAAGATCGTCCGCACCCTCGGGCCGCGCCGCGCAGGTGATCCCGATGCGCTGACTGCGGACAATAGCCGCATTCGCAGCACCCTGCCGTGGGTGCCCAAACGGGCTGATCTCGATATGATCGTCGCCGATGCGCTGGCATGGGAACGGGCATTGGGTGAGCGCTGAACTCTCCTTCATCGCGGCACTGCGCCAATTCGCCACTCATCCGGCGGCGCGCGGGCTGAATGACGATGCGGCTGTGCTTGAGATTGGCGGGGCGCGGTTGATCCTCACTCACGACACGCTGGTCGAGGGCGTCCACTATCTCCACTCCGATCCGCCCGAAAGCGTCGCGTGGAAATTGCTCGCGGTGAATTTATCCGATCTTGCGGCCAAGGGCGGCACCCCGCGCGCGGCAATGATGTCATATACGCTGTGCGGTGACGCCGATTGGGACGCGCGCTTTGCCGCTGGCTTGGGCGTAGCGCTCACCCATTTTGATGTGCCCTTGCTCGGTGGCGATACAGTGAGCGCGCCAAGTCGCGTTCTCGGCCTGACCCTGATTGGAGAGGCAAGCGGGCCAGTGCCAGCGCGCAGCGGCGCACATACGGGCGATGCACTATTTGTGACAGGCACGATTGGCGATGCAGGGCTTGGGCTTGCAATTGCGCAAGGCCTGCAAAAGGGCGACGCAACACTCCTCGCCGCCTATCAACGCCCTCAGCCCCAACTTCGCGCAGGCGCGCTGCTTGCGCCGGTTGTAACAGCGATGATGGATGTATCCGACGGGCTGCTGATTGATGCGTGCCGCCTAGCCGCCGCCTCTGGCCTCTGCGCTGTGATTGACCTCGACGCTGTGCCACTGTCACAGGCTTTCCGCCAATATGCAGGCGAAACCCGCGAGGCGCGGTTGCGCGCGGCGACAGCAGGCGATGATTATCAGCTTCTTTTCACGTCTGCGCTCCCTCTCCCTCCACTGCCAGTTCCCGTCACCCGAATTGGCAAGATGACGGCGGGTGAAGACCTGATCCTGACCGATCATGAAGGCCCGGTGCCCCTCCCAGAAAAGCTCGGTTGGCTTCACGGCTTGCCATAACCGCACCCACCGCACTATAGCGCGCGGGTGCTTGGGTCGCGGGGGTTCACCTTGTGACCCTATTCTTTGAACAACCGGGGGAGGGAAACCCGAATGTCACTCATAACAATTTCAATCCTATGTGGATTGCTCGCCGTGGTTTACGGCATCATTACTAGCCGACAGGTGCTAAGTGCTTCTGCCGGCAACGCCAAAATGCAAGAAATTGCAGCAGCCATTCAAGAAGGTGCCGGTGCCTATCTTGGACGGCAATACCGCGCCATCGCCATCGTCGGCGTTGTCGTTGCGGTTTTGGTTGCCCTTCTGCTTGGGCCAATCTCAGCCGTCGGCTTCGTGCTCGGCGCGGTGCTCTCTGGCGCGACTGGCTTTATCGGGATGAACATCTCGGTGCGCGCGAATGTTCGCACGGCACAGGCCGCAAGCGTTGGTTTGCAAGAAGGGCTAACGATGGCGTTCCGTTCGGGCGCTATCACCGGGATGCTCGTTGCAGGCCTTGCGCTGCTCGCGATTGCGGGCTTCTTCTGGCATCTCACCAGTACCGGGCCTCTGGGCCACGGGCTTCCCGCCAATGACCGTGTTGTCATCACCGCACTCACCGCACTTGCCCTTGGCGCATCGCTCGTTTCAATCTTTGCGCGTCTTGGCGGCGGTATCTTCACCAAGGCCGCTGACGTTGGTGCCGATCTTGTCGGTAAGGTAGAGGCCGGAATTCCAGAGGATGACCCTCGTAACCCAGCCGTAATCGCCGATAACGTGGGCGATAACGTGGGCGATTGCGCAGGCATGGCTGCCGATTTGTTTGAAACCTATGTCGTCACCTTCGGCGCGACGATGGTGTTGCTGGCGCTCAAACTCTCAGAAACAACAAGCCCTGAACAACTTCTAGCACTTATGAGCCTGCCACTGTTAGTTGGCGGCGTCTGCGTGATTACCTCGATCCTTGGCACCTACTTCGTTCGCCTTGGCGGATCGAAGAACATCATGGGCGCGATGTACAAGGGCTTCCTTGTCACCGCAGTCTCATCGGTTCCGGCAATCTGGTTTGCAACCAGTTACGCTCTGGGCGGCATGGAAACGCTAATTGGTGCCAATCTTGACGGCACTGGCGGCTTCACCGGACGCACGCTGTTTTACTGCATGTTCTTGGGGCTGGTCATCACCGGGCTTCTGATCTGGATCACCGAATATTACACCGGCACCAACTACCGTCCGGTGCGCTCAATCGCCAAGGCTTCGGAAACGGGCCACGGCACCAACGTCATCCAAGGTCTGGCAATCAGCCTTGAATCAACCGCACTGCCAACCTTTGTAATCTGTGCAGGCATCATTATCGCTTATCAACTTGCAGGCGTAATCGGCATTGCTTTTGCAGCAACAGCGATGCTGGCACTTGGCGGTATGGTCGTAGCACTTGATGCTTACGGGCCAGTTACCGACAATGCGGGCGGTATTGCTGAAATGGCCGGGATGGACGAATCGGTTCGTGAAAAAACTGATGCGCTTGATGCGGTTGGCAACACCACCAAGGCTGTGACCAAAGGCTATGCGATTGGTTCAGCAGGGCTTGCAGCGCTTGTCTTGTTCTCGGCCTACACCGCCGATCTTGGCGAATTTTTCCCTGATCTCAAGGTGAACTTCAGCCTTGAAAACCCCTATGTTATCGTCGGGCTGTTGCTCGGCGCACTCCTCCCCTACCTCTTCGGGGCGATGGGGATGACGGCGGTTGGCCGTGCGGCGGGTGAAGTAGTGAAGGACGTTCGGGATCAGTTCGCCAAAAACCCCGGCATCATGACTTACGAAACTAAGCCTGATTATGCCCGCACCGTTGACCTTGTCACCAAGGCCGCGATCAAGGAAATGATCATCCCGTCGCTGCTGCCAGTGCTTGCGCCGATTGTGGTCTATTTCGTGATCAACGCAGTGGCTGGTCAAGCGCAGGCATTTGCCGCACTTGGCGCGCTCCTCCTCGGTGTGATCGTTGGCGGCCTGTTCGTTGCGATCTCGATGACATCGGGCGGCGGCGCATGGGATAATGCCAAGAAGTACATCGAAGACGGCAACCACGGCGGCAAAGGCAGCGAAGCCCATAAGGCGGCTGTCACTGGCGATACTGTTGGCGATCCTTACAAGGATACTGCAGGCCCGGCGGTAAACCCGATGATCAAGATCACCAACATCGTTGCGCTCTTGCTGCTCGCAGCACTGGCCCACGGCGCGATGTAGGCTGGTTACATTATCTGTGAGTATAGAAACCCCGTCCGGAGTATTCCGGGCGGGGTTTTTGTTTGGGGGTTGTCCAATCTGATGTGCTATTGCACAATCTTAAAATGCCCGTCCCCGCCAACCCTAAAATCTATCACATCATCCATGTCGATAAACTGGCGTCGATTGTGGCGGATGGATGCCTGTGGTCTGATGCGGAATTGGAAGGTCGCGATGTTCCGGGCACCGTTATCGGTATGAACACTATCAAGGCGCGGCGGATGAACGAGTTGACGCTTGCCAGCCATTCAGGCCTGTTCGTCGGCCAGTGCGTTCCCTTCTATTTCTGCCGCCGTTCGATCATGCTGTTCATGATCCATATGAAAAATGAAGGGCTGAGTTATCGCGGCGGACAGGATGAAATTGTCCACCTTATCGCAGATTTGCGGGAAAGCGTTGCTTGGGCGGAAGCAGAAGCCCGCCGCTGGGCTTTCACGCTTTCTAATGCAGGAGCCTATGACTTTGAGGATCGGGCAGATATGGATCAGTTGGCCGAGGTCAATTGGGATGCGGTGGAAGCAAACCGGTGGTCTGGTGCCAATGTCGATCCGTCAATCAAGCGTGGCAAACAGGCGGAGTTTGTTGTCGAGCATAATTTCCCTTGGCATCTGATCAAGGGAATCGCCACAAAGAATGATCGGGTTGCAAAGATCGCCGCTCAAGGCGTTGCGGGTGGTGGGCATCAAATGACTATTAAACCAATGCCAACATGGTATTACTAAGGAGAGCCATGGCACAGATTATACTCACAAGCGGCGACCTTTTCGAGGCGGGAACCGATGCACTTGTCAACACGGTGAACTGTGTCGGCATCATGGGCCGAGGCGTCGCCTTGCAATTCAAAAAGGCCTACCCTTTGAATTTCCGCGAGTATGAGGCGGCTTGCAAGGCGGGTGAGGTGCAGCAGGGCCAGATGTTCGTGCATGAAACGGGCAAATTCTCACCGCGCTTCATCGTCAACTTTCCTACCAAGCGCCACTGGAAGGGCAAGAGCCGGATCGAGGACATCGACAGCGGCCTCGTTGCGCTGGCTGCGGAGATCCGTGTGCGCGGGATCAAGTCGATTGCCATCCCTCCGCTGGGCGCGGGTCTGGGCGGGCTTGACTGGAACGAAGTGCTGCCCCGGATCAAGTCGGCTTTGCAGGACTTAACCAACCTCGATGTCGTCATCTATGAGCCAAAGGGCGCGCCTGAAGTGGTGAAGTCCAAGGACGTTCCGAACATGACGCCGGGGCGTGCCTCGCTAGTTGTGCTGATGCAGCAATACCTGAAAGGCCTGCTCGATCCATTCGTAACCCTGATCGAAGCGCAAAAACTCATGTATTTCATGCAGCTTGCCGGACAGCCGCTCAATCTCGAATACGAGAAGGGTCATTATGGGCCTTATGCGACGAAGCTCAGCCATGTCCTGAACAGGGTCGAAGGGCATTTTGTCTCGGGCTATCAGGATGGGGGCGATCAACCGTTCAAGGAACTGACCATCGTTCCCGGTGCCTATGAGGACGCGACCCGGTTCCTTGTCGATATGCCCGACGTTCAGGATCGGTTTGAACGTGTCGCCAAACTCGTCGAAGGCTTTGAGACGCCCTACGGGCTTGAACTGCTGGCGACCGTTCATTGGGTTGTAGACCGCGAAGCTGCGCAGAGCCCTGACGAAGCCGTTACCAGAATTCATAATTGGAATGACCGCAAAAAGGCATTCACACCGCGCCAGATTGGCCTTGCCTATGATGTGCTGCGTTCTAAGGGCTGGCTGAAAGCAGTCTAAGCAGTAAATAACAAACTAAGCCCCCCGCTTCCCTTTTGCGCTTACCCGCGCTAAAGCGCGGCAGAATTTGATGTTTTGATGCTCAAGGAATTGCATGGCTAAGGAAGAATTGCTCGAAATGCGCGGCACGGTGTTGGAGCTTTTGCCCAACGCCATGTTCCGCGTGAAGCTTGAAAATGATCACGAAGTTTTGGGGCACACCGCCGGAAAAATGCGCAAGAACCGCATCCGCGTGCTCGTTGGTGATGATGTTCTGTGCGAACTCACGCCTTATGATCTGACCAAGGGCCGGATCACTTACCGCTTTAAGTAAGCGCAGTTTCCGTGCGCCTGATCCTCGCCTCGGCAAGCCCAAGGCGGCTTGATTTGCTCGCGCGAATTGGGGTGGTGCCAAGTGCGATTGACCCCGCTGACCTTGATGAAACCCCGCACAAGGCCGAGCTTCCCCGCGTTTATGCGCAGCGAATAGCGCGTGAAAAGGCCGAAAATATAGCCGCGCGACACGGCGGGGCCGTGATCCTCGCGGCGGATACAGTCGTAGCGGTCGGGCAGCGCATCCTGCCCAAGGCTGAGGATGCAGCGACGGCGCAGACGTGCCTCGATCTGCTCTCAGGGCGACGGCATCAGGTGCTCACCGCTGTGACCGTGATCGACGCAAGCGGCACCGCGCGGCACCGCCTGTCCGTCACTACGCTCGCGTTCAAACGACTCAGCGCAGCCGAAATTGCGGCATATATCGCCAGCAACGAATGGCAGGGCAAAGCGGGCGGCTATGCGATCCAGGGCCATGCCGAGGCGTTCGTGCGGTTCCTGAGCGGCAGTCATTCAGGCGTCATCGGTCTGCCGCTATTTGAAACGCGCGCGCTGCTGATCAGCGCAGGCGTGCTTGATGCGTGACATCGCGTTTGACGCGTCGCCGGGCGAAACCCGCGCGGTGCTGTCTGATGGCGGGGTTGCAGTAGAGCTTCACATTTTTCGCGAAGGCTGCGCGCGATCCGGCAGCGTAATCGACG
>JANOXQ010000082.1:0-6630 GCA_031418495.1 Sphingomonadales bacterium
GCTTTTGCGGATACGGCACCTGTTTCGCGAAAGGAAACATCTCATGCCCGTAGGCACAGTAAAATTCTTCAATACCGATAAAGGCTATGGCTTCATTGCGCCCGATGGCGGCGGAGCAGATAGCTTCGTTCACATCAGCGCCGTTGAGCGCGCCGGCATGTCAACGCTTGATAAGGAACAGCGCGTTTCTTACGAAGTTGAAGTTGATCAGCGCGGCAAAAGCTCAGCAGTGAATCTTTCGGCTGCGTAATTGCTGAATTTGGGGCGCGGTGCCCGCATCGCGCCCCTTTTCTCTTCTTAAACTTTATCTCTATATGCAATGTCTATGACACGCGTAGACAAAGTTCACATGATTGCCGCCGCGCGGCCCAATTTCATGAAAGTCGCGCCGCTCTGGCACGCGCTGACAGCGTCTCCTGATTTTCGACCTGTCCTGATCCATACCGGTCAGCATTATGATCCCAACATGTCCGATGCGATCTTTGCGGATCTGCGTTTGCCTGCGCCTGACCATCATCTCGGCGTCGGTTCGGGCAGCCATGCCGAACAGACCGGCAATGTGATGATTGCCTATGAAAGGATCGCCATAGCCGAGCGGCCTGACTGGCTGATCGTCGTAGGGGACGTCAATTCTACGGCGGCGGCAGCGATGGTTGCGGCAAAGCTCCACATTCCTTGCGTCCATTTGGAAGCGGGCCTGCGCAGTGGCGACCGGCGGATGCCCGAGGAGATTAACCGACTTGTTACGGACGCGATTGCCGATGTCCTGTGGACGCCGTCGCCCGATGGTGATGCAAACCTGATCGGCGAAGGCTGCGCGCCTGATCGGATCACGCGTGTCGGCAATATCATGCTCGACAGTTTTGAAATGGTGCGTCCAGCGATTGAAGCCGCCGATGTTGCGGGCGAACTTGGGTTGAGTGCTGGCGGGTACGGCGTTGTCACGCTCCACCGACCAAGCAATGTTGATGAAGATGGCCCGCTGACTGAACTGGTTAACGCATTGATCGCAGTGCAGGCGCGTTTGCCACTTGTCTGGCCAGTCCATCCCAGGAGCACCAAACGATTGGCCGAAACCGGGCTTGGTAAGAAGCTCGAAACGGCAGGTGTCCGATTGATCGAACCGCAACCCTATATTCGTTTCATGAGCCTCGTCCTCGGTTCTGCGGCGGCGATCACGGACTCAGGCGGTATCCAAGAAGAAACAACTTATCTCGGCATCCCTTGCCTGACGCTGCGTGAAAATACTGAACGGCCAATTACAATTGATGAGGGCACGAATCAGCTTGTGACGGCGGGTTCACTCATGACCGATCTTGAAGCCGCACTCGCGCGGCCAAAGCATAGCCGCGCGCGGCCAGAGTTTTGGGACGGCGCAACTGCGGCACGCTGCGTTGCTAATTTGCGAGCGCGGTCAGCGCGCTAAATAGGATGCAATCGCTTTCGCGGCATCCGCATTCAGTGACAGTCCTAACTTGCTGCGCCGCCAGAGGATGTCATCGGCGGTTTTTGCCCATTCATTGGTTACGAGCCAATCAATCTCACGCGCCGTAAGCCCGCCGCCTAAGTCGGTGCCGAGGTCGGTGGCTGATTTCGCATCGCCGATGATGTCAGCGATCATAGTGCCGTATGCGCTTGCCATTCGAGCGGTGCGTTCGCGGCCAAGCCAAGGTCGGAGCGCGCACTGGGCATCAATGAATGCGGTAAGACTGGTACCAAGATCACCGCCGGGAAGAGCACGTTCGCGCGTTTGCGGGGTTGCTGGTTTGCCGGTTGCAGCAGCCATTCGCGCGACTGCTTCTTCGCCAAGGTGCCGCGCAGTCGTGATCTTACCACCAAAGACTGAGAGGATTGGCGCACCAGCTTCGTCAAGTTCAAGCACATAGTCGCGCGTTACCTCCTGCGCTTCACTCGCGCCGTCATTGTAGAGCGGGCGAATGCCTGACCATGTGTTGACGATATCGCTCTCGCTGATTTGCCGCTTGAAATAGAGATTGGCGGCATAGAGCAGATAGGCGATTTCGCTAGCGTCAATCACCGCATCTTCTGGCCGCTCAACCGCGATATCGGTGGTGCCGACCATTGTCGTCCCGTCATGATAGGGCACCGCGAAAACCACGCGCTTGTCGGGCTGCTGCAACAGATAGGCCTGCGCACCATCAAATAATTTGGGCACAACAATATGGCTGCCCTTGACGAGACGAATGCCGTGCGCGCTGTTTATGCCGGTTTTGCCGATGGCTTCGCTCACCCATGGGCCAGCCGCATTGGCGATGGCTCGTGCTGTCACGGTGCTGCCATCAGAGAGGGTGATCACCCAGCCGTCGCCGTCACGCCGTGCCGATGTCATCGCAGTGCGGGTTTTAATCACGGCACCCGCGCGGGCTGCATCAAGAGCGCTCAGGATCGTCAGGCGCGCGTCATCCACCTTGCAGTCTGAATAGACGAAGCCGCTGCCGGGTTTTTTGAGTGGCGATTGGAATGTCGTATCGCTGCCTTTCAATCGCCGCGCCCAAGGGAGCGGGCTTTTTCCAGCGAGCAGATCATAGAGCAGCAGCCCCGCGCGCACCATGATCCAGGGGCGCGAGGATTCGGCTTGGGGCAAGACAAACTGCATCGGCTGGATCAAATGCGGCGCGGCTTTCATCAGCCGCGTTCGCTCAACAAGCGCTTCTCGCACCAGCTTAAACTCATATTGTTCAAGATAACGCAGTCCGCCGTGGATCAGCTTGCTCGATGCTGATGAGGTATGGGCGGCGAGATCATCCTTATCAACAAGCATGACTGACCAGCCGTTCAGCGCGGCCTCACGCGCAATCGCGGTGCCGTTAATCCCGCCGCCAATAATGAAGAGATCATATTTCATTCGCAGTGGCAGCATTAGCGTTTGGCGGACGCGTCTCAACCCCCTATCGCATTATATATGCCAAAACGTCCTAACCTGGGTCTGCCGAGCCGCGAAAAAATCCTTGATTTTATCACCACCTCACCAACGCCTGCTGGTAAGCGCGAGATTGCCAAGGCGTTTGGGCTGCACGGGGCGGATAAGATTGCGCTCAAGGCGTTGCTTAAGGATATGGCCGATGAAGGGCTGATCGATTCAGCGCCGGGGCGGGCGTTCCACAAAATGGGCGGATTGCCAAAAGTGACGGTGCTGCGCATCGTTGACGTTGAGGATGATCAAGTAATCGGTGTGCCCGAAATTTGGCATGGGGAGGGGATTCCAATTCCGCGACTGCGCGTAATTGAAAAGGGGCGTCGTGGTGCGCTTGGTGTTGGGGATCGCGTACTTTGCCGCACTGAGGAGCGCGGGGCTGGTCATGTTGCGCACCCGATGAAGAAGCTTGCGCGTAGTGAGGAGACGTTCCTCGGCGTCGTTGCGCATGAGGATGGCCGCCACTGGCTCCGCCCAATCGACAAACGAGAACGGCGCGACACGCTGATCACTGACCTCGGCGAGGCCAAGGTGGGCGATCTGGTTCGTGCCGAAAAGGCTGGTCGCGTGCCGCGCATCACCGCGCGTGTTGCCGAAGTGATTGGTGACCCATTTGCGCCGCGCGCGTTCAGCCTGATTGCGATCCACAAATTCGGAATTCCTGATGAATTTCCGGATGCTGTCATCCAAGAAGCAGAGGCGGTTTCCCGGCTGCCGCTTGGGGATCGCGAAGATCTCCGCCATTTGCCCATTGTTGCCATTGATCCTGCCGACGCGCGCGATCATGATGATGCAGTGTGGGCGCAGAGTGATGGGGCAGGGGGCTTTAACGCCATCGTCGCGATTGCCGATGTGTCGTTCTATGTTCGTCCCGGTTCTGCGCTTGACGGCCAAGCGAAGAAGCGCGGAAACAGTGTTTATTTTCCTGATCGTGTCGTGCCAATGCTGCCTGAAACGCTTTCGGCGGATATGTGTTCGCTTAAAGCCAATAAGGATCGTGCAGCGCTCGCTTGTCATTTGACGATCAACAAGGTGGGCAAGGTAACGGCGTGGCGCTTCACGCGCGCGGTAATCCGGGTTGCGGCCAATATTGCGTATGAAGATGCACAGGCGGCAATTGATGGCGGCACGCATGAGCTGCTCGATACTGCGCTCCGTCCGCTTTGGGATTGCTGGGCATTGCTCGCCAAGGCACGGGCAGCGCGTGAGCCGCTTGATCTTGATCTACCTGAACGCCGGGTTGTGCTTGATGCAAATGGCCGGATCACGAGCATTGCCGTGCGCGAACGGCTTGATGCGCACCGGCTGATTGAGGATTTCATGATCGCCGCGAACGTCGCCGCTGCCAAAGCGCTTGAGGCCAAAAAGGCGCCGTGCATGTACCGCGTGCATGAGCCGCCCGCGCGTGAGAAGTTGGTCGCGCTCAAGGATTATCTTGAGACGTTTGAGGTTCCGTTTGCGCTTGGTCAGGTGGTGACGCCCAAAGTTTTCAATCATGTGCTGGCGCGGGTTGGTGAGGCTGATTTCCGCCCGCAAGTGATGGAGCAAATTCTGCGCACGCAGACGCAGGCCTATTATGCGCCCGCCAATCAAGGTCATTTTGGGCTTTCGCTAGGGTCTTATGGGCATTTTACGTCGCCGATTCGGCGCTATGCTGATTTGCTTGTCCATCGTTCGCTGGTTGGCGCTTACAGTCTTGGCGAAGGCGCGCTGACGTCTGATGAAGCGGCGCGGATGACAGTGCTTGGCGAAACCATCAGCCAATATGAGCGCCGCGCGATGGAGGCTGAGCGTGAGACGGTTGACCGTTATGTCGCGGCCTATCTCTCCGAACGCGTCGGGCAGATCGTTGATACGCGGATCAGCGGGATCACTAAATTTGGTTTCTTTGCAAGCGTTGAGGATATCGGCGGCGACGGTCTGGTGCCAATCTCAACGCTTGGTGCAGAATATTTCAAACATGATGAGGCCAACCACCGGCTGGTCGGCGAAAATAGCGGCGAGACCTATACGTTAGGCCAGCGGCTGCAATTGCGCTTGGTTGAGGCCAATCCAGCCTCGGGCGCGCTGCGTTTTGAGCTGCCTGAGGGGGCCAACCATCTCGCGATGCCGCGCGGAAATCGCCAAGATCGCACGCGGCGACCAGTGGCGGGGAAACGCGGACGGCCAAGTAATATTCGCCATCAAGGGCGGCGTTGAATCGGAGCACGTTAAAAAAGGCTTTTTTTCCGCTCCATTCTGGTTAGCATGGGTCAAATAACCAAAGAGGGAGATTGCACCATGAATGATCGCATCAGCTTGGAAGCGCTTAAAGCGAACCGACGTTCACTCCTGAAGGGCATTGGTGCGGCAGCCATCGGGATCAGTTTTGCTGGCCTTGCGGGTTGTAGTGGCGGTGAAAGCGCAAAGGTCGGCGCTGACGGCAAACTTACCGCGACGGGCGAAGCGCCCGAACTCAACTTCTACAATTGGGACACCTATATTGGTGAAACCACGCTTGCCGATTACAAGGGCGCTAGCGGCACAAACGTCAAAATGTCGCTATTCGCCAATAATGATGAGCTGTTTGCAAAGCTGCGCGCGGGCAACCCCGGCTTTGATGTGATCGTGCCGTCAAATGATTTTGTTGAGCGGATGGTGCAGTCTGACATGATCGTTCCGCTTGATATGGCGCAAATCCCCAATTTCAAGAATGTCGATCCAGCGTTCACTGACGTTGCCTATGATCCGGGTCGTAAATATTCAATGCCCTACACTTGGCTTGTGCTTGGCATCGGATACCGGAAATCAAAGGTCAATCCAGCGCCTGATAGCTGGAAGGTGTTGTTCGACTCTGACCAGTATAAGGGCCGAATCGCGCTGCTTTCGGAAGCCGGCGATCTCTTCCGGCTTTACGGCAAATATCTCGGCAAATCAGTCAATGAGATCAACGCGGCCGACATCAAGCAGATCGAAGCGATGATGATCAAGCAGAAGCCTTTCATCAAAGCCTTCCATGAAGACAATGGCCAAGATTTGCTGGTAAAGGGAGAGGTTGATCTCGTCCTTGAATATAACGGCGATATTGCCCAGAAAATGGTTGAAGATCCAGACATCGGGTTCGTCGTGCCTAAAGAAGGCAGTCAGCTTAATTCAGATTCGCTCTGCATTCCCAAAGGCGCGCCGCACCCCAAAAATGCGCACGCGTTCATCAACTATCTGCTTGATGGCAATGTTGGCAAAGGCATCACTGAGGCGATCCAATACCCAACGCCAAATGGCAAGGTTAAGGAATTGATGGGTGAGGAATATAGCAACAACCAAGTGATCTTCCCGCGCGCAGATGTTCTGTCCAAATGCGAATATGCCAAGTTTAATGCAGACATTCAGCCGCTGTTTGAAGAGGCGTTTACAAGAGTGCGTGCGGCTTAATCAGTGCAGGACTGGAAGCAGCAGCGTAGCGCGTTTGCCGCCATTGCGACGGCACCGACGCTTTGGCTGCTGCTGTTTTTTATCATCCCGCTCGCGATTGTCTGGGCGTATAGCTTTGGCAGCAATGACGGGCTGACATCGATCAAAATCAGCGGCACTTTCGCCAATTATGCCCGTGCGCTTGAGCCGCTTTATCTCCAGATTTTTGGGAAATCTGTCGCGGTTGCTGCGCTCACGACGCTGATATGTTTGATTGTTGGTTTTCCGGTGGCGCTGGCGATTTC
>JANOXQ010000083.1:0-8127 GCA_031418495.1 Sphingomonadales bacterium
GCTTTCGGGAGGGCTTGATCCACGCAATCTGGCTGAAGCGGTGCGGATCACCGGGGCATCGTTGCTCGATGTCTCATCCGGCGTTGAGACGTCTCCCGGCATTAAGGATGTGGACAAGATCGCCGCATTCCTTAAAGCAGCATCGCAGTTATGACCCTTACAAATTCTCTTCGCTCCGGCACCGATGATCGCGGCCATTTCGGCCAGTTTGGCGGACGTTATGTCGCCGAAACACTGATGCCGCTGATCCTTGATCTTGAACGCGAATATCGCGCGGCAAAGATTGATCCAGCGTTTGCGGCGCAGTTCGACGATTTGCTGGAACATTATGTCGGGCGGCCAAGCCCGCTTTATTATGCCGAGCGGCTGACCGAGCATCTTGCCAAGACGGCGCAGCCCGGAATGGGCGCTAAGATTTATTTCAAACGTGATGAGCTAAACCACACCGGCGCACACAAGATCAACAATTGCATCGGCCAAATCCTGCTCGCGATGCGGATGGGCAAGACGCGGATTATTGCCGAAACTGGCGCTGGTCAGCACGGCGTTGCCACCGCAACCGTCGCAGCGCGCTTTGGCCTGCCCTGCATCATCTTCATGGGCGCGCGCGATATTGAGCGGCAAGCGCCCAACGTATTCCGTATGAAATTGCTCGGCGCTGAAGTCCGTGCAGTTGAAAGCGGCGCACGCACGCTTAAAGACGCGATGAATGAGGCGCTGCGCGATTGGGTCGCCAATGTGCATGACACATTTTATATCATCGGCACGGCGGCTGGCCCGCACCCCTACCCTGAATTGGTGCGGGATTTTCAAAGCGTGATCGGGCGTGAAGCACGCGAACAAATGCTGGCGCGCGAAGGTCGCCTGCCCGATTTGCTTATTGCCTCAATCGGCGGCGGATCAAATGCCATCGGGCTTTTTCATCCCTTCCTCGATGATCCCGAAGTTGCGATGGTCGGCGTCGAAGCGGCGGGCCACGGCCTTAACAAAGAACATGCGGCAAGCTTGGCTGGCGGACGCCCCGGCATCCTCCACGGCAATAAAACCTATCTGCTTCAGGACGAAGACGGCCAAATTGATGAGGCGCACAGCATTTCGGCTGGCCTTGATTATCCCGGCATCGGCCCCGAACATAGCTGGCTCCACGAGATTTGCCGCGTCGATTATCAAAGCGCGACCGATGTTGAGGCGCTTGAGGCGTTCAAACTGCTCTGCAAGATTGAGGGGATTATTCCAGCCCTTGAGCCCGCCCACGCGATTGCCGCTGTAATGCGCATCGCGCCGACGATGGCGAAGGATAAGATCATCATCGTTAACCTCTGCGGACGCGGCGATAAGGATATCTTCACTGTTGCAGACGCGCTTGGGGTGACGTTGTGACCAGAACGTTGGCAGAGTTCAGTGCGAAATTTCATGAGGCACTGGTTTCTGCACACGCAGCTTCGGGATTTGAACCTGATATTCCATCTGATGCTGTGATTGAGCTTCACTTGCGTGGAAAGCATGAGTTGAGTGAGGAAGCCGCAACGGCTGCGTTATTCATAGATTCTAGCAAATTTTACCGGAATATCGATGTTTCAATTCATCCGAAATTGATCGACGGTAGTCATTTTTTTGTCGCAGCAAGTGGTCATGAACCTGCCACTTGGGCCGAAACACGGCATCCAGAAAGCAGCGGGCCTTTTAACATATTGAGTCCCCTATGACCCGCCTGTCCGCCGCCTTCGCAAAACCCCACCCTGCCCTCGTCACCTTTGTGACCGGCGGAGATCCGTCACCTGCTGATACCAGCGCGATCCTTGATGCGCTTGTCGCTGGCGGCGCTGATGTCATTGAACTCGGGATGCCCTTCACTGATCCGATGGCCGATGGTCCCGCGATTCAGGAGGCCAATCTGCGCAGCCTGCGCGCTGGCACCACGACCGCTGATTTGTTCGCCATCGCCAAGGCATTTCGCGCGCGCCACGCCGATATTCCGCTTGTCCTGATGGGCTATGCCAATCCGATGACGGTGCGCGGCGGCGATTGGTTTGCCGCCGCCTGCAAAGATGCGGGCGTTGATGGCGTGATTTGTGTTGACCTACCGCCTGAAGAAGACGGCGAACTTGGCCCCGCGCTGCGTAGTGCTGGCGTCGATTTTATCCGGCTCGCCACGCCGACCACCGATGAGGCCCGCCTGCCGCAGGTGCTTCACGGTGCATCCGGCTTCCTCTATTATGTCTCGGTCGCTGGCATCACTGGCAAACAACAGGCCGCACAAACCAGCATCGAAAGCGCGGTTGCCAAACTCAAAGCGGCAACTGATCTCCCGATCGCGGTGGGCTTCGGCGTCCGCACACCTGAACAGGCCGCCGCAATCGGCGCGATTGCAGACGGCGTTGTCGTCGGCTCCGCCATTGTTGAACTCATCGGAATGCACGGCGCACATGCCGCTGAACCCGTCAAAAACTATATCGCGACACTCCGCCAAGCGCTAAACGGGGCACGACAGGAGAAAGCAGCATGAATTGGCTCTCACGCGTTCGCAATGCGTTGCCCTTTATCGCGAAGAAGGAAACGCCCGATAATCTCTGGCACAAATGCCCCGGTTGCTCACAGATGATCTTCGTCAAAGAATATGTCGAAAATCTCTCGGTCTGCCCAGTGTGCAGTCATCACGGGCGGATTGGCCCGAACGAGCGTTTCATGCAGTTGTTTGATGAAAGCAACTGGCAGCCGCTAGCCAATCCAAAGACAGTCGAAGACCCTCTCAAATTCCGCGATTCAAAGAAATATTCGGATCGGATCAAGGCTGCGCGGCTTGAAACCGGTGAAAGCGATGCGCTACTCAACGCCAAAGGCAAAATTGAGGGACTTGATGTTGTTATCGGCGTCCAAGATTTTGCTTTCATGGGCGGATCAATGGGCATTGCGGTTGGTGAGGCGTTTATCGCTGGCATTCGCGCGGCGATTAAAGCGAATTGCCCCTATGTCATCTTCACGGCTTCAGGCGGGGCACGGATGCAGGAGGGCATTCTCAGCCTGATGCAAATGCCCAAGATGACCGTCGGCGTGCAAGAGCTTCATGATGCTGGCCTGCCCTATATCGTTGTGATGACTGACCCGACCTCGGGCGGCGTGATGGCGAGTTATGCCACACTTGGCGACGTCCAACTTGCTGAACCGCGCGCCACTTTGGCATTCACAGGGCGGCGCGTGATTGAGAATACCATCCGTGAAAAATTGCCCGATGATTTCCAGACGTCGGAATATCTACTTGATCACGGAATGCTCGATATGATCGTTGCGCGTGCTGATCTGCGTCAGACGCTCGCACGACTGATGGGCTATCTCACGCCGCAAAAGGCTGCTGCTTGAGGCTAAGCGATGCCTGATCACGCGCATAGTGATGATCCAGCGGTTCAGGCGCAGCTTAACCGTTTGACGATGCTCTCGCCGGGGCGCGACGTGCTTGGGCTTGAGCGGATCTGCGCGTTGATGGCGCGTCTTGGTGATCCTCACCTTGCCCTGCCGCCGGTATTTCATGTTGCGGGTACCAATGGCAAAGGCTCAACCTGCGCGTTCCTGCGGGCTGCGCTCGAAGCAGCGGGCAAAAATGTCCACGTCTATTCAAGCCCCCATCTTGTGAGGTTTAACGAACGGATCAGGGTCTCGGGAAAGCTGATCAGTGACGATGCCCTTGCCCCACTTCTTGCCGAAGTGCTTGATTGTTCCGAGGATATCCATCCGAGTTTCTTTGAGGCGACAACGGCGGCGGCTTTCCTAGCTTTTGCGCGAACGCCTGCCGATGCCGCGATTATCGAGGTTGGTCTTGGTGGCAGACTTGATGCAACCAACATTATTGCGCAACCCGCAGTATGCGGAATCGCCCAACTCGGCATTGACCACCAGAGCTTCCTTGGTGAAACGCTCATCGAGATTGCGGGTGAAAAGGCTGGCATCGCCAAATTAGGTGTGCCGTTAGTAACGATGAAATATCCCTCTGAGATTGCAGCGAAAGTTGGCGAAGGTGCAGCACAGCGTGGGGCCATTTGGCATCCTAAATCCTCAGATTGGGATTCAATAATTTACAATAATCTCCTGCAATACAAAGATATATTGGGCAAATTGGCATTGCCGTTGCCAATGATGGCAGGGCAACATCAGGCTGATAATGCCGCACTCGCAATTGCGATGCTGCGGCATCAATCGGCAATCGCGGTGCCCGATGCCGCGCTACGGGCCGCGATGGGATGGGCGCATTGGCCGGCGCGCCTTCAAAGGCTTGAACAGGGACCACTGACTGGAACACGCGAAGTCTGGCTTGATGGTGGTCATAATGAGGATTGCGGAATCGCGGTTGCTAAACATTTCCGCCAAACCCTGCTCTTTAATGAGAGAATTCAGATTATCACAGGCATCCTCGCCAACAAAGACGCCCACGGAATACTGCGCCATTTTGAAGGGCTTGCGGATCGATTGGTCGCTCTTCCTGTTCGTGGCCACCCTCATCACCCACCACAGGCACTTTCAGCCATTGGTGCGACGCTCGGTATGGCTTCAAACGCCGCAGAAACCCTTGAAAAGGCGTTGGATCAAAGCGGCGACGGTCCAATTCTGATCCTCGGATCGCTTTATCTGGCGGGTGAAGCTCTCAAACAGAATCGACAGATACCCGAATAGCATTTCTATTATTGATATTGACTTGCAATAACATTTGCACCACTCTCCGAATCATAATTGGAGAGCCATAATGCGAACTGATACAAGCCCGTTGTGATGGGACAATAAATACATCTAAACACTAACCGGGATTTTCAAGGATTTTTCGGGATACATCAGGACAGAAACCCCGCAATCAAGGGCTTTTGGAAGGCCGTGCGTGGCCGCAGCATTTATTGTCCGCGTCCCACCTGTTTTGACACAGTGCGCGCTGCCAGACCGTTAAAAAACCGCAGAAATACGTTGTTGAACCCAAGAAAATGTCAGACGTCTCCCACCGCTATGTGGTACTATGAAAAACCAACAATATCAATAGCTTAAAGGAGGCGGTCAATCGATGGGCACTCTTCGTGTTCCCGCCTCCGATAAGTTGAATTAACCTTTTTGACTATATATTCGATATGATTATTTCCTTCGCAGGGGTGACTTTTCCGCTGATGCGGTAGTTTAAGGTGACGGAATCGATCTTAAATGCCGCGAAGATGGCACGCGTTTCGGGGCGATCATTCAAAGACATTATGAACCGGCCTTTGATGCGCGAGAGGAGGTCAGCAAGGTTAGCAAAGTCCGCCCGAGCGAATACGCCCGGGCCATAATCGCCCTCGGAACTAAAGTATGGTGGATCGATATAGTATAGAGTTTTCTCGGCGTCGTAACGATTGATGAAGGTCTCATATTGCAGGTTCTCAATTAACACGCTCGACAGGCGTTCGTGAACGTCCTCAAGCATGGGAACAAGCTTGGTCAGATCAAAGCGCGCGGGTGTATTGCGCGATAGGCCGAAGTTGCGTTTCGCGACCTGCCCGCCGAACGATGTGCGTTGCAAAAAGAGGAAGCGGGCCACGCGCTCAAGCTCTGTCAAGGTGGCGACATCGGTAGCAAGAAGTCGGTCAAAATCCTCGTGCGAGCATATCTGCCATTTAAGCATGTCGAGGACTTGCTGATAGTGCCGCTGAAGCCAGCGGAACAGCAGAACGACATCCTTAGATATGTCGTTGATAACTTCAGCGCGCGGACGGTGTTTGCGGCGAAAGAAGACGCCGCCCATACCAACAAATGGCTCTGCATAAAGGTCATGATCGACGGCGACGATTTGATCGACAAGTATTTTTGAGAGCGCTCGCTTGCCGCCGATGTATGGGGCTACCGGCTTGACGGAATTTACAGGTTCAAGCGTCATTGCAAGCCTCCTGCATCGGCAATGAAATCAGCTTTAAGAATTGACCAAGCGAGCGCTGCAGCCATGCTGCAAACCCCCGTTACCGCATCCTCTGCTTTCGTCCACCCGATTGGCCAACCCATGATCAGCCCGTAAAAGCGCGGGTTGGAGATAAGGGTATTGGTCAATGATCCGTTGCCATTCCACAAGGTCACCCGGACCGGAAGCGAAGAGTGGCGGCTCGCCTCGCTGGCCCACCATCCCATGGCCTTCAAAACCATCTACATCGCTGTCCAGCCGCGCGCGGCATTCGATAGCGGCATTTGGCCCGTGCTGGCTGGCCCTAGATTGATCGTTTTGACGGGTTGCAAATTCAGATTGCCCGCCATTAGATCGACAAAGTGGCCCGAATCCAAAGCTGTTGGCGTGGGCCAAGATGAAAATGCGGCCGCGCCTGTGGCTTGCGCCTGCTTCGCGCGCCGAGAACAAGCCCGCTTTTGGCGTGTAGCCCAAGCTGCGAAGGCTGTCGCACACGTCGGCATATCCCAAATTGAGGAGCCCTTCGACATTCTCGGCAAAGACCCATTCGGGTTCAACCTCTGCGATAATGCGGGCGATGTCGGGCCAAAGGTGTCGAGCATCATCCCGACCTTTGCGGTGCCCGGAAAAGCTGAATGGTTGACAGGGATAACCGGCAGTGATGAGATGAATTCTGCCACGCAATGCGCGGCCGTCGAAGGATTTAAGATCGTCCCAAATAGGCGCGTCAACCAATGCCTGGTCTTCCATCCGCGCCACCAGAGTGGCCGCTGCATGGCTTTCCCGCTCAACGTAACAAACAGTTTTATATCCGGGCTCTGCGATATGAAGCCCGAGATCGAGGCCGGCGTATCCGGCGCACAGTGAAAGCCCGCGAAGTTCACGGCCTGAGTCGTAGGTGAATGAAGCCACAATGTATTTCTCCTGATGCCGCTCATTTGGCGGTCAGGTTTTGGCTCACGGGCCGCATTACGTTGAGTGTACGGCACCGCCGACATTTGATTTCCAGAACGCTCAAAAGCGCTTGAGGTTCTGCCTTGAACAAAAGTGCGCCGCAGTGCGCACATCGAAAATCTTCCTTCATCTTTTAAGCCTATGACTGCCCGTGCCTGGGTGCCCGGTGGCGGGAACTAAGCACAGCGCGCGCTGTGCAAGGTGCAGGATTAGTGCCTGCGGTTCGGAGCGTTGGTGCGCTCTTGCCTCCCGCCGATATGACGGTTGGATTTGTTTGATTGTTCATAGTGATTGGACTATAGAAACCACTATTGCCCCGGAGGCATTCGGCGCTTGCCATAGCTGTGGCATGACGGATCAAAAGCAAGCGATCATGCAAGGCGGTGCTCATAGGGCACCGCCTTTTTCTTTGTCTGCACGGCGGTACTGGAGAACGCCGCCACGCACCTTATTATCGAGATAGTCTGCCAGCGCGTTTTTGCTTTTTCCGCGTTTGGGCGGGAGCCATGTTTTTCCTGTCCAGCCCTCGCTTCCGATTTCAACAATCACGACAACGGTTTCGCTTTCGCCGTCGACATCAATGGTTACGAGATAGCGCCGGACAATGCCCGCGCGCGCACCTTTGGCTACAGCCTCGGCTGGCGGTTCATTCCAGACCGACCGTGCAACCAATACCAATATTGCCCAAAGGATTGTTGGCCACGCAGAATGGTGTAGCTGTAGCTCAAGTCAGTGGCCTTGGTGCGCTAGCGACACAGAGTAGCATCGATTTTGCGACCCAGATTGAGCCGACTGGGAAGCCAGAACTAAATGCCGACGTGACGATGGTCGTCACATCGCCGCCACCTATTTCAGTCGCGTATGATTTTGATACCTCGATTAAGGATGGCCAGCTTCCTAAGACACTCAATTTTAAGCTGTTGCGGGGCGCTGGAACTGATGTCACCGCGCTCGCCAATTGGTCGGCCGTGCTGAAAAGCGGCAACGCAGTGTTCAGCATTGGCGCAGAGAGCGGCGTACTTGAAATCACCACACTCTCATCCGACGCAGCGTTTGAAGCCTCTGCGGCCTATCTCGGCACGACTCGTAAAGGACAAAGCGGCGCAACGCGAAAGCTTGATGATCCACCGGTTATGACGGGCGGTGGCGGCGGGGCCACATCAGACGCAACCTCTTCGATTACATCAACAACATCATCTGCCTACGGTGCAGCGAACACACGGACACTCACTGTTTCGCCGGGCGCTGGCGGTATTGTCAATCTCGCGTTCGCG
>JANOXQ010000084.1:0-9711 GCA_031418495.1 Sphingomonadales bacterium
CCAGCCCTCAAAACCTTCTATCAACGCCTCATCGACAACGGCAAAAAACCCATCGTCGCCCTCACCGCAACAATGCGAAAACTCATCACAATCGCAAACGCCAAAATCAGAGATGCACAAATCATCTGAGTTGATGACGATTCGCTCTAACGGCTAAACCGCGCGGCCAGTTCGGTATGGGTTGACCATCTGAACTGGCCGACCGGCTGTATCCAATCAAGCCGGTAACCGCCGTCGGTGAGCATCTTGGCATCACGCGCGAAGGTTGCTGGATTGCATGAGACCGAGGCGATGCGCGACACGCTGCTTACGGCGAGTTCGGCGATTTGCTCCTTCGCCCCGGCGCGCGGTGGATCGATCACTACGCCGTCAAAGCGGTTAAGCTCTTGGGCGGTGAGTGGCCTGCGGAACAGGTCACGGTGCTCAACGCTGATTGGCCGCCCTGCCCGCTTCGCCGAAGAATGTAACGCCAGCAAGGCATCGCGCCCTCCCTCAACGCCGTGCACCTTGCCCGGAAGCGCAAAAGCAAATGTGCCAAGCCCTGCAAATAAATCGGCGGTTTCCCCGGCATCCCCAATCGCTTCGGTAACCGCGCGAACAAGTGCCGCCTCGCCGTCGGCCGTTGCTTGAAGGAACGCGCCTTCGGGCAGCGACACCGCAACGCCGCCGAGCGTGATCGTCACTGGCTCCGGCTCCCAGCGTGTTGATGGGCCGTAGCCTTCATCAACGATCAGCCGGGCAAGGCTGTGCTTCTGGGCAAAGCTCGTCATTGCCTCAATCGCGGCGAGTCCTTCGGCTTCAACGCCGCCGATCATCAGATCAATCCCCTGATCAGCCAGCGTCATCCGCACTGAGACGCGCTTTCGCTCCTTCATCACATCGCGCAGGAAACCGCGCAGTGGCCCGGTGAGCGCGAACAACCGGGGATCAAGCACTGGGCACTGCGCAATATCAACCAACTGATGACTGCCCGCCTCATTGAAGCCAAGCCGAACGAGCTTGCCCTTGCGCTCAGCCGTAAACGCCGCGCGCCGCCGCGTGGCGGGTGGAGACAGATAAGGCGTGCGAATTTCAGGCGTCAGCAGCCCTTGGGCGTGAAGCGCTTCGCTGATCCGGTCAATCATATAGCGCGCATAGGCGGCGTCACTCACATGCTGAAGCTGGCACCCGCCGCAGGTGCCAAAGTGGCGACAGGCAGGATCGATATGATCAGGGCCACGCGTCACGCTGCCGTCCGCAGCGATGACATCACCGGGCACAGTGCGCGCAAAAAAGTCGCCTGATGCCGTAACCCCGTCACCGCGCGCCGCCAGTCTGACGATGGTATTAGTCATAGCCATTGTCCCGCAGCGTCGCCCGTAGTTCACTAATCATATCATCCGCCGTTAACCCCGCCCCAACCTGCCGCGCAATCGCACCGTGGAGCGCAACTGCGGCAGATGCTGCCAATCGAGGGTGTTTCAAAAAGCTCAATAATGCGCCCGTGATCCCCGCAAGAACATCACCCGTTCCAGCAGACGCGAGCCAGGATGAAGCGAAAGGAGCAACCGTCGCCCAGCGATAGTCCTCGGGCGATGCGATCACAGTATCGGCACCTTTGTAGATAATCACCGCATTTGCCTTAAGCGCAGCGGCTCTAGCGCGATCAATCTTGCTGCCGCTCAAATCACCGAACAGCCGCTTGAACTCGCCCTCGTGCGGCGTCAAAATCGTTAGGCCTTTGCGGGTACGAACACCGTCCAATCCAATTTGCGCAAGGATCGTTAATGCGTCGGCATCAAGCACAAGATCGCACTCATGCTCAAGCAGCGTCTGTAGCGTTGCCCGCGCATCTGCCCCAATGCCAAGCCCCGGCCCGACAACAAACGTCTTAAACCGATCATCGGCCAAAACATTGCTCAAGCGCCGCTGAACGAGCGACGATCGGATACCCTGAACCTCAGTTTCAGTCACAAGAACCGTATATCCAGCGATATGCGCCGCTGCATTGGCTGCCAGTTGCGCAGCCCCTGTCATTTGCCCGCTAATAACGGCGACCGCGCGGGTGTATTTATGCTCCCAATATTCTGGGCGCAAATGCTCAGTGCCCAAATGCCCGATAGAAACATCTGATGAAGCCGATACGCCAATATCAAGCAACTTGACCTGACCGCAGTAATGCGCCGCCGGAAACAGCACATGCGCAGGCTTTAACGCGCCAAGCGCAAGTGTGAGGTTTGCCAGATAGTCAACCTCTTCCCAGCCAAGCATCGCGCCGTCATCTGTGCCCACGCCGCTCGGCACGTCCACAGCGATGATGAACTTGGCGTCTTGGCACAGGCGCTTGAGCGGTAAGGTCACACTCGGTTCCAATGGTCGGGTCAGCCCAGTGCCGAATAAGGCATCCACGAGTATTGGCGCAGGATGCGCATCGCTCAGAGCTTCAACCGGCTCATCCCAGAGGGCGCGCGCCGCAAGAGCGGCTTGAGTTTTTGGTTCGGCAATCGCTGCAACGCGGACATTTAGGCCGCGCGCTTTAAGATGCCGTGCGGCGACATAGCCATCGCCGCCATTATTGCCGGGGCCGCAGAGGATCAACGTGTCACACCCGCCGCCAAAGCGCCATACAGCCTCGGCGACTGCCAATCCTGCCCGTTCCATTAATTCATCAACGCTAACGCCGCGTACCATCGCTGCGGTTTCGGCTTCACGCATTTCATTGGCAGTGAGGATCGGCGTGTTCTGGTTGTCCCGTATTAACACAACGCGCCTCCGCAGGGCGCAATTAGCTTGCCGTTTATCCAAAGTTTTCCCAAAATCATTATTCAGCCATAGCGCGGTGAGCGGATTTCTGTAAGCTGCAAGACTGATCATATTTTGGGAAACAGGGCGTTGCTAAGACAAGCGATTAAACAGCGGTATATTGCGGCATTCGCGGTTGCCCTGTCGCTCCCTCAAAGTGGGTTTGCGCAAACATTCGCCCCGGATCAAGCATCACCGGCTGATGCAAACCGCACTCGTGCACTCAACTGCCTTGCGCAGGCGATTAGTTATGAAGCTGGGAATGAAGCAATTGCAGGGCAAGAGGCAGTAGCGCAGGTCATCCTTAACCGGCTGCGCCATCCAGCTTATCCAAAGAGCATTTGCGGCGTCGTTTATCAGGGGTCTGAGCGCAAGACCGGTTGCCAGTTTACCTTTACGTGCGACGGGTCGCTTCGTCGCGCACGTTCAGCCCTTGGTATGGCGCAAGCAACGGCAATTGCTGAGCGTGTCCTTGCAGGCGGAACAAGCCTAATTGTTGGCGGGGCAACGCATTATCACGCCAATTATGTTTCACCCTATTGGGCACCAAGTCTTGTCAAGATCGCAACGATCGGCGCGCATATTTTTTACCGGATGCCAGGCGCGCCTGATTTTCCAGCGGTTGCATCAGTTGATTATTCTCGCGGTGAGCCAATAGTTGGGCAATTTGAGCCTAGTCAGAATGTTTCGACAAAAACCGCACGGCCATTGCCATCGGCGAACAGCCTGTTTTCACCTTGGGGGCTGCCAACGCTTACAATCGCACCGTCGGGGAGGATAAAGGCCGCTGGCCAATAATCTATTCGCGCGCGCGAATTACGAACGGACGTATTTCTGATCCGGTTAGCTCAATAATCGCATTTCTTCGTGCACTTTTATCCGGCGCTTGTTTGGCCGTAACGCGAATGGTGAGCGGGCGACCAACCAGCGAGTCTGGTCGGGATGCGCGAACGGCATTAATCGCTCCGCTTCTTCGGATTGCGGCATCAGATTCAAATAACCCATTTTCTATTTCGTTGATACCTGAAACACGGATCGCAATCTCTGAGGCGTAACGCGGATCAAATTCACCCGTCCCGAAATTGACTGTCGCATAGGGCATGATGCGCTGGGCAAGCTCCGGCCCGACCCCAGCAACAAGCGCCAGTTCGCCAAGCGTGCGCAGTTCGCCGTTGCGCGGCTTAATCCGTTTAGATGCATAAACTTCAAATTCGGCCCCACGCAGCCTTGGGTCATCATCCTCATCGCGCCAGTCCATGAAGCCATCAACCGCAGTTTCGAGATCAATGCCTTGGACGCCAAATTCTGCAAACATTGCCTCAACTTCAGCTTTGTTGATCAGGTTGAGCGCAATTTTGCCGCGTTCATCCTCGACGATGATTTCTAGCGTCATGCCATCAAACGTCTCACGCCGGATATTGCCATCAATCGCCCAGCGCTGGGCTGGGTCTTTTAGCATAAGTCCGTGGACAGCAATCGCGACGCCTGCGTCCGCCGCAGCCGAGAGCCGCGCACGATCAATTTCGGCGGATGCCATAATCGTGCTGCTGCGCGTAACGTTAATGATGGTCAGCGCCATCAATGCGAAGATAACAATGCTCACAACAGCGGCGATAAGGGCATAGCCCTCCTCGCGGCGTTTAGGAGTCACGGAATCTTGCCGCTGCTCTTGAACGGCTCAAGCGTTTTGATCTTGGCGCGTAATTCATCCGTAATCGCGCGGCCATCATCTACCGTGCGGATAACGCGCGGTTTAAGCAGTACGATCAGCTCAATCTTGTTGCCGCCGGTTGCCTGCCGCCCGAACAGCCCACCAATAAATGGAATTTGCGATAGGAACGGCAAGCCTACCCGACCCTTCGTTTCGGTATTGCGGATTAGGCCGCCAAGTGCCAGCACCTCTCCGTCCTGAACCGCAACCGAAGTGGAAATTCGCCGCGTTGAAATCGTCGGTGAGTTAATGCCCGCGCCACGTGCGGCTGTCGTGTTGACGTCGCTGACCTCTTGCGCAACATCAAGCAGGACAAGCCCGCTGGCATTAACGCGCGGGGTGACTTTGAGAATAACCCCAGTGTCGCGGTATTCGATTGAGTTGATCGTCGGCGCGTTGGGATCAGTTGTCGCGGTTGAGTTTTGCGTCGCAATCGGCACCTGATCACCAACTTGAAGCACTGCTGTCTGATTGTTTAGCACTAATATCTTAGGCGCCGAAACGACATTGACCTTGGTTTTGCTTTCAAGCGTATTGAGCACAGCGTTGATCGTGCTGCTCGGCGAAAAAGCAAAGGAGAAGCCGGGCACGTTGCGAACCAGTGCAAGTCCGCCCGTATTCTCGGTCAGCGTCCCATTTGAGCCATCGGGTGAGAAATTCCACTGGAGGCCAAAGCGCAGATCATCGGTCAGGCTGACCTCGGTAATCGCCGCCTCAATAAAGACCTGAAACGGCAATATATCTAGCTTGCGAAGAGCATCTTCGATCAGAGAATATTCGCGCGGTGTGCCGTAAACAAGGATCGCGTTGTTGGTATCATCGCTTGAAATACGCGCTTTCAACACCCCCTGCGTTTCACCTTCGCCGCGAATATCAAGTGGTGCGTTTGAATTGAGGTTGGGTGGCTGCGGCGCGCTCGATGGACGCTGCTCGCCTTGGCCTTGACCCTGCCCTTGGCCCGAACCCGAACGTTCACGACCATTGCCGCCGTCGGGGCTTTGTTCAAACTGGATTGCTTGGCTATTACCCTCGTTGCCACTGCTCGTTGACGTGTTGCCAAATGCGTTATTGAGCGTCTTAGTCAAATCGCGTGAGCGGCCATTCTGCACCCGATAAACAAACAGACGCGGCTCATTATTTTGGCCTTCGCGGTCAAGAATTTCGACAAAACGATTAACATCATCAAGATATTGCCGCTGGCTGCTCACCGCGAGAATGCCGTTGAGCTTTTCCATCGAGATCAGCCGCACCAATCCACGCGTTGGTGCATCAGGCGCGTTGATCAATTTCTCAAGCTCGGGCACGATTAAGCGGCTGTCGCTGCGTTGTGGCACGAACAGCGCGAATGACATATTGCGCAGCCAATTCACATCAAACTGCTTGAGCAGATCGCGCGCGCTCGCCCGCTGTCCAGTTGTACCGGAGAGTGTCAGGCGACCCGTAGCGGCATCGGCTTGCGCCACAACGCCAGGCAGCACCGGATCAAGCAGCCGCTTCATTTCATCAGCGCTGACGAATTGAAGCTGGTAAATCTCACTCGTGAAACCAATTGTAGAGCCAACGCCGCCGCTACCGCTCGCACGCGCTTGATCAATCTGTTCAATCGCAAAAGTGCCGTTACGGGCAACAAGTGCAAGCCCACTTGTCCGCAGCGCCTCTTCAAGAAAGGCGATTACTGAACTGCGCGCAATAGGTTTTGGCGTAACAACGGTGACTGCCGTATTCAGCCCAGGTGCCACTGAAAATGGCACTTTTAATATATCGCCCAACACCGCCTGAGCAACCGCGCGAACATCGGCTGACGGGAAATTAAGGCTAATATCGCCGCCCCGAATTTGCACCGGCTGTGGCGATATCATTGGCGCAGGCGGTTGGCCTTCAAGGATTGTTGCTGATACCTTGCGGTCATCATTTTGCGACTGACCAGGTGAAACAAACAGCAATGCCGATCCCGACACGCCGCAAGTCAGAAACCAGATAGCGGTTACAGATTGGCGTAATTTAGTCATTCTTCGTCTGCCCGCCTTGGTTGGAAGCCATTGCTGTTAGGCAAATTTGGGCGATCGGTAAAGGATAGCACAACGCGCTCTCCCTCTCGTGTGAATGTAGCATCACTTGCGGTGAGCCTTACCAGAGTCCATCCGCGATAGCGACCACCGACTGGAATCGACACTGCGCTGCCGTCGCTTTGCTGAAGTACGGCTCGTGCAAATCCGCGTCCGCGCACCATCCCAACTGGGGCCGCGCCATCAAGTGGCCCTATGGCAGCAACGTTCGCGCCGCCTGCGCCTCCAGCTCTTCCCGGCGAAAAAAGGGCATTCCGCAATATGATTGGATCGGGAACCACAAGGCTAGTTTGGACTTGCGCAGCGCGCGACGGAACCACCCGACGTACTTCTGCGGGGAGTTCATCACCAACCGGCAACGCGAATTGCAGCGCGATCATCAAAACCAGCACGCCGCAAAGCAGCGCAGGCATGATCGCGCCGTTATCGCGGCTTGGGCGCGGAGGCAGGGCTAGACGCTTCAATACGAATATCCATTAAATCAAGTTTGCCGGACTGAAGTGCCCGGTCGGCGGAAATGGTAAGTGAGTTAACCGCGAGATAGGGCGGCTGGTTCTGAACTTTCTCAAGCGTTGCAATCATCTGCGGCAATGTCATCCGCGCCTCAACCCACGCACGAACCCAGCCGGGGCGATCACTCACCTCCTGCATTGCGCGCAATTCACCGCCATTGGCGGCAATCTGGCTACCAAGCCGCTCCTTAAGGGCTTCAGTTACGGCAGCAAAACTTTCGCCCTCTGTGCGGAAATTCTTGAAATCAGCAGAACGATTTTCAATTATATTGCGCAGTCTCGGGATACTCGCGATCAACCGTTCATTGCTGGCAAAGCGCGCCGAAAGCCGCTCCCGTTCAGCGGTGCGTGTGGCAAAACCCGATGCAATTGGCGAGATCAGCGCAACCCAAATAAGCGCTATCAGTGCAACCAAAATTCCAATCGCAACAAGTTTGCGTTCGCGCGCGGTAAGGCTGTTCATCGCTTAGTCCTCCCGCGCCATTCAGCCGTAACATCAAAAGGCTGACCGTTCGTCGATTCTGCAGCAACGTCAGACGTCGATGCGCGAACCGAGGCGAAGCCGCCGCTTTTGCGAAGTGCCGCGACAACATCGATATTGCCTTGCTTATAGCCCGACAAGCGAAGCGTTTCACCGTTCCAGCTATACCGCTGAATCCATACGCCGCTCGGCACTGTGCG
Organism: Sphingomonadales bacterium; assembly: GCA_031418495.1. Taxonomy (GTDB): domain Bacteria; phylum Pseudomonadota; class Alphaproteobacteria; order Sphingomonadales; family Sphingomonadaceae; genus Aquisediminimonas. The sequence goes on from JANOXQ010000084.1 coordinate 7,752, forward strand.
GGTGATGAAGGCAAGTGCCGCCAATGCATTATCTTTTTCACGGCGGTTGAGCAGCTCAGCACGTAGCGTCTCTTCTCCTGCAATCCGCTGTGCCAGTCTGCGCGCTGCGTTCGCTGTTGGCTGCTGGCTTTCTACAAGCGCAGATAGTTGCGAAACACGCTCAACATCACGAAAAATCAAAGCACCAACATTGAGTGCAAATAGCGCCGCCAACAGCCACCACCAGAATGAAGCGCCCGACTGCGTTTGCGCGGCGAACCCATCGTCCCGAAGGCCCGACAGAAAATCAAAGCGCAGCTTGCCGCCATTTTCATCAGCAATCCCGATTGCACTCGGAGTCAACCCAGCCTCGATTGCTGCGGCATAAATGGTTTTGACTTGTGCTTTGGGCAGCGCTGCGATCGCAACATCTGCTTTCCCATCGGCTGTTACTGATCCCGTTGGCAACGCATCGGCATAAGCCGTATCAAGCGCAAATGGCATCAGCCGATCAAGATCAAGCAGAACCAGCTTGCGCATGTCTGCACGGCGCATCGCTGGCAAAGTGACGTTACGAATAAGACATAGGCTTTCTGGAATAAGGATCGTCGCCGGGCGCGACGCCTTGCCCGCGCCTGCGGCAGAAAGCGGAGCATAATCGCCTTCAAGTCTTAGATTGCCATCGACGCTGTATATCGCAATCAACCCAGATATCACCTTGCGCTTAGGCTGTGCCCAAGCGGGAAGCATCGCGGATAACTCATCAACCCACCAGCGCGTTCCATCTTTCAGAAGCCGCGTGAGTGTTGCCATATCACTATCAAGGATTGTGCCAGTTTTCATGACTCGCCGACGCACCGTCCAGTAAAACTATCAATCCGGCAGGCGCTATTCACGGTCGCCGCAGGCCGTGCGATCAATTCAGGCCAGCGCCGGGGATCGCCGGCTTTGAACACGATACGCACGCGGATCAGTTCGGGCGGCTGTTGCCGTTCGACCCACTGTGTCCGCCAGCGACGACGATTATCGGGAGGGGATGCACCGTAATAGCCCATTTCAAGCGCCTCAACGCCGGTCAATAGCACCGTCGGCGTCCAGCCCGCCTCCCCCGGCGCATAGGCGTTAACCCGGTCAGATAAGTCAGACACTGCGTAAAGCACGATGTCGCCGGGGGCGGTGCGCAGCAGGCGATAGCGTGCAACCGTTGAGGGACGCTCGGCTGGAGGCGCAGGCGCAAAAAAGCTGACGATGTTAGTGCCGCCGCGCAAATCCACTACTGGCGCAAGTGTATCAAACCGGGTTGAGGCAACCATATTTTCCATCCGCTCACGCAGGATCGTTTGTGCGGTTACAATAGATTCCCCTGTGGCTGCTTGCCGCGCAGTGCGTTCGGCAACTTGGCGCGTTGTGACGAGCCCAGCCATTAACATGCCAGCGGTAAGCGCAAGGATGAACAGGCTGACAAGCAGCTCAATCAAGGTAAATCCGGCCTCATCCCTATGCATCAGCGTGACACCCTAATGGTCTTTAGGATCACCAAATCACGTTTTTCGCGTTCAAGGCCTGCGGTTAAACTCACCAGTTCAAGTTTAGCGCCACTTTGCTCGTTCGCGCGGTAAGGCTGCACCGAAAGACGCCAGCGAATGCCGCTCGTGATGCCGCTCGTTTCCCCTAGGCTGGTTGATTGTGCAGAGCCAACGGCGGTCAATTGCGATTGAGCGATCAGCATCGCCTGACGTCGATCCTCAATCATGCGCGTCTGGCGCGCACCGCTTTCTATCGACTGAAATGTTACGCCAAGCATCGCCGCAATGATCGCAGTGGCAACCAGCGTTTCGGCAAGCGCGAAACCCTTTTCCACACTTCCGTTCGTGTCGAGGGGAGTGGAGGAAAAAGATCCCCCGGGTGTAGGAAAAGCAGGCCAAAAAAAGGAGGATTTGTTTTTTATAAAAAAAAAAAACCCCCCCCCCCAGCGGGAAAA
>JANOXQ010000085.1:0-6296 GCA_031418495.1 Sphingomonadales bacterium
CCTCGGCGTGGTCAGCAACAACGCAGAAACGCGCCACTCGAATTCGGTCAAATCATAGCGGCTCATCAAAGGCTCCATTCCAGAAACCTAGAATCACAATCAGAACGCTTTGTGAATCCCGTTTATGGATTCACAATTTAGGTTTCTAAAAATTCCTACTTCTTATGAAGGTTTTTTGATTTTTACGTTGCTTGTTCGTTTTAATTAACGCGCGATCAGTTTTGGTATCTTCTCACGGAATGGAAAGAAGCCTTTGCGGGCATGGGGCCAAGCGTCAATGTCCCAACGTCTTTGTAGGGTGATCAGCGCGATTCCGCGTGAGGCCAGCGCAACTCGGATAGTGTTGAGTTCTGTCCGCGTCTGTCCAATCGGGGCATAGCCTGTCGCTATCACCTTCAAGTCATGCTCATCCGCCCAATCGGCAATGATGCTTGGATCAAGAGTATCAAGATGTTGGTGAGAAGCCTGAAATGCGTGGCTTGTCTGCGCGCCAGTGTCGGCCAGCGCCCCCGCGATGAAGGCGTTTACTTGATCTGATTGCCCATTCACATTGGCGATTGTCGCAATCGCAGCAACATCGTCTCGAAAACTAACAAGCGATTCAGGGTGCAAATCCTCTTGAGTAATCAGTAAGCCGTAATGTTCCTTAGGCACATCAGAATCACGCGCAAAATCTTGCGGCGCTTCGATTGATGCTTCGTGCAAAGCAAGCGCTGACGTGGCTAACCCGCGCGCATGAAACCGCCCGTTTGTGTACTGTGCTATATTATCTGCACGCGCGAGATAGGTTTTGCCGACGGTTTGAAGCCCTGCGACCCAGCGCCAAGACAGCGTGTTTGATGCCGGATCACCGTCAAGCAAATGATGGTAGAAAAATTCAGCACCAAGCTGCCAAGGCAGCCTGAGCGTGAAAATCCAGATGCTGGCAAACCACATTCGGGCATGATTATGGAGATAACCATAGTTTTTCAGCTCAATTACCCAAGCGTCAAAACAATCAATTCCTGTGCAGCCATCTACTGCGCTTTGATACTCGGAACCTACGGAGGCCAGCAAAACCCGAGCGTCATCTGTATAACGATCCCATATCGCAGGCCGCTGTTCGAGCCATCCTTTCCAATATGTCCGCCAGCAGACCTCCTGAATGAATTTTTCAGCAGCGGCAAAGCTGTGTCGGGCTAACACAGCCTGTATCACTTCTGCCTCGGTAATCAGACGGTAACGGAGGTAGGGCGATAGGCAGGAAATATTGGATCGGTCATTTGGCCCATAATCAAAATTGCGTTGGTCTGCATAATGCCGTCCTGCGCGCGGAACAAAGCGTTCCAGCGCTGCCAGCCCTGCGCTTCGGGTTGGGATAAATTGATCCAAATTTGTATCTCATTATTATAGGATTGAACAAGGGCAGAACAAAACCCTAACTGACACAGCGTAATAATCACTCTATCACAGAAGTATGATACCGCTTTTCGCCTGGTACGATGGTGCTTGTCCGCTATGTATGCGTGAGATTGCATTGATGCGTCGGCTTGATAAGCGCAGTGCAATCACCTTTATTGATGTTGCGGAGGAGGGTGTGTCCTGCCCGATTGACCGCACTCTGCTGCTCGCGCGGTTCCATGTTAGCGAAAATGGTACGATGCTCTCGGGCGCTGCTGCCTTTGCCGCCATGTGGCGAGCAATCCCGTTGCTGCGGCCAATCGGTTTGGCAGCACGCAACCCAATCATTCTTGCGGTTCTTGAACGTGCTTACCTGTTGTTCCTGCGTATTCGGCCACGGCTACAAAGGCTTTTATGACGCGCCTCCAGCTTGTTTGGTTTAAGCGTGATTTGCGTTTGAGTGATCACGCCGCACTCAGCGCTGCCGCACGACGAGGGCCAGTATTGCCGCTGATCATTGTCGAGTCTGAATATTGGCAACAGCCCGACGTCTCCGCGCGACAATGGCTATTCTGGCGTGGCTGTATTGAAGATTTGGCGCGGGGTATTGCGTCGAAAAATGGTGCACTTATCATTCGTGTTGGCGATACAGTCACGATCTTTGATCAGCTCCTCCGCGAACTTGGTGCATTTGATCTGGTCGCACATGAAGAAACCGGCAATGCTTGGACGTATGAACGTGACAAGGCCGTCCACCGCTGGTGCAAAGCGAAGGATGTTCGGTTTACTGAGCATCGCCAATTCGGAGTGATCCGGGGGCAAAACGTCAACCGAGATCGCTGGTCACGCGGTTGGGACGCGATGATGGCGCAGCCGACACTGCCTGAGCCAGACTTTGTGATGTGGCAAGTGGCACACAGTGGTCCGCTGCCTGATGCGGCATCGCTCGGCCTTGCTGAGGATGGGCTGACCAACCCTCAAGTGCCGGGGCGTGATGCCGCTGAAGATATGCTCTACAGCTTCCTCCATTTGCGCGGGGAGCATTATACGCGTGAAATGTCATCTCCGATCACGGCAGAGGCAGCCTGTTCGCGGTTATCAACTTATTTGGCTTACGGCGCAATTTCGATGCGCGAAGTCGCGCAGTCAGCATGGTTGCGTTACCGCGAATTGCCACAGAGCGAGAAAGCGTGGCGGCAGGCAATCCGCTCCTTCATCGCGCGGCTGCATTGGCACTGCCATTTCATCCAAAAACTGGAGAGCGAGCCAGAGGCCGAATATCGCCCGTTTGCCAAAATTTATGAAGGGCTTCGGCCCCGCCATGCTGATCCTGAGCTGGTTGCGGCGTGGGCGGGTGGCCGCACTGGTTACCCTTTCATTGATGCGGCAATGCGCTATTTAGCCGCAACGGGCTGGATTAACTTTCGGATGCGCGCGATGCTGATGTCCTTTGCCAGCTATGATCTGTGGCTGCCTTGGCAGGAGGCCGGGCTGGTGCTTGCTCGGCGTTTCACTGATTATGAGCCAGGCATTCATTGGCCGCAGTGCCAGATGCAGGCGGGTGAAACGGGCATCAATACCGTCCGCATCTATTCTCCAGTCAAACAAGGCTATGATCAGGATGCGGGCGGGGATTTTATTCGGCGCTGGGTGGCAGAGCTTGCGGATGTTCCGGACGCCTATCTGCATGAACCGTGGCGGATGTCGCCCGAAGAGCGCACCGCGCTATGTCCCAACTATCCCGAACGCATTGTTGAACATGCTGCCGCTGCAAAATCTGCCAAGGATGCGATTTATGCGTTACGCCGTCTTCCCGGCGCGCGTGCCGAGGCAAAGCGTGTTGTTACAAAGCATGGCAGCCGCAAACGAAGTGCTGACCGAATTCGCAAGGGCCGCGTGCAAACTGCGCAACTCACATTTGATCTGGGGAGCTAACCAAGTGCCCAAAATGATCAAAAAGGCGAACCTGCCGCAAAAAATCTGTGCCGCCTGCGGCTTGCCCTTCACATGGCGTAAGAAATGGGCGCGTGATTGGGAGAGCGTTAAATATTGCTCAGATCGCTGCCGCGCAGGGAAATAAAGCTATCGAACCCTTTAGGGTTCGCAAGGCCAACTGGCCGCCCGAGCTTATGCGAGGAAAGCCAAGGTCGCGGATGCGACCGCCCGGCGTTTGAGGGCAAACAAATTTTGGCGCGCCCGGCAGGACTCGAACCTGCTGCCTCAAGATTAGAAGTCTCGCGCTCTATCCAGATGAGCTACGGGCGCGCGCCGAAAATTTCGTTAGCGCGGATTGCATCAAAACGAAACTGGGATAGCATGATCATATGAACAATATCGCACCGCCGCCCGCAAGCGCCGCCACCGCCCGCCAATTTCGCGCCTTTGACATTGTGATGGCTGCGTTTGTCGCGATCCTGCTGCTTTCCAATGTGATTGGCGCGGGCAAGGTAGCAGAGCTTGGCGGGTGGACATTTGGCGCGGGCATCCTCTTTTTTCCGCTTGGCTATGTGATCGGTGACGTGCTGACCGAAGTGTACGGCTATGCCCGCGCGCGGCGCTGCATTTGGGTTGGGTTCGCAGCCCTCCTGTTCATGGCGTTTATGAGCTGGGTTGTGGTCAGCCTGCCGCCCGCTGCGGGGTGGGAGGGGCAGGCGGCGTATGAGTCGGTCTTTGGCCAGGTGCCGCGCATTGTCTTCGCCTCAATCGTTGCCTTCTGGGCGGGCGAGTTCGTCAATTCGTTCGTGCTGGCCAAGATGAAGGTGTGGACAAAGGGCAAGCATCTATGGAGCCGCACAATCGGCTCAACCGTAGTCGGGCAGGGGATCGACAGCATCATATTCTACCCGCTCGCCTTCTGGGGCGTTTGGGAGAATGCTCAAGTGGTGACAGTGATGATCACCAATTGGGGACTCAAAGTGGCCTGGGAAGCGGTCTTGACGCCTGTGACCTACGCTGTGGTCGGCTGGCTCAAACGACATGAGGGCGTTGATCTGTTCGATGAGGGGACTGACTTTACGCCGTTTAAGGCTGGGGTTTGAGGGGGATTGTTATTTCATTGGCTTGTCATAGGGATTCGCTATTCATATCGCGTAATGGGATAAACATGAATCATCATTGCGAGCGCAGCGAAGCAATCCAGCGGCGCACAGTCTGGATTGTTTCGCTGCGCTCGCAATGACGATCCCGCCAAGTTCTAGCAGGGTCTGACGATGGCAATGCGTCAACCATGCCGCTCGGAGTCGAAAGTGATGATAATATACCCGTTTCCTCCATGCCCAGCTCAAACAGGCGGATGCGTCTTCCCACCTGCCCTTGAAGACTGTCCGCTGACTCTATTTCATGCGACTCCAATTAAAAATTTGGACGCGATTATAAATGAAGGTTTCAAAAGCAATTACGAACTGAATGGCGGCGATATCCGTTCTGTCAGCTTCGCAAAGCGCAGCGATCTTGCGATGTATTTTGTCTGAGTAGGGCGTGTGAACCAGCCGGGCGAATATTGTATTTTCGTTGTTCGTTATAAAACGCTTGCTCGGGCTGGTTTGCGTATTAACGCTTCTGATATTCACGATGACACCCTTAATCCACCTCCGGAGATTATCGGCTACTGCATAGTGCCTTAAAGCTATGTGCATTTATAAGCGCGTGAACTCCCCCAAATGAAAAAGGCTGCCGAGGTGTCTCCACCCCGGCAACCCTTTTGCATGGTCAACGATCGGAGAGATTTCCGATGCGCGGGAGACCATGTGCGGCCTGCTAATATGCGTTAGCGGCGCGTCCCCCGAACGAATTTCTCCGACCTCGTTGCTGAACCATGAGACATCGGATCACCTCCTTTCGCTAAGTTAAAAAGCCTGTGACTTCTCAGCCACGGGGAGAACATGATTCAAACTGCGCGACGGTGCAAGCGAAAAATTATGCGCGGCAATCTTCGATCACGCGGGCAATCTCTGGCCAGCTTGGAATGACGAGATCTGCGCCGCCTTTGACCGATACAAGGAAGCGGCCACGGCTGAACGCCATCGCGTCAAGCTGTGGCTCATTCACTGGCAGTGTGGCTGCGATGTAGGCCGGGGAGTCGCCATTATTTTTAACCGCGAAGGATTTGAGGCCCGATGATGCCCGGATCGTCATCATGCCGCTGTCGTCCGCTGGAAAGGCACCCGGGCGCGAAAGGTAAATGCGGCGGGCGGCACTATCACAGCGGATTATGAAGCTTGCATCTGCGCCATTCGCGCCAAACAAGGCGACCGATCCGCGCGAATCGCGGCGGTAAACCCAATCTCCGGCACTGCGTGGCGCATCCTGCCAATTGTCGTCAAGCGATACAGGCGCTGGCGTCGGTTTTGGTGCGACGACGACGGGTGCAGGCGCTGCTTGCGGCTGCGGCGCAGGTTCTTTCGCACAGGCGAGCAAGATCAACGGCAAGGCAAGAATGATCAAACGCATGAATGCAATCATAGCTGTCACGCGGGATGGTGCAAGGCGCATTCCCACTTGTCGCCGCCGCGCCGCCCCCGCATAGCATGGTGCAGGAGAGAAAAATGGCGGGAAATATTTCAGCAGCGCGGTTAAAGGCGATTGTCGGCGGATCAGCGGGCAATTTCGTCGAATGGTATGATTGGTTTGCCTATTCAGTGCTGTCGATTTACTTTGCACCGGTCTTTTTCCCCAAGGGAGACACGACCGCGCAGTTGCTTAACACTGCTGCGATTTTTGCGGTTGGCTTCCTGATGCGACCGATTGGTGCCTGGATCATGGGGGTTTATGCTGATCGCCACGGGCGCAAATCGGGGTTGGCAGTTTCGGTTGGGCTGATGTGCGCGGGATCGCTGCTGATTGCGGTGGCACCTGGCTATGCGAGTGCGGGCGTCGCTGCGCCGATCATCCTCGTAATTGCGCGGATGCTTCAAGGG
>JANOXQ010000086.1:0-23354 GCA_031418495.1 Sphingomonadales bacterium
TTGGCAGGGCGGCGGTGAAAACCGTAGTTGGTAAGAAAATCCGTCGGGCTCTGCCCGTGGGGGTTCAAGTCCCCCCGCCCGCACCACCATCTATCAAGCCATAAACGGTTGTATGATATCAGCACGAATGCGGAGCAGCCGTCCGCTTGGCCGATCAACCAACGCCCATGCGGTTTTGGCAGTAACGATGACGGTGCCGTCTGCCTTGGTGAAATCAACGTTACGATTAAACCGTGCGCCGCGCGGCATCTCGCTCAGCCACGTCCGCGCGGTCACACTTTCGCCGAGTGCGATATTGCCGCGATAATCAATCTCATGCCGCGTAACGATCCAAATGTAAGCCTCATTCTGCTCAGGCGTGGCCAGCGACAGCCAGTGTGCGGTTGAAACATCCTGAATCCACCGCACCCACACCGCATTGTTGACATGACCGAGTTCATCAATGTCGGCAGGGGTGGCGGTGATGGTGAGGGTATAGGGGGTGGACATGGGGTGGCTATCTAGCGCGGGGCGGGCGGGGTCAAGTCATTGCATTGACATATCGCCCGCAATATGTAGAATTTCACAATGATACTCGATACAGATGTGATCGTTGCGGCCATCCGCAGCACAAGCGGCGCATCGGCGGAGATTATCAGGCGCGTGCTGCGACGGGAAATGCGTATCGAAATGTCAGTGGCGCTCGTGCTCGAATATGAAGCGGTGGCAACGCGCGCGGAGCATTTGCAAGCGGGTGGACTGACAGGCGTCGAAGCGGCCAATTTGATTGATGCTTTGGCAGCGGTTGCCGATCCTGTCGAGATTCACTTTCGCTGGCGTCCGCAACTACGTGATGCAGATGATGAAATGGTGCTTGAAGCCGCGATCAATGCACAGGATCGCACGATTGTTACGTTCAACACGCGAGACTTTGCGATGGCCGCCGATAAGTTCGATGTGACCCTCGTTACTCCCGGCCAGATTTTGGAGATTTTGAGATGAGTATTGCCAGCAATTACGCCCTGCGCCTTCCCGCCTCACTCAAGCGCGAAGTCGAAAAGGTCGCGCGCGATGATGGTACTAGCCTAAACCAGTTTATTGTAACGGCGGTGGCGGAGAAACTCTCCGCGCTGCGCACTGCCGATTTCTTTGAGGAACGTCGCAAGCGCGCCGATATTGACGCTGCGTTTGAGGTGATGAGCCGGGAACGTGGGGAGGTGCCGAGGGCGGGGGATGAGGTTTGAGGGAGATGACTTGATATCTCGCCGCCTTACTGGCTAAAAGCACCCTATGAAACCATCGCTCGCCTTTGATCGGAACCGCGAAGCCATCAGAGCGATCATCGCGCGTTATACGGTACGCAATCCGCGCCTGTTTGGATCGGTTGCAGCGGGGCTTGATCATGATGGCAGCGATCTTGATCTGCTGGTTGATGCACTGCCCGGCACAACGCTGATGGACTTGTGCGGATTGCAGCATGATCTTGAGGAACTGCTTGGCCTACCAGTCGATGTGCGCACGCCTCAAGATATCAGCCAGCGATACCGCGAGAAAATACTCTCAACCGCCCGCCCGATATGATCGAAGAGCGTCTCGCCAATAAACTCTACCATATGCGTGATGCCGCGCGTCAGGCGCATAGCTTTATTGACGGAATGACTAAGCCTGAATTTCTTGCCGATGCCCGGACGCGTGACGCTTGCTGTATGAACTTGATCGTCGTTGGTGAGGCAACCAAACGCATTATGGAGCGTTGGCCCGAATTTGTGGCTGAGCATCCAGACTTTGGTTGGAACCGAATGACCGGAATGCGCAACCGCGTGGCGCACGGCTATGAAGAGATTAACTTCGAGATCGTCTGGGATACGCTTGTCGGTGAGTTGCCGGGATTGATTGGTTGGCTGGATGTGCTGTTAGTAGATTAAGGTTTTTTATTACCATGGGTGGAAAGGAAAACTCGAAAGCTGACGATGAAAACGAAGCTTGGCGCTGCACTCACAAAGCTATTCTCCTAAATGCGCTGGGAGTGTGGATGGCAAGTTCGATTGAGGATCCCGATCGGAACGAGCGAACGAACAAGCGTATGTTAGCCGTTATGTATCGTCACCTTGATTTGGGTGATTCACTGATTGTTCCCGACGAATCCTTGAACGAAACTGAGAAATTAGAATATAGCGTTATGTCCAGTTACATAAAATTGCCATCAATGCTTATATCGATTCGCCAATGCGAATATTATTTTCGTAGATTTCCATTCACTGGTTTACCAATATCGCGAAGTGAATATATACGAAATTGTTGCGAGATGGTTTTTAGTCAGATTTTACAGTTAAGAGAATATATTAAGCTGGTGCTGAATGCGATCAAGACGTTGGAGCCGCAAACAAAAGCGCCTATCGGTTCGATTGTTAAATCATTTAATCGCTCTTTCAATCAGATCCACCGTCTCAGAAATCAAGTACATCATACCGAAAGGTTCAACGATGACATAATTAGCCAATTGTCGATGATTGAGATATTAGATGTCACACAGAGGCCCAAGATCGGTGGAGAAAAGAACGCGGAAAGTGCTGCCATCACTTCAGAAATTCTGAATAGCAAAAAATTATATCGCCAAGCATGTCGCAAGTGGGTCGGGTATGTTCAGGACTATGAGAAAGTTGCCGAGCGCTATGTGGAACTTGTCGCTGAAATAATCTTGGCGGAATGTGCGTTCATCAAATCTCACATAAGTTCAGCAGATTTAGAGCGTCTACCGCAAGCCAAAAAACTTATGGCTGTGAATTCATAACCGAAGGTTCACGCCGCCACATACCGCGCTATATCAAACGTGCCCTCACGCTTGCGAGCCTCGGCAATTTCCCATGCGGTTTGCATTTTGAGGAGGGTGTCCATCCGCACGCCGAACGCCTTTTCGATGCGCAGCGCCATGTCGGGGGAGAGGCCGCCATGTTCGTTGATCAGAATCGAAAGCGTCTGACGTGTTACCCCTAAAACGCGTGAAGCTGAAGACACGTTAAGATCATGCCCCTCAACAATTTCGCGCACGAACGCGCCGATATGGCTTGGGCTGTGCATGGTGATTTCCATAGTCATCAGTGATAATCCTCCAGATCGAGAATCCGTATTTCCTGTGCTGCATCATCCACCGCAAAGGTCAGGCGGTAGTTGGCGGTAACGTGAAAACTCCAGCGATCATCGCTCAATTGATGCGCCTTCCAGAATGCCAAATCCCTAAACTCGTCACTGTGCGACATGCCAGTCAGGAAGGTGATTTGCACCCTGATCTTGCCAATGATGCGTTGATCCAGCTTTGACGCATCCCCTTTTTCGACAAAACGGGCCAAGCCCTTGTGGCGGATCGAAACAATTTTCACCAAGCATGACTATCGATAAATGTGTTGGGTGTCAATAGGCGTATGACACTTCACTCCACCATCCCCAGTTGCCACAGGAAGAACGCAACTTCCTCGGCATCCTCGCGCAGACTCTCAAATCGGCCTGATTTGCCGCCATGCCCTGCGCCCATGTTGGTTTTGAGCATTAGGACATTGTTATCGGTCTTCACGTCCCGCAGCTTCGCTACCCATTTGGCGGGTTCCCAATAGGTTACGCGGGGGTCGTTCAGGCCTGCCGTCACAAACAGCGGCGGGTATTTTTGCGGCTTCACCTGATCGTAGGGGGAGTAGCTGCGGATCAGGTTAAACGCGGCTTTGTCGGTAATTGGATTGCCCCATTCGGGCCATTCGCCCGGCGTCAGCGGCAGGCTTTCATCCTGCATTGTATTGAGCACATCAACGAAGGGCACATGCGCCGCGACCGCACCCCAAAGCTCTGGGTTGGTGTTGACGACGACGCCCATCAGCTCGCCGCCTGCGGAGCCGCCAGCGGCCACGACGCGGCCTGCTCTCGCAAAACCGAGGTCAATCAAGCCCTTGGCGCTATCGACGAAATCATTGAACGTATTGGTGCGCTTGGTCAGCTTGCCATCCAACTGCCACTGCTGACCAAGATCATCGCCGCCGCGAATATGGGCGATGGCATAGGCGAAGCCGCGATCAAGATAGGACAGCCGCACGGTCGAAAATCCCGGTGGGATCGCATAGCCATAAGCGCCGTAGGCATAGAGATAGAGCGGGCCATTGCCGTCCTTCTTAAAGCCTTTCTTGTAGACGACTGACACGGGCACCTTGGTGCCATCACGCGCGGTAATTTCGACGCGTTCAGTCGTGTATTGGCTCGCGTCATAACCGCTCGGGATTTCCTGCACCTTGAGCGTGGTCAGCTTTGCATCCGCCAGATCATAATCAAACACTGTGTCGGGCGTGACCATTGACTCGTAAGCGAGGCGGAGTTTGCTGATCTTATATTCAGGATTGTCATCAAGTCCGGCTGAATAGCTCGCCTCGGGGAAGGGCACCCGTTTTGGTGCGCCGCCTGCATAGCTGTGGATCTCAATTTGATCGAGGCCGCGATCACGCCCCTCAACCACGAAGAAATCGGCGAAGGTCGTTACCCCCGTCATGTAAAAATCTTTGGAAGGCGCGATTCGCTCAACCCATTCGCCGGGCGTGTCGATGCTCGCAGTTACCAATCGGAACTGGGTGCTGGTATCATTGGTGTGGATGAAGAGCGTGCCCTCATGCTCCTCAACATCATATTCAACGCCAACCTTGCGCGCGCGGATCACGATGGGCTTGGCCAGCGGATCGCGCGCGGGGATCAGGCGGAGTTCGCTCGTCGCATTGTCGCCGGTTGAGATGACGATATATTTGTCCGACTGGGTACTGCTGATGCCGACCTGAAAGCCCTGATCTGGCTCTTTGTAAAGCAGCTTGTCGTCTGAAACTGGCGTACCAAGCGTGTGGAGCATCGCCTTTTCGGATCGCCACTGCTCATTAACCGGGGTGTAGAGCAAGTGCTTGCCATCGGCGCTGAAAACCAGACTTCCATTGATACCGGAGATCGTATCGGGAAGTTCTTTGCCCGTCGTCAGATCGCGAAAGCGGACGGTGAAGCGCTCTGACCCATCAGTATCGGTTGAATACGCCATCATCCGATCATCGCGGCTAACGCTGAGTGCGCCGAGGCGGAAATATTCCTTGCCCTCGGCAAGTTTTGCCTCATCAAGCATCACTTCGTCGGGGCCACCGGCCACGGGTTTGCGCATCCATTTTTTATACTGCGCGCCTTTTTCGTAAGCCTCCCAATAGATATAGGCGCCGTCCTTTTGCGGAACGGTGGATTCGTCTTCCTTGAGCCGCGCCTTCATCTCGGCGAAAATCGTTTCAACGCGCGCGGCGTGCGGCTTCATCTGCGCTTCAAAATAGGCGTTCTCGGCCTTAAGATAATCGAGCACTGGCACATCATCGACCTTGGGATAGCCCTGATCCTTGAGCCAATGATAATCATCGCTGATGGTGACGCCGTGGCGGTTGTAGCTGTGCGGTTTTTTCGCCGCGACGGGTGGCTTTAGGGTGTCGGTCATTGGGGCTTTCTGGGCAAGAGCAGGCGCGGCCAACATGGCAAGCGCAGTTAAAATCGTAGGCAGCGCTTTCATGGAATGAACACCTCGCTTATATCACTCCCTTCCATAGAGAGTGAGAGCAGCCCATGTCCACCTACGAAGATCGCCTCGCCGCCCTGCGTGAACAGTTGAAGTCTGACCGACTCGACGGTTTTGTCGTGCCGATTTGTGATGAGCATATGTCCGAATATGTCGGCGAATATGCGCAGCGGCTTGGCTGGCTAACCGGCTTTGGTGGCTCGGCGGGAACGGCTGTGGTGATGAGTGAGGAAGCCGCGATCTTCACTGATGGCCGCTATACGATCCAGGTGCGTGAGCAGGTTGATGGCAAACATTGGCAATATGTCGGCGTGCCCGAAACGAGCATCGCCGATTGGCTTGCCGAACATGCGGGCGCTGGCGGGCGGATTGGCTATGATCCGTGGGTGCATACCAAGGGCTGGGCCGAGGCAGCGGGCAAGGCACTCGCGGAAAAGGGCGCAGAGCTGGTCGCGGTGGATCGCAATCCGGTTGATGCGGTCTGGGCCGAACAGCCAGCGCCATCAGACGCAAAGATGATTGCGCTTGAGGATCAATATAGCGGCCAAAGCTCGGCGCAGAAACGCGCGGCGGTGGCCGATTGGTTGACCCAGCATAATCTTGATGCCGCCGTAATTTCCGCGCTCGATTCGGTTGCGTGGACGTTCAATATTCGCGGTGACGATGTGTCGCACACCCCTGTTGCGCTCTCCTTCGCGATGCTTGGGGCGGACGGCACGGCCGATCTTTATGTCGAGCTTGAGAAGGTTGACGATGCCGTGCGCCAACATCTTGGCAATGCCGTCCGCGTTCATCCCCGTTCGGCCTTCGCGCCTGCGCTCGGCAATCTCAAGGGCAAGCGGATTGCGGTTGATCCTGACCGTGCGGTTGCGGCGATCTTTGATCGCCTCGCAGCGGGCGGCGCGCAGATTGTGCCGCTTCGCGATCCAACGATCCTGCCCAAGGCGCAGAAAAATCCAGTTGAACAAGCCGGGCACCGTGCCGCGCAAAAGCGTGATGGTGCCGCGCTCAGCCGCTTCCTCCACTGGCTTGAAGGCGAAGCCCCAAAGGGCGAACTGACCGAGCTGTCCGCAGCCGCCAAGCTCCGCGATTTCCGCGTGGCGACCGGCAAGCTCAAGGATTTATCGTTCGACACGATCTCGGGCGCTGGCCCCAATGGTGCGATCTGCCATTATAAGGTTGATGAGACGACCAACCGCCGGATTGATCCATCAAGCGTTTATCTGGTCGATTCAGGCGGGCAATATCTCGACGGCACGACTGACGTAACGCGCACTGTTTGGGTCGGCCCCGGAGAACCGACGGCTGAGATGAAGGATCGCTTCACCCGCGTACTGAAAGGCCATATCGCGCTCGCGACGGCGACCTTCCCCGAAGGAACACGCGGCGCGCAATTGGATACGCTGGCGCGGATGCACCTTTGGGCCGCAGGTGTCGATTATGCCCACGGCACCGGCCACGGCGTCGGCAGCTTCCTCGCCGTCCACGAAGGCCCGCAGCGCATCGGCAAATTCGCGGGCGGGCAGGCAGGCACCGATGAGCCGCTGCTCCCCGGCATGTTCCTCTCAAACGAGTCGGGATATTATAAAACCGGCGAATACGGCATCCGCATCGAAAATCTCGTGCTCGTCGAAGAACGCGAGATCGCGGGCGCAGAAGGGCGTTATTTCGGGTTCGAGACTTTGACCTTCGCCCCGATTGACCGGACGCTGGTAGATACCAGCATCATGACCCGCGATGAACTCCGCTGGTGGGATGACTATCACGCGCAGGTGCTTATCGTGGTTGGGCCGCAGTTGGAGGGGGATGCGAAGGCGTGGCTTGAGAAGGCGTGTGCGGGGCTGGGGTGGATTAATCAGATGAAAAGTTTATAGCATAGTTCGGTTATGGGGGATATTGATTGTTACCGGCATTTATTCACCATGCAGGGCTAGACTATGATCTTCAACATTTAGCTCAGAAGTTTTTTCTATTTTCATGGAAAGGCTCAGATGGCTCCGATTTTGATTTCAGCGTTCGTGTTCGATACACCGACCATTGCTTTTCGACGACTGCGGGTTCGGTCAGAGTTTTTGACATTGATCGTTACAAGTGGTCGCTTGAGTTGCCCGTCATTGTAGAGGGGCTGTTTGCTAAACCAACTTTCTCGATCCAATTGACGCCGGAGCAGAATGGGTATGTTTTTCGTTTGACCATGAATCATCCGTTGCCGAATGGCGAAAAATACTATTGCTTCCTTCGATTGAAACGCTCGAACGGGTATGTAGCTGGCGAAAGTCCATTGAAGATGGATTTGTTTATTGAAAGCGCGCATCCGCGAGCGATCGCCCCTCAGCGGAGCAAGGAACGAATCATGTTTGGTCGCTTGGCGGAAAGGCTTATCCGATAAAAAAGGGCGGCAAAAGCCGCCCTTAGATATTCCTCGACAAACCAAGCCCTAAAGCCCACAGCCATAAGCAAGTGTGTAAGTTACCTTACAGGATCAGCACTTTCAGTCTATAGCCCTTGTGGGTACATCCCTTAGTCGATCTATTGCTGATTTAAGCTCACTAACCGTAACGAGTTAAATTGTCAATAAAAATACAGAACCGACATATCGGCAGAGCAAATCGTTATAGCCGCGTACCAAACGGGCAATAGGCTTAACCCTATTGGCTAGGGGATGCTTATATTACGTAAGCGAACCTTGCAGTATGTGAGTATCCTCTCACCCTTCCTCAATCCGTTCCCGAAACCAACCCGCTAACTCCTCCTCACTCAATTCCCCCGCTGCCAGTGCCAGAAACGCCACAACCAATTCCGCGTCGCTCGCCACCAGCGTATAGCCGTTGAGCACCAGAAAAGTTTCGCTGATCACCGCTGCGGTGCGTTTGTTGCCATCAACAAAGGGATGATTGCGCGCGATGCCGAACGCATAAGCCGCAGCGAGGGCTGCGGCGTCGGGTTCGCCGTAGGCAACGAGATTTTGCGGTCGCGCCAAAGCGCTCTCGACGAGCCCCGCATCACGTACGCCCTCACCACCGCCATGTTCAGCGATTTGTTCGGCATGCACCGCATGTGCCACGTCAAGCGTGACCCAAATCCAAGTCTGTGTCACCGAATTACTTTGCGAGTTCGCGCAAGGCGCACTTGCGCCGTACCATCACCTCGCGGGCTGCGGCCATCTGGGCATCAAAATCGTCATCGGCTGCGCGAAGCTCGATACTATGTGACGTTTTAGTCACGCTGAGCATTTCACCCAAGCCCAACCCAAGATGTGCGAGCAATTCCTTCGACAAGACGATTCCTGCCGAATTGCCGATCTTGGTCACTTTAACATTCATGTTCATACAGGTGTTATAACTGAAGCAGACACGAGATGCAACATGCCGCCTCAAACCTGATGATGTGCCCCTAAACTCGCCCTCATCCGGTCGAGCGTGCTTTTGCGCATCGCATTCTTGTTCCACGCGTAGGACGCGCCGGGGAGCATCGCCAATTGCGCGGCAGTCGCGAGCGCTGTGGCCTCCACTTGGTCGGGCGCGACCGCCATGTCGAGATAGCCGGCCTCGACCGCGCCTGCGGGATCATAGATAAAGCCTTGGATCGTCGCGCGGGTCAGGTGGCGCGGGCTTAACCGGTCGCGCGAGAGTTCGATTGCGAAGATTGGGAGGTTCATGCCCGTGACGGCTTCATTCGCGCCGATCTTATAATCGCCCGCAGCTCCGATCCGCGTGTCACACGCGTGAAGGATGAAGGTGCCCATCGCAATCGCATGGCCGGTGCAGGCGGCGACCACGGGCAGCGGCCCGCCATAGAGCCGCAGTAGCAGTTCAGCACCACCGTCGAGCAGTTTGTACACCCCGTCCGCCCCGAGGCTGGCAAAGGCTTTCAAATCAAATCCACCCGAAAATCGCCCTTCGCGGCCCGCTAGGACAATCGCCTTGGCCCCCTTTTCCGCCTGATCAAGCGCATCATTAAGTGCGGCAAGCATCTCAAAATTAATCGCATTGGCTTTACCATCATCCATTCGGATAAGCGCGACATCATTCTGAATGGTGATTGTAGCTGGCATGTCTGCACTCCTCTTTGCGATTGTTGATGGGATTAAGGGCTAGATTGACGTTAACGTCAACTAGAAAATATTGACTGATAGTTCGTGATGCCCATCACGCGTCTTTGCTCTTGAGCTCGCCTAGCATTGGCTATCATCTTGCAAAACCAAGGAGATTACCGCCATGCCCCATCGTGCCCCAACTGCGTCAGCCATTTATGATGCGACCACTGCCAACATCATGATGACGCTTTCGGGCATTGCCTATGTTGCTGAAGACAGTGGCAGCCAAAGCCAGATCAAGACTCAAATCGTCGCTGAACTTGCCAAGACGGGTTACGCGACCAAGGGCCAGTGGGTGCTTGTTTGGGGGCCGGTGATTTTTCAGGGAACCGACAACCTTATCTATGTCGTGCGTCGGGGACCGTCATCTTATGCGATAATAATGCGCGGTACTGTGCCCGACTTTGCAAGCGTGTGGGAAGATATTCCGACCTCGCAGGCCGATTTTTCACTACATTCAGGGCCGGGTGCGCTGGTTTCAGCGTCGTTTATGAATGCGCTGATCGGGATGATGTTGAAGCGTGATCCGATTAGCAAGCTCACTCTGTCCCAGTTTCTGCAAAACAGCATAGGCAAAACGCCGGGTGCGACGATTTATGTAACCGGGCATAGTCAGGGCGGCGGGCTGGTGCCGATGATGCTTGCTTGGCTGAGCAAAGCCGCAAAAACTTGGAAGGCAACGCTCATCGGCTATTCGTTCGCGGGGCCAACATCAGGCAATCCTGCCTTTGCGCAGTGGGTCAATGGCAACGCTGCTCTGTTTCGCGTCGTCAATCCTCTCGATGTTGTGCCTTACGGCTATGCAGCGATCAACAATATCGTCCGTGACAATGTCCCCACTAACGTCACCGATCCGCTTGAAAAGGCTTGCCTTTCGGATGCGTTATGGATGGCTTCTGAAATGCTAAAATGGGTCGGGCCCTGGGCGCAGCCGCTCAATCGGCAGGCGTTACCTGCCAAACATGCGCCCACACAATTAGGCCTGCTTGATCAGGTGGGACAGCAGCATCATATCAATAGCTATCTTTATTTGCTCGGCGCGCCACAACTGGGTTTTGCGCCCAAATCGCTGCTCTAGGGATGGCCTGAGGATTGCCTTGACCCGGCGCGTCTGTCACTCCACGTTCGACCAATGCCTGTTCTTTATGATGCTCCACTTCCTGCGCCCAACCCACGCCGCGTCCGTATGTATCTTGCGGAGAAGGGGCTGAGCGTGCCGATGCAGTCGCTCTCGATTATTGCGGGCGAGCATAAAGCGTCCGCGTTCGTCGCCAAATATGTGCCGGGGCAGGTACCAGTGCTTGAACTTGATGACGGGCGGATGATTGGCGAGAGCGTTGCGATCTGCCGCTATTTTGAGGCGCTGCACCCAGAGCCGCCACTGTTTGGCACAGACCCTGTTAATATTGCCGAAATCGATATGTGGATTCGCCGGGTTGAACTCACGCTGATGACGCCGATTGCCAATATCTGGCGGCACAGCCACCCCTTCACCGCGCGCGTCGTCAAGCCGCAATATAAGGAATTTGGCGAAAGCAATCGCCCACATGCTGAGGCCGCGATGCGCCGGTTTGATGGGGTGCTTGCTGGTAGTGAGTATGTGGCGGGTGACAGTTATTCGGTGGCCGATATCATACTCTTGACCACCATCGATTTTGCGACCTTCATTGGCGCTGGAATGCCCGAAGATGTGCCCGCACTCACCGCATGGCACGCCCGCGTTTCAGCGCGGCCAAGCGTTTCGGTGTAATTGACAGGCGGAATTTGTTCATTTAATGTTCTTAAAAAAAGGAGAGATTCAATGATCGGCTATGTTACCCTTGGCACCAATGATATCGCGCACGCCGCAAAATTTTATGATGCAATTGCCGCTGACATGGCCACTGGCCGGATGATGGAGGCGGATAATTATATTGCTTGGGGTACGCCGGGCGGTGGTGCCGGGGTTGCGGTGATGCGCCCGTTTGATGGCAAGGCAGCAAGCGTTGGCAACGGCGTGATGGTCGCACTTGAGGCGAAGGATGAGGCGCAGGTGCAGCGGCTTTATGATATTGCGCTGGCCAATGGCGGGACATGTGAAGGCGCGCCGGGGCTTCGTGGCGGCGGATTTTACGCAGCCTATTTCCGTGACCCTGATGGCAATAAGTTGAACGCATTTGTGATGGGCGCTGCGGCAGCCTGATCAATATACGGATTCAGTGTCAACTTGTTGAGAAAAGCGCGAGTTTTTGAAGATGCCCAATATATATAAGTACCCGCTTCATCTTGGCCTAGGTGCGAAGGCAATTGTCCAGAGCGAATTTACCGGGGCGCTGGATTGGTATGAGGCTTATAGTGCTCGCAACGCTGCTGACGGTGCCGATGGGCGGCTCGTAACCATGCACAGTTTTTCGCAAAGCTGGGACAGTTGGGAAATGCACCCATACGGTGATGAAGTCGTGCTTTGCGTGGCGGGGCATATCACGCTCCACCGTGAATTGGTGGATGGTACCTGTGATACGGTGACGATTGGCTCTGGCGACTATGCGGTTAACCCGCCCGGCGCTTGGCACACCGCCGATGTTGAGGGTGAGGCCACCGCGCTGTTCATCACGGCTGGGCTTGGCACACAGCACAGGCCGCGCTAACCTCATCCGGTGATCAGCATAACCCCTTCCGGCAAAGCGTGCGGCGCGAGTGTAACCGGGGTTGATCTATCGCAGCCGATCAGTGCTGATTTGGCCGCAGAGATTCGCGCGGCCTGGCTTGCGCATCATGTGCTTGCTTTCCCTGATCAGCAGATAAGCGATGATGATCTTGAACGCTTCACGCTCGCCTTTGGTGGCTTTGGAGATGATCCGTTCATTGCGCCAATTTCGGGCCGCGAGCATATCATTGCGGTTGAACGGTTGGCGGATGAGACCTCGCCACTGTTTGCTGAAAATTGGCATAGCGATTGGAGTTTTCAGGCGCGGCCACCGGCGGGCACATGCCTTTACGGGATTCGGATTCCCCCGGTGGGCGGCGATACGTTGTTCGCAAATCAACACGCAGCGCTTGATGCCATGCCCGCCGACTTACGCCAACGGATTGCGGGACAGGTCGCGATCCATTCGGCCAAGCGTGCCTATGCGCCTGACGGCTTTTATGGCGAAGGTGACACGCCTAAACGTTCAATGGACATACGTCCGTCAAAGGAGGCAGAGGCGGTGCAGTGTCACCCGCTAATCTGCGCGCATCCTGAAACTGGGCGCGACGGGCTGTTCAGTTGCTTTGGCTATATCATCGGCATTGAGGATATGGACGACGCCGAGGCGATCCCGCTGCTGCTTGAGCTTTATGAGTGGCAGGGACGCGAAGACTTCCTATATCGCCACAAATGGCAGGCCAATATGCTGCTGATGTGGGATAATCGTTCGCTGCTGCACGCTGCAACCGGGGGCTATGACGGCCACCACCGCTTGCTCCATCGCACAACGATTGTGGCAGTATGAGTCTTTTGGATCAAATGCTAATCCACTTTGGGTTGATCTTTGAAAACCCGCTGGATGAGGCGTCTTTCGTTGAGCGCTATGTGCGGAACAATATCCGGTGGTCGCAGCTATTTCTGCTTATTGGTGGGCTCTTCTATTACTGTTTCTTTATCTATGATCGGCTGATCGATCCGCTTAACTCTGACACCACCCACATTATCCGAGGCGTAGTGATCGCCCCGGCTTTCGCATTGGCGGCGGCACTACTTTTTTTTGAATGGGGGCAACGGCACATTGAACTGATCGTTATGGGGATCATGTTGGTTGGCCAGCTTGGGCTTGTCGCAATATATTCGATCCTAACGCTTGGTTTTGATTATGCAGCACTTGGGTTCGCGGTACTTTATCTCGGTGCGGCTGTGATGTTTCAGATCCGCGTCAAATATCTCATCATCGGCGCGCTGCTGATGCTGATTTGCGGGATTGGCGGGCATCTCTACACTGGCAATTCCCGCCCCGGTTGGGTGATCATTAATATCCTCGCGCTCTTTGCGGCGATTGGGTTTGGTGGGGTATCATCATGGGTGCGTGAACGTGCGGCACGGCGGCAATTTGAAACTGATAAGGCGCTGACCGAGGCACGCGGGCGAATTGATGAGCTGCTCTATTCGATGCTGCCGACTGAAATCGTCAAGCGTATCCAAAGTGGGGAAACCGCAATTGCCGATTCGCACGGAGAGGTAAGCATCATTTTTGCTGATCTTGTTGGCTTTACCGAGCTCGCGCGGCGAATCAGCCCATCACAATTGTTGACGATACTAAACGGGCTTTTTTCCGCTTTTGATCATGCGGCGGAACGCTACGGGATTGATCGGATCAAAACAATTGGTGACGCCTATATGGCGATTGGTGGTCTGCAGCGCGGTGAAAGCGCGCGTGACCATGCCGAAAATGCCGCGCGTTTTGCGTTCGCGATGCTTGCCACTGTGCGTGAGATGGTTGAAAAGACCGGTTACCCCATCAACATTCGGATTGGCATCCACATTGGGCCAATTGTTTCTGGGGTGATTGGTGTCAAACGCCCCGCCTTTGATTGTTGGGGGGAAGCGGTCAACATGGCGAGCCGCCTCGAATCGCAAGCAGCACCAGGAACAATCTTGATTTCGGAAAGCAGTTATTGGCGTCTGAAGCCTGATTTTGAGATCGCTGTTCTTGACGAGGTGGATTTGAAGGGCATTGGGTTGACCAAGGTTTATCAACTCAATTCAGTGGCAGTTTCTGAGCGCGCGGCGGCTTGACTGCTTCGTCTACAGCCTTGCGTCGCCGCAGATTGGCGCGCAGTGCTTCGGCCAGCCGTTTTGCGCGTTCATCATCCGATTTTGCCATAATTGGCTGATGATAGCCCGCTTAGCCTTGACGCGTCCATAGGCTTTGTCCATATGCGCGCCTCTATTAGCCCGCATCCGAAATCATCGGTGTAGTTAATGTGCTGCCGTAGCTCAGTGGTAGAGCGCATCCTTGGTAAGGCTGAGGTCGTGAGTTCAATCCTCACCGGCAGCACCATTTCCTCCCGAAGGGACATAAAGAAGACGTGACCAGTCCGTCGGGCCAATCAAGACCGCAGATTCCCCGCACGGTGTGGATGCTTGGGTTTGTCAGCCTGCTGATGGATACATCCTCCGAAATCATTCATGCGCTGTTGCCGCTGTTTCTGACGGTTCAACTAGGGCTTAGCGTTGCGATGGTTGGGCTGATCGACGGCGTTGCTGAGGCGACCGCATCAATCACTAAATTATTCTCGGGCTATATTTCTGATCGGACTGGAAAGCGCAAGCCGTTGATCCTTATGGGTTATGGGCTCGCGGCGGCCTCAAAGCCATTCTTCGCGCTTGCTGGGTCTGCGCCATTGGTGCTTGGCGCGCGTTTTGCGGATCGGATTGGTAAGGGGCTGCGCGGCGCACCGCGCGACGCGCTGATTGCCGATGTGACCCCGACCGAACTGCGTGGCCGCGCATTTGGATTGCGGCAGTCGCTTGATACGGTTGGTGCTTTTGCTGGGCCGCTGCTCGCGACTGGGCTGATGTTTTTGCTGGTGAATGATGTCCGGATGATTTTCTGGATCGCAGCTATCCCGGCTTTGATTGCGGTTATCCTCATCATATTTGGGGTCAGTGATGTTGAGCCTGCTGGAGGGACGGCAAAGCGCGGTGCGCCGCTGCGGGTGGCAGATTTGCGGGCAATGCCGCGTGGGCTTTGGCTAGTGATTGGGCTTGGTTTCGTTCTGACACTTGCCCGGTTTAGTGAAGCATTTCTGATCCTCAAGGCAAGCGATGAAGGGTTGCCATTTGCGCTCGCGCCGATGGTGCTTGTGGTGATGAACTTAATATATGCAGGCGGCGCATATCCGGCGGGGCGTTTTGCTGACCGGATGGCACCCAACCGTTTGCTCGCGATTGGCATCGCTTTCCTTATTGCGGCGGATATTGTTCTTGCGACGGCGTCTGGGTTAGTTGGGGTAACAATCGGGGTGATGCTGTGGGGTGCGCATATGGCGTTGACGCAAGGGTTGCTGGCTAAGTTGGTTGCCGATCATGCGCCCGATCATTTGCGCGGATCAGCCTTTGGCGCGTTTCATCTGGTAAGCGGGATCGCGCTCTTGCTGGCGAGCGTTATTGCCGGGCTATTGTGGGATGGCTTGGGGGCAAGCGCGACATTTTTTGCAGGCGCAGGCTTTGCTACGGTTGCGCTATTGCTGACCAGTCGATACCCCAAATTCGTGCAGCGTGATCACGCCTGACTGGATTTCCAATGCTTCGTGTGCTTGTCCTTTCCACTCTGTTTCCAAATCACATTCGCCCCTTGTTTGGGACTTTTGTTGAACGGCAAACGCTTGGGTTTGCGGCACGTGGTGATGTTACAATACAGATTGTGGTACCGCGTGGGTTGCCGCCAGCGCCTTTTGATCGACACGAACGTTACCGCGCTGATGCGTCACTCCCAAACCGTGAGGATTGGCACGGTGTGCCGCTGTATCGGCCGCGCTTTCTCCACCTGCCCAAAATTGGCTCACGCTATGATGTGCCGATGATGACGCGGGCACTATTACCAGTGCTGCGCGAAATCAGGCAGGACTTTGCCTTTGATGTTATTGCTGCTGAATTCTTCTTCCCTGATGGGCCTGCGGCTGTTGCGCTTGGCCGTGCGCTTGGGGTGCCAGTTTCGGTCAAGGCGCGTGGCAGTGACATCAACAGTTGGGCACACCGAGCAGATACCGGGCCGCAGATCGCGGCGGCGGGCAAGGCTGCCGACGGTATGCTCGCAGTTTCGGCGGCAATGAAGCGCGAGATGGTGGTGCTTGGAATGCTCGAAAGCAAAATCCGCGTCCATTATACCGGCGTTGACCGAACGTTGTTTCATGTTCGTGATCGTGCGCAGGCAAAGCAAAAACTTGGCGTGACAGGCCCGCTCATCGTTACGGTTGCGCCGCTAATTGCGCGCAAGGGTGTTGATCTCGTAATCGCTGCACTCGCCCATGTGCCGGGGGCAACGCTTGTCGTTACAGGGACTGGGCCGAATGAGGCGAAACTCCGCGCGATGGCGGCCCAATTTGGGGTTGCTGATCGAGTATTTTTGCTTGGTATCCAGCCGCGTGAGCTGGTTGCCGATTGGCTTGCCGCTGCGGATGTGATGGCGCTGCCTTCAGCGTCGGAAGGGCTTGCTAATGCTTGGGTTGAGGCGCTTGCCAGCGGCACCCCAATCGTAATAGCTGATGTTGGCGGCGCATCAGAATTGCTTCAGGGGGATGTTGCCGGTCGGCTTGTGGCACGTGAGCCTCAACCAATCGCTGCCGCGATCAATGCACTCATTGCCAATCCGCCTGACCGAGATGCAATATGCCGAACAGTTGATCATTTCAGTTGGGAGGCAAATCGTGATGCACTTTATGATCATCTCTCGGCAATTGTGGCAAACCGAAACGTAAGTCAGCCATGAGGGGAATTATCCTTTGCCTGCTGTTGCTCACGGGCTGCGCAAGCGGCGGTGAGCGCGGCAGTGCAGACAGGCCTCGTGATATGCTTGTTCGGCTTGCCGATGATGAGGTCAAAAGCCTTGATCCACAAAGCATATCCGATCTCGCCTCGCTCCGGGTTGCGGCGGATCAGTTTGAAGGGCTGACACGGATTAATGGGCGCGGCATTGCAGAGCCAGGCCTTGCAAGCAGATGGACTCAATCTGCGGACGGCCTAATATGGCGCTTCACACTTCGGCCCGGTCTTCGCTTTTCGGATGGTCATCCAATTACCGCTGCGACCTTTGTTTTGGGTTTTGCGCGGTTGCGCGATACCGTTACCGCTGCTCCGACGTTGCCTTTGTTTGAATCCGTGAGCTCAGTCAGCGCATCCGATCCTAGTCAGGTCACCGTCACCCTAAGGCATCCGTTTCCTGCGCTGCCCGAGTTGATGGCCCACCCGGCAGTCGCAGCTTTACCGCTACATCAAGAGCGATGGACTGAAGCACGGCCACTTGTGACATCGGGTGCGTACCGGCTCACCGAATGGGCGCTTGGCAGTCATTTACGGCTAGCACGCAATCCTGCTTGGCACGGCGGCGCGGCGCCAATCGCACGAGTTGAGTGGCGCCCTGTGAGTGACAGCCTCACGGCGCTGCGTTTGTTTGAGGCTGGCGGTGCTGATGTGACAACCGACTTTCCGTCTTCACGGCTTGAACAATTGCGTAAAGAGCGGCCAAAAGAGGTTCGCGTTGCACCGTATCGCGGAGCTTATTATTTCGCCTTTAACACTAGAAAGCCGCCGTTTGATGATGCCCGCATTCGCCGTGCGCTTAGCCTTGCGGTTGAACGTGAATGGATTGCGGAAACGCTTCTGGCAACTGGCGTGCAACCGGCATGGGGTATTGTACCGGTTGGCCTGACATCGCTTGGCACATATCGCCCCGCCTTTGCCGATTGGTCACGCGGGCGAAGATTGACTGAAGCCAAGGCATTGCTGGCAAGTGCAGGCTATAGTGCTTCACGGCCTTTGATCTTTGAGATGCGGTTTAACAGCGATGTTGATCACAGACGGATTGCGGTTGCGCTCGCTGCGATGTGGCAACCCCTTGGGGTAGAGGCGCGATTGCTCAACAGTGAGGCTGCGCTCCATTTCGCGAGTCTTCGCCGGGGTGAGTTTGGGATGGCGCGCTCGGGTTGGATCGGCGATCTTTCTGCGCCTGAGAATTTCCTTGCCGTCCACCGCAGCGACGGCGGCCCTGTCAATTATTCGGGCTTTGCCGATGCGCGTTATGATCGTGCGCTTGATGCGGCGCAGGCGGTTATAAACCCGCGTGCCCGCACGGTTGCGATGCGCGTGGCTGAAGCTCGGTTGGTCGAGCAAAGCCCAGTGCTGCCAATCTATTATTATGTTTCCAAATCGCTAGTTGGTGCCCGCGTTGATGGCTGGTTTGATAATCTGGCCAATGCCCACCCAAGCTATAGTTTGGCTTGGCGACCATGAGGGCGGGCGCGGCCTTCATGATCGCGGTTTGCGTTTTGCTTACGGGCTGTTCCAATGCTGACCCTGAAGCACCCGTGACGATGAGCGTGATCGCAGATCCAACTGCCCGTATTCCGAATAATCAATCCGTCACTGAACAAACAAGCCTTATCACTGCAACCGCGCAAGGCCTCGTTGCATTTGATGGTGAGGGCCAGATTGAGCCCGCACTTGCCGAACGCTGGATCGTAACCGATGATGGCATGAGCATCATCTTCCGCATTCGCCGAGCGAAATGGGCCGATGGTCGCCCGGTGACGAGCGCAGCCGTAGCGCGTGGATTGCAGCAGTTGATCAAGCGCGATAGCCGCAGTCGGCTTCAGCCGATGCTTGGCGCGATTGATCAAGTTATTGCTATGACTGGGCAGGTTCTCGAAATTCGCCTTAAATCACCGCAGCGCGATTTTCTTCAGCTACTTGCACAGCCTGATATGGCGATTTTCTCGGGGCGTCGCCTCAATGGCAGCGGGCCGTATCGCATTCATTCGGTTCGTGACGGCGTCACTCGGTTGCGGCTAATGCCGACCGACGGCGGCGCAAGCGGTGTTGAAGCATCCGAGCGTAACGACGTTCGTATTCGCCGTGAGCCAGCCGCACATGCGATTGCGCGATTTGCCGGACGTGAGATTGGGCTTGTGACCGGCGGGCGATTTGCCACCCTCCCGCTGGTGCGGCCAGCCGGGATTGCCAATAACCAGTTCAGTATGGATCCGGCTTACGGTTTGTTCGGATTGGCTGTCGTAAATGGCAGTGAGGCGCTCGCCAAGATTAATGTCCGCCGTGCGCTCGCCATGGCGATTGACCGTGAGAAACTGGTCGCGCGCTTCGGCGTTAATGCATGGGCCGTGCAATATGCATTACTGCCCAATCAGTTTGATAGTGCCAGCCCGCCAGCCGCGCTGGAATGGGTTGGGCTTGATAAAGAGGCGCGCATTGCGCGTGCGCGGAGCTATCTTGCCGAGGCGGGCAAGGTTTCGGTGATCAAAATTGCTTTGCCGTCTGGCCCCGGTGCGCGCCTGCTCTTCGCTAGTATAGCGACGGACTGGCAGAAAATTGGGGTAAGCGCGGTGCGCGTTGCGATGAGTGAGCCTGCCGATCTGCGCCTAATTGATGAAGTCGCGCCGCACCGGGCTGCGCTTTGGTATCTCTCAAGATTTGCCTGCGCGCGCGGCGTTGCGTGCAGCGTACTTGCTGACACAGCAATGAAGGCCGCACTATCGACCACTCAGCCAGCCGACCGCGCTGCCGGGATTGCCGAGGCTGATGCAGCGATTGCCTCCGAACAGATATTCATGCCCATCGCAGCGCCGCTCCGCTGGTCACTGGTCGGCCCTGAAATGATCGGCTGGCGCGCTAATAGCTTTGCCGCGCACCCGCTGCATCATTTGCGTAAAGCCCGTCGTTAGCATTGCAGCACTGGAAACGCGTCAAAACCTTCCTATGTTTAGCGCACAAGGAGTGTGATTGATGGCAATCAAACCGGATGTGATTAAGTCTTTTGAACCGCTTGGTGAGGCTTTGGCTGGCCAGAGTCCGGCGGCGGTGCGGCGGCGGATTGAGGCGCTTGAAAAACTGCTTGAGGGGCTGTTCACGATTCCTGGCACCAACCAAAAGATCGGGCTTGATGTCTTGCTTGATCTGATTCCAGTGGGCGGCAGCGTGGTTGCAGCTGCTTTGGGAAGCTATATCGCTTGGGAGGCGCGCAACCTTGGGATGCCCAAATCGACAATCGTTCGGATGGCGGGCAATATTGGATTTGATGCGCTGCTCGGCGCGATCCCCTTTATCGGCGCGGTGCCTGACTTTTTCTTCCGGTCAAACACACGCAATGTGAAGCTGATCAAACGCTATCTCGATAAGCATCACCCAAGTACAATGGTGATTGATCAGTAGATCTAGCACCCAAACATCATCGCGCCGTTCGCCATATCCGCACCCTTGCCCCGTCACCAGCGCCGCCAATATCACGCGGGCAGGCGCGTGGTCGGTAATCCGTGCCATAGCAAATCCGCACTTCTTCAAGCCAGCCAATGTCAGACAGATCAAGCCGCACCGCGTCGGCCGGCAAGCCCGGATTAGCAGCGACAATCGCGGCGGTGAAGCCACGCACATCAAGCGCACTGCGCGATAGCGCATTCATATCGGGCGCTTTGATGCTTGCGAACAGGCGGTTGGCATTGGCAAAATAGACTGCCGGATCGCGCGTAATGCAGCTCCCATGCTTGGCCCATTCGCGCTGCTGCAACTGCGGCGAAGGGGTGCTGCAGAAATTCTGGCGGACAAGCGCTTTGGAAAGCGCGGGCACCTTGCGGCACCAGCGCGGCTCACCCTGCCCTTCGGCATCGGGCCATAACCCGTGAAGGATGAAGCCGAACGATGGCGTGGCACCGCATTGGCTTGCAAACCGGCTTTCATTGTCTCGCAATTTGCAGAATTGGGGAGACCATGACAGCGCCAAGACATAACCTGAAATTGGCAATATCCGCTGCGATCCCGGCGGCGGATTTTCCGAACGCGGTGCTTTAAGCTCTGGCGGGATGGCACATTGCAGGGCTTGCGCCTGTGCCGCCGTCACAGCGAACGACAGTGATGCAAAAATCGCCATGAGCGCTTGTACCGCCTTTATCCGCATCATTTCACCCTCTTAAACTGTCAATCAAAGTTGACATAGTTGACATAAGTAACGCGTAATCAATGAAATTCACTAGGCCAATCTGACCAAAGCAATATATCGCACATTAGAACATATCATGAACTGATTGCAAAATCAAGCCCAATATCGGCGGCGGGTGCTGATTGGGTAAGCCGCCCAACCGAGATAAATGTAACGCCGCTTTCTGCCTTCGTGCGGATCGTTTCGAGCGTCACCCCGCCCGAGGCTTCGGTCGGCACGCGGCCTGCGACGATGGCCACCGCCTCGCGCAGGGTGGCGGCATCCATATTGTCGAGCAGCAGATGCGTCGCCCCTGCGGCGAGGCCGGGCTCAATTTGGCTCAGCCGGTCAACCTCAAGGATGATCCGCTCGACGCCTGCATCTTTCGCGCGCCGCACCGCTTCGACGACACCGCCCGCGACTGCGACATGATTATCCTTGATCATCGCCGCGTCCCATAGCCCCATCCGGTGGTTGGTCGCCCCGCCCATCCGCGTCGCATATTTCTCAAGCACGCGCAGGCCGGGGATCGTCTTGCGCGTATCAAGCAAGGTGCAGCCAGTGCCAGCGATGGCCTCAACATAGGCGCGCGTCATCGTCGCGACACCGCTCAGATGCTGGACGGTATTAAGCGCGCTCCGCTCCGCCGTCAGCATCGCGCGCGCATTGCCCGAGAGGCTGAGGAGGTCGGAGCCTTTGGGTACTGATGTGCCGTCCTCGACGAGCATTTCTATTTCCATCGCGGGATCAAGATGTTTGAAAAACGCCATCGCAATCGGCAGCCCCGCGACGATGATCGCATCGCGACTGTCCATCACGCCCGAGAAACGTGCGTCGGCGGGGATGACCGATTCGGATGTCACATCGCGGCCAGTCGGCCCAATATCTTCGGCGAGTGTGGCTGCGACGAAGGCCGTCAGGTCAAATTGGGGGAGGGTGAAGCTCATCTGAAAAACCCCGGAAATCTCACGAAGTTGACACTGAATCGGTAGTTTGTTTGAGCTTGCCTAAAAGAATAAATGTAACGCGGGTTCATCATCGTTCCAGCTAGGCCAAAAGGGCGGCGGTAGGAAAGCGGAAAATGGTGGCGGACTGGTCTCACGCCAAGAACGCCAAGCCGCCAAGAGGACGGGCACGAAGAAGAAAATCCTATCAAAAAGGGGATTATGCTCCTAATCGGCGTCGTTACGCATTTGATCGGCAATGATCTCCTTTATTGCTTCTTCCTCGCAGATATTGAGCAAATTCAAGCCATCGAGAAATTCGTCGAATGTATCGGCACTGATTTTTGCTTGTGCGTCATAATCGCGCATCTCAAATCCTTTCAATTTGACATTCATAGCAAAAACGCTATGTGAATGCAATGACATGGTCGGTAGAAGTTCTGAACCCTGTCGTTCAAGCAGAGGTCGAGGCTTTGCCCGAAGACATGCAGGCCAAACTGTTACGGATCATCAGTATGATTGAGCAACTTGGCTTAGAGCGAATGCCTGAACCTTATGTCAAGCATCTTGAAAAGCGGCTTTGGGAAATGCGCATGACCGGGCGGGACGGCATCTCGCGAGCGATCTACGTGGCTGCAACTGGCAAGCGCGTGGTGATTGTTCGGGCATTCATCAAAAAGACCGAGAAGACGCCACGCGCTGAAATCGAACTGGCCCATAAACGGGCGGAGGCACTAGTATGAGCAAAACGATTCCATTCTCCGAAATTTCCGAAAAGTGGTTCCAGAACCCTGACTTCGTTCGTGAATATGACGCGCTTGAGGAAGAATTTGCCCTCGCCCACGCGCTCATCGGTGCGCGCGCGCAGGCAGGCCTGACCCAGGAAGAACTCGCACAGCGGATGGGCACCACGCAAAGCGCCATCGCGCGGATGGAGAGCGGCAAAGGCCGGCCCTCAACGTCAACACTCGCCAAGGTGGCAAAGGCAACGGGCACGAAGCTGCGGGTGAGCTTTGAGGTTGGGTAAGCACCGTCTTGGCGGCTTGGCGGCCTTGGCGTGAGATAAATGAGCGGTGGTGTCCCTGTTGAGGGCTGGGTTTGGGTCACGCCAA
>JANOXQ010000087.1:0-7132 GCA_031418495.1 Sphingomonadales bacterium
GTGCGCCTTATTGGGTGGGGTATGAGAGGCAGGTGAATTGAGGGCCAAGGTGATGATTTTGGCTTAAATCGTCTTAACAAGCCCCGCGTCATGCTGAACTTGTTTCAGCATCCATCTCTCAACAAGCCCCGCTTTCCCTTACGGAGAGATAGACCCTGAAACAAGTTCAGGGTGACGGTGTACGTGGATCAAATACTCCACTCGCCCTACCGCCCAAACGGCGTGTGCATTGCCATTGCGTAGTATGATATCGCCATCGTTGAATATTGCGCGTTTACCCGCATATTGCTTGGGAACACGCTGGCGTCGGTGACGAACAGGTTGGTGGTGCCGTGAACGCGTAAGGTTGGATCGACGACGCCTTTTTCTGGATCGGCATTGATCGCGTTGCCGCCGTGCGGGTGCGAGCTGGAGAGCACCATGTCATCGGGCTGTTTGATCCGATCCTCAAAGAAAGTGAGCGCCTCGGCTTCGCTGCACGGGAGGAGCGTGTCGCCGGTCATCAAAGGCGGATAAACCTCAATCGCCCCATTAGCGAAGTGCACCGCGCACAGCTTGGCCAGCGCGCGGCGGGCGAGTGACAGCTCAGCCTCGCCAAGTTTCATTGAGAGCTTGCCGCCAACCATCGCCCCGATCCGATCGACTGGAAACAATATGCCCGCCGATACCGTCCGGTTATAATTGCGCATCCGCCGGTGATGTTCGGCGAACCAGCCGGGCATAAGCGTCGCCATGCTCATCGGCGGCTGAAAATGCGATTCGAGCAGATATTCACCCTGATCAACATAGGTCGCCATCTGATCCTCATCCCACGCCCTGATCTCGGTGCCTTGAGGCATGAGTGCTGGTACTGGGCTGGCGATGTTGAGCGAAATGCCGCTGCCGCTTTCGGCGATGCCGCTCGCATTGAGGAGTCTGCTCGACGCCATCGTTCCGCACGCCACCACAATGCCGCGTCGCGCGTTGATGATATGGCTGGTGCCGTTTTCGAGCTTGATTTTGACGCCGCTCGCGACGCGGTTGCCGTCAGCGTCTGGCGCACCCCATAGAATTTCGGTCGCGGTGGAATCAGCAAGAATTTTTGCGCCCTCAATCACCGCATCGCGCAGGAAGGATTGTGGCATCGCATTGTGTCGTCCGTAAGGGCAGCCGGTGTTGCAATAGCCGCAAAAAGCGCAGCCCTTATTGCGGCTTGCCGGGCCAAAGTTTTTGATAAACCAACGCGCAGGCGCGCGCGCATCGCGAACATTGGCAGCGGCCGTATAAAGTTTGCGCCAGCCTTCGAGCAGGTGCGGGCCATTATTCTTGCCCTGAAAATCCTGCACCGGATTTATGCCAAGCGCTGCGCCGACATCATAAAAGGCTTTTTCGAGCAAGGGGCGGTCAAGTCCGGCACCAAGCGCATTCCAAGTATCAAACGGATCTTTGGCATCTGGATGCAAATGGCCATCTTTGAGCGCGCCAAGGAAAATGCCATTATTGATCACCGTTGAGCCGCCAACCATGCGCCCCTGAAAGACAATGATGTCATTGTCTTTAGTCGTTTGCAGGCCACCATCAACATAGACGCTTGCGGTCATATGCGCTTCTTGGTGCGTGATTTGCGTTGTCGGGTAATGCGATCCTGCCTCAAGGATCAGCACCTGATGGCCTTTTTTGGCAAGCGCCGCCGCCGCCGTTGCCCCGCCCGCGCCTGAACCAATGACGATGATTTCAGCCTCGGCAGGAACCACGCCTTCAGGGATGAAAGCGCCAGCCTTGAGATCAAGAGCATAGAATCCGGTGAGTTGCGGCTGATCCGCCGGACGGTGCGGGCGATGTTTGGGGAGGGTGAAACCAAGCTGACCAAGCACCGGATTGTCGCGATTATCATCCTGATCAACGCCGATCCAATGGCCATAATAGCCCGCATAAACGACACCGCGTAGCCGCGCGATATCCTGAACAATGTTGAGTTTTGATCCGCGCAAATGCGTGTCGAGCCAGCGCTGGCGTGAGGCATTGCTGCGTGCAGAAAACCACGGGCCGCCGCCAATCGCCCATAGCCCGGTGAGCGCAATAGCAATTTCCTGCGGCTTATCGCTGGTGAATTTGGCGAATTGCTCCTGAATATTATCAACGACTTGCTGTGATGAGATTTTCATATCAACGCCGTGGAACATCGCATCGGTGAATTTACGCAAAGTATGCGCCGCGAGTGGCGGCAGTCGTTTCCGATCCATAATTGCCTCCCAACCTGTTATGGCTAAGATGACATACTATTCATCTTTTGGGAACTGTTGGTTATTTAGTCACCTTCTGCCGCTCTTTTGCCGCTTTGAAGCTCTCACTGTCCTTCAATCGCCCCCACCATGCTAGAGTCGCGCCGCCCAATTCGCCGTGTAGGCCAAGATTGCCGGCAAGCATCACCGCATAGCCAATGCAAATATCAGCGATGGTGAACCGCCCGCCGGCCAGCCAGTCTCGCCCGTCGGCAAGTGCCGCCTGTATGCTACGTGCGCGGCCAAGGAAGAAGAGTTTATAATCCTCGGCAATCTCGGGCTTGCGATCCTCAGGCTTTGGAAACACGCTGTAGCGCAGCATGATCGCGAGCGGGAAGGTTAGCGTCGCGTCACTACGGTGGAGCCAGTTGAGATAGGCGGGGTAATCAGCCTCATCGGGTGTGATTTCAAGCGAAGTGCCGCGCGCCATGATCTGGCAAATCGCGGCGGACTCGGTCAGGTTGATGTCGCCGTCGACCCAGCACGGGATCGTGCCGAGCGGGTTGATCTGCTTGTAGGCAGGCACATGAAAGCGCGGTGGGAACGCCATAGTTTCAAGGCTATAATCAAGCCCGGCAGCTTCTGCGGCCCAAACACAGCGGAACGAGCGGGCATCGTTGCAATGATACAGGATAGGCTTGGTCATGTAACAATCTCCGTTTCACGCGCTATGCTCAGGCGGTGCTCACGCCACGCTATGTAAAGGCCACTGACGATAATGATGGCGGCCCCGGTCCATGTCGCTGGCCCCGGCACATAATTCCAGATCAGCCAGCCAAACAGGCTTGACCAGAGCAGGCTTATATAGTCCATCCCAATCACGGTTGAAACGGGCGCCAGCCGGAGCGCCGCCGTTAGCCCAATCTGGCCAATCCCGCCTAGCGTCCCAATCCCAGCGAGGAGCATCCATTCATAGCCGTCATGCGAGGTGATGAAAAAGGGCAGCAGCAGCCCCATCGGGATGATCGAAAGTGCCGAAAACCAGAATACCGTCGTCGCGGCACCCTCGGTGCGGCCCATATCGCGAATTTGCAGGCTGGTAATCGCAACCGATACCGCCGCGATCAGGCCAACCGTAGCGCCGCTCGCCGGGATGTGTGTCCCGCCGGGCTGCACGATTACGAGGACGCCGATGAAGCCAGCGATCACCGCTGCGATCCTGTGCTTGCCAACCTTCTCCCGCAGCACAATCGCGGCAAGGATCGTCGCAAAAATCGGGGTGGTAAAACCAAGCGTCGTTGCCTCAGCCAGCGGCAGCAGCGTGATTGACCCCATGTAAAAGCTCATGCTGGTCAGGCCAAGCGCGCTCCGGGTGACATGCGCGCCGAACCGCTTTGTCGCGAGTGAAGCAAGCCCAGGCCCGGCGATCACCCAAGCAAGCACCACCGGCACCGCGAGCGATTGGCGCCAGAACATAATCTCGGCCAGATGCACACCTGCATCGCTTGCGAGCTTGACCAGCACTGTCATCACCGCAAGGCACGAAATCCCGAACAGCCGAAGGCCAAGCGCGCGCGTGCGATTTTCGATACGCGGTGTCGATGTACTCTCGGTCAAGCCAGCGTGAACCGCGCTGTGTTGCCCTTGGCTGAGGCACTGTCGCCGCCGATGTAGAGGCTATAGTCTCCAGGCTCAATCCGCCAGCCGTGCGCGGCTTCATCCCACCAGCCAAGCTCAGCCAGTGGCACCGCAAAATCAATCCGCCGTGCTTCACCAGCGCCAAGCGGCACCGAGGCAAAGCCGCGTAGCAATTTGTGCGGGCGTTCCACGCCACCGGGAAAGCCAACATAAAGCTGGGCAACTTCGCGGCCCGCAACAGTGCCGCTGTTGGTGACAGTGATCGAAGCCTCGACCTGATCACCAATTACGCGCGCTGCGATGTCGCGATAGGCAAAGCGCGTGTAAGATAGGCCAAAGCCGAACGGGAAGCGCGGCGTAATCCCGCCCTCCTCCAACAGCGTGTAGCCGTGGAGCGGGCCATAAGTGATCGCGTCGGCATCCTTGTCAAAAAAAGGATAATCGCCCGCATCGCGCGCCACAGTAAAGGGCAGCTTGCCCGACGGGTTTGCCGCGCCGGTGAGCAGATCAGCCAGTGCAGCGCCGCCCTCCATCCCAGAGTAAAACGTCTGGATAATGCCCGCAACCTCGTCCACCCATTCTTCTACCAGCACTGCTGATCCTGCAATGATCACGACGAGAGTGCGCGGATTTGCAGCAGACACCGCACGGATCAGCGCAACCTGATCCTCTGGCAGGCCAAGATTATCGCGGTCGCCACCAATTGCGCGAACCCGCCCCTTTGCATCTTGCCCTGAAAGCCCAGCCGACATTTCTCCGGGGATATATTCGCCTTCTTCCTCCGCAGTATAGCCAGCAACGACGATGGCAACGTCAGCCGCGCGCGCGGCATTTGCTGCGGCGTCAAGGTCGCGCTCATCCCCCGCCAGCGTAACCCGATCACCAAGCACTGCGCGCATCCCGGCGTAGGGGGTGATGACATAAGGCGCACGCACCTTGCTTGAGCCATTGTCGCCGGTATTCTCAAGGTCAGCGAGCCGACCAAACATCGCGACGCGCGCACCGTCGCCTAGCGGGAGCAACGCTTCATTTTTGAGCAGTACCGCCGATTTCTGGGCAGCCTCACGCGCGAGCGCGCGATGCTCTTCACTTGCCACCAACGACAAGGGATAGTCGGGCAGCGGATCTTCTGCACTGGCAAAGCTGTAGAGTGTCGTAAGGATGCGGGTGCAGGCGCGGTCAATCACGCTCGTGTCGATCCGTCCACCATCGACTTCGGCGATCAGCTTTTCGCCGTACTGAACCGGCTCAGGATTTTCGACATCAAGCCCGGCAACCGCGCCGTCGGGCCCGTAAACACCGAGCATCCAATCCGAATGGACAAAGCCGTTAAAGCCCCAATCGCCGCGCAAGATATCGGTCAACAGTTCATGGCTATGCCCGCAATACGGCCCGTTGACCTTGTTATACGCGCTCATCACGCTCGCGCAGCCTGCATCAAGGATCGTCTTGAAATGGGGGAGATAGACCTCGCGCAGCGTCCGCGCGTCCATCTCGACATTGATCTTGAACCGCGCGTTCTCAATCGAGTTGGCCGCGAAATGCTTGACCGTCGCGATCACATTATGATGCTGAATGCCGGTCGCAAGCGCCGCACCCATCGCGCCCAGATGATGTGGGTCTTCGCCGTAAGTTTCTTGTGCTCTGCCCCAGCCGGGATGGCGCAGCAAGTTGACGCAGACCGCGCCCGACAGGTTGCACCCCTGCGCGCGCACTTCTGCGCCCATCGCGATGCCGATGCGCTGCTCAAGATCAGTATCAAAGCTCGCCCCGCGCGCCATTGTGCAGGGGAATGCGGTTGAATTCCCGCGTGCCACCCCGCGCGGGCCATCGGTAAACCAGAGGGCAGGCACATTCAGCCGTTCACACCCGCCGCCCGCCCGGTAAGGCCGCGCCGCCCACACGCGGCCATCCTCAACATAGGCTTTGTAAAACCCCCGGCCAGACATCATCGCGACCTTTTCAGTCAGCGTCGTGTTGGCGAGGATCGCGGTAACGGTGTCGGCGATATCGCCGTCGCTCATGCCCTTGGTGGGTGCGAAATCGGTGTTGCTCATCGGGATTGTCTGGCATGAAAGCGGGGCTGGGTCAAAGCGCTCTTGACCACGCGGACGCACAAGGCCAATCTCCGCCGCAATCAAATATTAGCCAAGGATGCCACCCATGAAAACCACTGTCTCAACGCTTACGCTCGCGCTTATTCTTGGCGCAGCAACGCCAGCTTTTGCCCAGACCACTGCTGACGCTGACGCGTTCGTTGCCAAGGCGGAGAAGGAGTTTGGCGAATATATCGTCTTTGCGAGCCAAGTGCAGTGGATCAACAACACCTATCTGACCGATGATACTGATGCGGTTGCCGCCAAAATCGGCGCGCAGGGCACTGAAATGCAGGTGCGTCTAGCGGGTGAAGCCGCGAAATATCAGGCGCTCTCCGGGCTTTCCGCCGATACCAAGCGCAAACTTGATTTCCTGCGCGGTGGCCTTGTGCTGCCAGCACCTACGACCGAGGGCGCGGCGACTGAGCTGAACAACATCGCGACCAAGCTCAATTCGCAGTACGGCAAGGGCAAGGGCACGCTCGGCGGCCAGCCGATCAACGGTTCGGACATTGAGGAGAAAATGGGCACCTCACGCAACCCGGCTGAACTATCCGAAATGTGGGCAAGCTGGCACACAAATGTCGGCGCGCCGATGCGTGATGATTATGCCAAGATGGTCGAGATCGCGAACAAAGGCGCGAAGGAACTTGGTTACAGCGATGTCGGCGCGATGTGGCGCTCGCAATATGATATGCCTGCCGATGATTTTGCGGTGCTAACCGATAAGCTCTGGGCGCAGGTCAAGCCGCTCTATGATGCGCTCCACTGCTACACCCGCACCAAATTGAATGAAAAATACGGTGACGCGGTGCAGGCCAAAACGGGGCCGATCCGCGCTGATCTGCTTGGCAATATGTGGGCGCAGGAATGGGGCGATATTTATGATATCGTCGCACCAGCGGGCGCGGGCGATGTCGGCTATGACACCACCGATTTGCTCAAGGCCAAGAATTATGATCCGATCAAGATGGTCAAGGCAGGCGAGGGCTTTTTCTCCTCGCTTGGTTTCAAGCCGCTGCCCGACAGCTTCTATGCGCGCAGCCAGTTCACCAAGCCAGCCGACCGCGAAGTCGTCTGCCACGCGAGCGCATGGGATCTCGATAATGTCGATGATCTGCGGATCAAAATGTGCATCAAGATCAACGGCAATGATTTCACCACCATCCATCATGAGCTTGGCCATAATTATTACCA
>JANOXQ010000088.1:0-12072 GCA_031418495.1 Sphingomonadales bacterium
GGGCGCTTGGAAAGCGACGCATCACCAATAAAGGTCGCAGTGATGGGGTGCGATGCGATCAGCCCCATCAGCAGACGGGTGGATGTGCCACTATTGCCCATATCAAGCGCGGTCTGCGGCTGCATCAGCCCGCCAACGCCGACGCCGTGGACATGCCAGATGCCTTGATCATCGCGGATGATATCGGCCCCCATCGCGCGCATTGCAGCGGCGGTGGCGAGCACATCATGCCCTTCAAGCAAGCCCTCGATCCGGCTCTCCCCAACCGCAAGCGCTGACAGCATCAGCGCGCGGTGCGAAATGGATTTATCGCCCGGTACAGTGATCACACCCTTTAGCGGCGGACTCATCGAAAAGGTGGCAGGGCTGGTCATATGACGAGCGCTTTTGACAGCGGCGCTATGCTATGGCAAGGCGCACCGCGATTGGCGGGCTGTCCCCGCTGTATGTCATTTATAAAAAGGTTTTGAGACTCATGGTGAAGCCTGAATGGGGCACCAAGCGCAGTTGTCCGAAATGCGGCGTGCGCTTTTACGATTTGACGAAGGATGAACCCGTTGTCTGCATTTCATGCGGCAATAATTGGGTTCCCGAACCGATTCTCAAGTCCAAACAGCCAATGCCGTTTGAAGAGGTCAAGAAGGTTGATCCAAACGCCGCTGATTCGGATTTGGGTGATGATCTGGCTGAACTCGAAGTCGATGAAGATGCCGAAATCTCACCTGATGATGAGGTAGATATTGGCGGCGATGATGATTTGGGCGTTGATACTGGTGAACAACAGACCGACGTTTGACATATTGATTTAGGGGCGACGCCTGCGTAATGGCGTCGCTCATTGGGGCCTTAGCTCAGTTGGTAGAGCGCTTCGCTGGCAGCGAAGAGGTCAGCGGTTCGAACCCGCTAGGCTCCACCAGTTCACATCAACTGTATACTTTAACGGCTAAGCCACATTCCGGCGCTCGGTTGTAATGCTTTCGCGTGAGGGCGATGATGTTGGCTTGGAAAACAGGTAACCCTGCAACTGCACACAGCCAAGATCGCGCATTGTCGCCATTTCTTGTGGTGTTTCAACGCCTTCAGCAGTCGTTTTCATGCCCAGGTCTTCGGCAAGCGACACAATCGCCTTGATAATTGCGATGCTGTCGAGTGATCCTATGGCGGCGGATTTGACGAATGACCGATCCACCTTGATCGTTGAGAATGCCGCACGGCGCAAATAGCCAAGCGAGGAATAGCCAGTCCCGAAATCATCAAGTGCGAGGCTAACGCCGATTGAGCGGAGCCGCGCAAGCGCTTCATCGCCGTTACTGCCTTGGCGAAGGAACACGCTCTCGGTCACTTCAAGTTCAAGCCGATCTGCGCTCAGGCCACTTGCGGCAAGCGCATGAACGACGCTTGCCAGAAGGCCATCGCCTTCAACTTGAAAACTCGACAGGTTAACCGATAACTGAATATGCTCAGGCCAGTTTGTCGCCTCGGCACAGGCCGAATGGAGTACCCAATCGCCGATTTGATTGATGAGACCAGCCTCTTCGGCAATCGGCACAAAGATGGCTGGCGAAATGAAGCCGCGCGTTGGATGTTCCCAGCGAAGCAAGGCCTCATAGCCGACGATAGCCTGATCCTGCGCACTCACGATGGTTTGATAGGCTACCGAAATCTGGCCTTTTTCAAGGGCAACACGTAGATCATTTTCGATCAGGCGCCGCTCATCAACTTCGGATTGCATTGATTGCTGATAGCGGATGCAACAGCCGCGTCCGCTCCCTTTACCGTGATAAAGTGCGAGGTCGGCACTGCGCGTCAGTGTCTTGATGTCTTGGCCATCTTCAGGGCCAACGGCGATACCAATCGTCGCGCCAACGGCGACCGTAGCCGAATCAATGATTCGCGCCGCGCTAAGTTTGGCAATGATCAGGCTGCCAAGAGCCGCCAGTTCTGCGTCGCTTCCTGCCTTAGGCACAACAACCGCAAATTCATCACCGCCAAGCCGCACAGCATGGCCAAGATCACCAACGGTATCTTCGAGCGACCGCGCGACTGCGCAAAGGAGATCATCACCCGCATTATGGCCAAGCGTGTCATTGACCCATTTGAAACGATCAAGATCAACCAGAAGGATTGCGCAGCGATAACCCGCCGCAATCGAATCGCTCAGCGCTGTTTCAAAAAGTGGTCGGAAATAGGCGCGATTTGCAAGCCCGGTCAGCAAATCATGATTGGCGGCATAGGTTAGCTGGGCATTCGCTGCGCTCACTTCCTGACGCCGTCGCCGTCCGCTTAAGAAAGCAAACATCATCGCACAAATGACAGCGATCGCCGCAATTCCGCCAAAAATGGTTACTTGCAACACGCCGCGTAGCTGGTTCCGCGATTGTGCCAGTGCAAGTTCACGCTGAACCTTTTGTGCCTCTAGTTGTGAAATTTGAAGCCGCTGATTGGCCGTATCAAAACGGGCGCTAACCAGAGCGCTGTTGGTTGATGCAGCGAGTTCACGCCCGCTATCATCAAGCCGCTTGAAGGCTTTGAGATGTGCGTAGGCCTTGTTCGTTTGGCCAAGCGCCGCATAGATTTGCGACGCGGTTTCATGGAAATCGCGGTAGGCCATTGTTGATGTTGCTAGATCGACGCCATCAAAGGTGCGTTCAATTAAGGGTGCTGCACGCGCTGCATCACCGCGTGCAAACAATAGTTGTGCAGACGTACCCAGCAGGAAGGGTTGCTCTTCTTTGGCTTCCCCGGATGCAAGGCGTAAACCCAGCGCAACTGAGCCTTCTGCTTTCTTGAGTTGGCCGTTCATGAATTGTGCTGAAGCGATGTTTGAGAGGATGTGTACCTCAAGCAGCGGGCTATCCATCGTCCGTGCGATTTGCATTGCGGCGCTATATTCACGCTCAGCTTCGGCAAACTGTCCCATGTCTTTTAGCGCGTTGGCGCGATTGTTGTGGAGCGAAACCGTGACCGCTGGGTCATCTTTATAGACCGACTGCGCCTGATCATAATAGCGTAAGGCGCGGTCATAATCGCGCGCGTCATAATAAAGCGAACCGATATTTTGCAGCGCCATCGCTTGACCGCGCGTCTCGCCCAGTCTTTGATAGGTTGCAAAGGCCTGATGGAGGGTGA
Source organism: Sphingomonadales bacterium (assembly GCA_031418495.1). GTDB lineage: Bacteria > Pseudomonadota > Alphaproteobacteria > Sphingomonadales > Sphingomonadaceae > Aquisediminimonas. Next base: position 3,130 of record JANOXQ010000088.1, read on the forward strand.
TTAGCGCGGTCTGCACTTTGCCTGTTTTTGAAGCAATCGAAGCGGTAGAGCGCAAAAGATCGCCGTAGAGTTTTGAATTTGGCTGCAGACGAGCAACAGAAGCCAATGCACCACTCACAATCGGTGCGGCTTCGGACGGCTTGCCAAGTCGCGTTAGGGCTTCGCCCTGAAGCCACTGGCTCGTTGCGACGGCAATTTCTGCCTCACTGGCAGGCAGTGATTTTGCTATGTTCCCTGCCGCGCGTGCATTGGTGAGCGCGGTTTCGGGATCGGACATCATTGATGCCTTGGTGCTTGCGATGCGGGCCTCGAATTGCTTCTCCACAGACAAATTGCCCGCAGCCAACGGCGTAGTGCCGATGATTGCGAGCAGCATTGCCAGCAGTGATAGCTTGCGCCCGATCATGCTTCCCCCAGCCTTTGTTCCGCAATACAGGCGCGTCACAAAGATACGCGATCACCCAAATTGGATAATCTAGAAGCCTAATCTTACCCGGCCACCTATTACCATTCCGTCAACGCTCTTGTCTGATGACGCATTATATTCGGCGCGTCCGAAGAGACTTAGCTCTCCGCCTACCGCGAATGGTGCAGCATAGAGCAGCTCACCGGTGAAGCGCCGACTGTTGTCAGAGATATCGAAACTTTGCGTTGCATCACCAAGTTCGCCGGTGGCACGATCAACAATTTGTGCGCCGGTAAAGGCCAGTGCGCCGCGCTCGATATGAAGCGGCTGCGCAATCGCAATACGGAAAATATCACGCCGCCCCAGCAGCCCGCGCTTGGTGAGCGACGCGGCGAAGGCCGAACTCAGCACCCCTCCGTCAGTCGTCAACGCCTGACGTCCGCGTTCGCCTGTTCGCGTCATTGCCGCCGTCATTGAGGTGGCAAAAGTCATTTGGCCAGGCAAATCCATGCTGGCACCAAAGGTCGCAGTTTCGCTTGATGAGCCGCCTCGCAAATCGCTCGCTTCGGTCGATTGAACACCAAGCAAGCCATTGGCTTCGCGCAACTTGGTATAGTCAAGCGTGAGCGTGATTGTCTCGCTCGCCTTATGGCTGATGCGCAGGTTAAGCGCGCTTGCGCGGTAAGGCTCAACATCGCGAAGCTGGTTGCGATCACTATCGCTTAACGCAAGATCGCGCGAATGCACTAGCGTGCGTTCTGTCATGCCAATGCCAATCCGCGTTGCGCCACCGATGGCCATGTCGGCCCCCATAAATGCTCCACCCGAGGCAAGCCCGAGCAGCGGATTGACGCCGCCATTGCCTGCATCATAGTCGCTGGTCAGGTTAAAACCCTTCTGTCCAGCAAGCGCGCGTCCGCCGCTGCCATGGCCACCGCTAAAGCCAAAACGACCGCCGGGATCGCTGACCTTGACCGAAGTATAGCGCGAATTGGCAAGTCGGCTTTTCGAAACATAATTGGCTGGGCTTGATCCCTGGAATGAATAGCTCCATCCGTTTGGATCGCGCGTGCCAAAGCTGGTGATATCCGTGAACGGTAGTTCGTCATTGATCCAGTCGGTCAGCCGATCAGTGATATAATCCTGAAAATATTCTTCCGAACCGCCAATGCGGGTAGTCTGACCGACAAGACGCGAGGATACTGGAATTGCAAAGTCTCGGTAGGTATTGCCGATATCCTCAAAGGCATAGAAAAATACGCCATTGGCTTCCCACGCGGGCTTAACGCCGCCTGCCTTTATTGCGGCAGCCGAGCGATAGGCACCTCTGTTCTTGCCATCGCGGAACTGGTAAAAGGTCAGATTATCGAAATTAATAGGTGACTGTGCCGCTTCGACATCAACAAGCCCGCGCCCATAAACCTCATCAGTGCCCGGCGCACCGAGATCTTTTGCGGTTGAGAGGACAATATCAACGCTTTCCTTAGGATGGTTGGCAAGCCAAGGCCAACGATCATGGAGCAGCGCAATTGTACCCGAAACCAGCGGGGCCGCGAACGACGTGCCCGAAGCGCGGCCAAGTCCGCCATTGCCATCCGAAACGAGCAGCAGCTCGCCCGGCGCGACCACAAAGCGATCGGCCAGCTTCGATCCGGCTAGGCAAACACCGCCCTGAAGCAGGCACGCACTGCCGGGGCGATTCGAGAAATCGGAAATCTTGCCGCTAGGATCAACAGAACCGACCACAATCAGCGCAGGATTTGTCGCCGCGTTCCAAGCGATGTTCTTGGTCTGGGTCGATCCATCATTGCCAGCGGCGATGACGAAAACAGTGTTATTTCCAGATGCCGCAACCGTGGGATTGCTGAAGATATTGTTCCATTCGCTGTGCAGAGTCCAGCCCTTAACGCCGAGCGAGACATTGATAACGCTAGCGCGCTTGCTCTTGAGGTTGACAATGCCAGCACGGACATCTTCCCATGACGCTGTGCCGGTTGCATCGAAAGGGTTGTAGGCGACGACGGAGGCATTGGGGGCAATCCCTTGCACACCCTTGCCATCATGCGCAGCGACGAGCAGACTCGCAACGGCTGTGCCGTGGCCACTTGCCGAATCCTTATAGCCGCCGGTTGACGCGAGATTATTTGCGATATCGGCATCATTGACGACTGCGGCATCAAGCAGACCAATCACGCTATCTGCGCCTGATCCCTGACGCTGGGTCAGCGTTGGGTTCCAGTTGATCGTCTTCATCCAATGATCGACATGATCGATTCCAGAAAATTCGTTGAGGCCATCATACCAATCGAATGCAAGCTGTGTGCGCTGCGACGCTGATAGTTTGGCAAAGCTGGCTGGATCACTGAGCGAAAGCCCATATTTGTTTAGCAGCTTGTCAAGAAAGCCGCCTTTGAAATCCTTTCCAGACTGGCCTGTAACGCGACCGCCCCAGAATTTTTCAGCATTGGCGCTGATATTTTGGAAAAGGTTTGCGGCCTGCTGATATTCGGTTCCGCTCGCCTTGGTATTACCAAGTGTCGTTAAAGCTGCGTCCAGCGCTGTCCAATCGGTCGCAAATTGCGTCCAAAACCCGCTTACCGAAGCAACAGTCAGTGGTGACTTAGTCGTAAAGGGATCAAGGTTTCCACGAAACGGATCAAGGCTACCCCGGAATGGGTCAAGGCTTCCGCGAAATGGGTCAATATTACCACGAAACGGATCAAGGCTGCCACGAAATGGGTCAAGCGCGCCTCTGAACGGATCAAGCGCGCCGCGATGCGGGGTCACAGACCGTTCTTGGGTCAATACAGTGGGGTCAACCGGCAGGCTCTGCGCCAACGCTGGTATCGCACTGCCGAGCATGGCTATCGCCAATGCCGACATCCCAGCCTGTGAAAAATGTCCAAAACGCATGTGCTCGCCCCACAAATAAAATTTGTTCCTAATGACATAAATACTGTCAGGAGATTACTCGAAGCCTATGTGGCGAGGTTAAGGCTATATTAGCTATACTAGGCTAAGTATCTGATTTTATGGAATATTATTCTTAAAACTCGCTCTATGGCGTTATTTCAGTCCAAATCAGATAGGATAAAGTCTGCACAACGTTCACCAATCATCATGCTCGGCGCGTTGGTATTGCCACTGATCAGGCGCGGCATGATTGAGGCATCGGCCACATAAAGGCCATCAATCCCGCGCACGCGCAGCCGCGTATCGCAGACTGCATTATCGTCCGACCCCATCCGTGCCGTACCAACCGGATGATAAACAGTATCGGCGCGTTCACGGATCATTGCCTCAAGTGCTGCGTCATCATTGATCGGGGTGTTATGGCGATCAATCCCACCAAATCCGCCAAGCGGCCCACTTGTGAGAATCCGGTGCATTACACGGACGCCATCTTTTAGCACCGCCATATCGCGGTCATCGGTGAGGAAGGCCGGATCAATGAGCGGGGCGGAGCGCGGGTTGGCATCAGCAAGCCGCACCGTTCCTTCGCTATAAGGCCGTAGCACACAGACATGGCAGGAGAAACCAATGCCAGCCACATTAGTACGGCCATGGTCTTCGAGCATTGCAGGTACAAAGTGAAGCTGGACATCTGGCACTTCAACGTCAGGGCGTGATTTCAGAAAGCCGCCCGCCTCAGCATAGGGCGTGGTGAGAGTGCCGGTGCGAAAGCGCAGCCACTCGACGAGCGCCTTGGCCGTGCGTGCAATGGCGCCCGGCGTGCTGCCCATCATCACGTTGCCACCGGTTTTGAAGCTCGACACATAATCGATATGATCTTGCAAATGGCTGCCGACTGCCGGGCGATCAACCAGAACTGGAATCCCAAGCGCGCGTAAATGATCCGCTGGGCCAATTCCTGAGAGCATGAGCGTTTGCGGCGTTCCAAACACACCGCCAGCAAGGATCACAGCGCGGCACGCGCGCACCTGTTTGGGTGTTTTGCCTTGGGCATATTTCACACCGACCACGCGGCCATTTTCGATGATCAATGTTTCGACCAGCGCGCCAGTGCGGACATCAAGCCGGCCTGCTTCGCGTTGTGGCGCGACATAGGCCCGCGCCGACGTCCAGCGCTCACCATTTTTCTGGGTGACTTGATAGAGCCCAACGCCTTCAAACTGCGCACCGTTGAAATCGGCGTTGCGTGGCAATTGCAGCTCAGCCGCACTTTCAATGAAGGCAATGCTGCCGGGATTAGGCCATTTTTGATCGCTGACCGAAAGTGGCCCTGCATCGCCGTGATAGTCATTGCCGCCGCGCGCATTAGATTCTGAGCGCTTGAAATAAGGGAGGACGTCTTTGTAAGCCCAGCCATCGCAGCCAAGCGCTGACCAATTGTCATAATCCCATGCGCAGCCGCGAATATAGACCATTGCGTTGATTGCTGAAGATCCACCAAGCCCCTTGCCGCGCGGCTGAAACCCGGTGCGGCCATTCAGCCCGCGCTGCGGCACGGTATCAAATTTCCAGTTGGTTGAGGCAGGCAGGAACGGCATCAGCCCCGGCGCACGCACGCGGATTTGGTCATTCTGGCCACCCGCCTCAAGCAAGCAAACGCTATACTTTCCGCCCTCACTCAATCGTCCTGCAACAGCACTTCCACCCGAACCGCCACCGACGACAATAAAATCAAATTCATCCATGTTAAACCCCATTCGTGTCGAGCGTAGTCGAGACACCCGTATGTTCGTCAACGTCCCTCGACTTCGCTCGGGATGAGCGGACTTGAGGATCAATTGCGGATTCCCAACGCTCTCTGATCATATCCGATGTATCGCGCGAGCCATCATGGCTCCATCCCGGCGGGCCAATGAGATAGCCGAGCTTTGCCTTGAACGGTGCGCGCCATAAATCTTGGAAAATCCCGACCCATTCATGGAATACCCCCCACAGCAGGTTGAAATTGCCAAGCTGTTTGACGATGCCGTAACGGATCGGCTCATCCCCAACCTCGGGCGTGAAGGTGCCGAACATCTTGTCCCACACAATGAATGTGCCGGCATAGTTGCGATCAAGATAGCGCGGGTTGACCGCATGGTGGACGCGGTGGTGGCTCGGCGTGTTCATCACCGCCTCAAACCAGCGCGGCATTCGCCTAATCGCTTCGGTATGAATCCAGAACTGATAGATTAGGTTAAGCGCGCCACAGAATAGCAGCATCGCTGGGTGAAAACCAATGAACGCCAGCGGCAGGCGGAAAATGAAACCAACCGCAAAAAAGCCAGTCCAGCTTTGGCGCAGCGCGGTCGAAAGGTTATAATGCTGGCTCGAATGATGATTAACATGGCTTGCCCAGAACCAGCGGATGCGATGCGCGGAGCGGTGGAATACATAATAGGCCAGATCATCGAGAATGAAGCATAGCCCCCACGCCCACCATGTCCAAGGGATGGTGAAGGGGCGAAGCGCATAGGCAGAATAGGCAATCCCGATCATCACCGCGCCAAAGAGTGCGCCTGCAACCGTGCTGCCAAAGCCGAAGAGTAGCGAATTGAGCGTGTCCTTCGGCTCATATTTATCGGGCGCGCGGCGCTTTGCCCAGATCATCTCAATGATGATCAGCGCGACGAATGCAGGGATTGCATATTGTACCGGATCGGGCAGCTTTTCCATGCGCTCAGACCTTGCTCACCGGAATATGGCGAAGGCCGCTCGCCCAATATTGTGCCTTGTCCCCAAGGTTGAGCGTTACTGGCGGGCAGTCAGGTTCACGCAGATCAATCGTCAACAGCTTATGATCAAGCCGCCCCTCAATTGGCGGCGTCATGAGCCGCGTCACGAATTTATTGCCTTTGACCATGATTAAGACATGGCGGGCCTGCGCGTCTCGCACCAAGGCTGAATAACCCGCCCTGTCAATCGCCGCGTCAACGCCTGCAAAACCGTAAAGTGCGTCATGGGCGATTCGAATGGCGTGCGCTTGATCAGCTATCCGCGTATCGCCGCCAAGCCCCATCCAGCGCGCCAGCCAGCCAAGCGCCAAAACCGCTGCGAGTGAGGCCGCCATCTGAATGGCGAATGCAATCATGCCTGGCCTTTGAGCATGTCGAGCAAGGGTCGGATCGGTGAAAGATCATAGCCTGCCTGCCCCGCAATATCGCTAAGCGTTTCGGGATCGGCACCCGTTTTTGTCTCCGCCAAAGCCCAGAGCAAGGTCGAGCGAGTGCCAGAGCGGCAATAGGCAAGGATTTTGCCTTCTGAGCTATCAAGCGCTTCTACCATCGCATCAACTTGTGGTTGGCTAAAACCACCATGGCCGACAGGAATAGCGACGTAATTTATACCAGCCGCACTTGCCGCCGCTTCAATTTCAGCACCCGGTGTTTGGTCATGCGACTCGTCTTCGGGACGGTTGTTGATGATCAGTGTAACGCCAAGCTGACGCGCTGCCGCTACGGCAGCCAAGTCAATTTGTGGAGCCACGAAAATAGCATCGGTTAGCGCAATGAATGTCATGCCATCCTCTCTAGCGAAGCACGATTCGGTTGCAATCCCGTCATATAGCTGTGGCGGTCGTTTGTCGAAAATGGCTTGCCGCAAAACTGTGTGAGCGTTTTCTGAAACCTGAATAAATTCAGGGAGAGATGTATGACCGAAGCGATCACACGGCGCAGTTTTCACGGGTTAGCTATTGCAGGGGCGGCAACGCTTGTACTCCCTGCGCGTGCGGCAACTCCGCCTGCTTGGGTGAAGCTAACAACAGTGCCCTATCGCGGCAAACAGGATGATATCTCCTTTACCGATGCCGATAACGGCTTTTACGGCAATGGTGAGGGCAAGCTCTATCGCACCGTAAATGGTGGCGCTGCATGGGAGAAAGTGTGGGACAAGCAAGGCACCTTCATTCGTGCGCTTGGCTTTGTTGACGCGCAAAACGGCTTTCTCGGCAATGTTGGCACCAACTATTATCCCGGCGTTACTGATACCAACCCACTCTACCGCACGCGCGATGGTGGGGTGACTTGGACGCCGATAAAGGCCGAAGGCATTGAGAAGGTGCCCGGTATTTGCGGGATTCATATCCTGCCCGTCCGCCGCATCTTTCAGGGTGAAATGCGCACCAGCCACATCATCCATGCTGCTGGACGCGTCGGCGGCCCGGCGATGATCCTACGCTCAGAAGATGACGGCGAAAGCTGGCGCGTGATTGATCTTTCAGCGCAAGCCGGGATGATCCTTGATGTCGCGTTCCTCACGCCGAAGACTGGCTTTGTTTGCACTGCGACCCCGTCTGAGAGCGGCACTGGCGAAGCGCAAATGCTACGCACCGATGATGGCGGCAAAAGCTGGCGTGCGGTCTACCGTTCAAAACGGCCAAGCGAGAATTGCTGGAAGATGAGTTGGCCAAGTGCAAAGGTCGGCTACGCGACCGTCCAAAGCTATGACGAAGATCCAGCAAAGACCCAGCGTGTGATCATCAAAACAACGGATGGTGGCAAAAGCTGGAAAGAAATGCCGCTCGTCAACAGCAAGCCTGCGCAAGAGTTTGGGATCGGCTTTGCCACGCCCAATCAGGGCTGGGTTGGCACGCGGACAGGCGGCTATGAAACGCGCGATGGCGGCAAAAGCTGGCAGCCAACTGAATTTGGCAAGGCCGTCAATAAAATCCGTGTGCTTGACCGGCCGGGTGGCGGCAAGGTCGCTTACGCGATCGGGGTTGATGTCCACAAACTTGAAATTACGGTTTAAAACCGCTTGATCACGCTTAGAAACGCCTCGCCGTAATCTTCAAGTTTGCGCGCGCCGACGCCGCTGACCAGTGCCATATCGCGCAAGGATTTAGGCCTGATCCGCGCCATATCACGCAGTGTTGCATCGTGGAAAATGACGTAGGGCGGTACGCCTGCCTCGGCGGCAAGTTCGCGACGCTTGGCGCGCAGTGCCTCAAACAGCGGATCACCGCTTGGATTGGGCACACCATCACTGCGGCGTTTGCGTTCGCGTTTGGGGGCAAGGACGAGCGCGAGCGACTGATCGCCTTTGAGGATCGCCTTGGCTTCAGGCCCAAACATCAATCCGCCATGCTCATTATTGCGCAACGCATCTTTGAGTAGCAATGACCGCGCAACGGGTTTGATCAGTGTCGCCTCTTCACCACTAATGATTCCAAAGACTGATAGTTTGTCATGGCCAAGCTTGACAGCGCGCTCATCAGCTCGTCCTGTGAGGATGTTTTCGAGATGGCCAACGCCGAAGCTTTGCCCCGTGCGGTAAACGGCCGAAAGGAACTTACGCGCAATTTCGCTTACATTAATTGCTTTGGGCGGGGCCACGCAATTGTCGCAATTGCCGCAATTGCCTGGCGGGGTTTCGCCGAAATGACGGAGCAGTATCGCGCGCCGACATCCCCCAGTTTCAACGAGCGCGCCAAGCGAGGCGAGCCTGGCGCGCTCACCGGGAAGCCTAGCTGGCTCAACATCACTGAGCCACTGCCGCGCGCGCGAAAAATCCTCCGCGCCCCAAAACATATGCGCCACCGCCGGATCACCGTCGCGGCCCGCGCGGCCCGTTTCCTGATAGTA
>JANOXQ010000089.1:0-9930 GCA_031418495.1 Sphingomonadales bacterium
CCCTGTGTCTCGACTTCGCTCTACAAAAACGGTTGGGGGGAGCCTTTCGTGTCGAGCGAAGTCGAGACACCCAAAGCCCAAAGCCCCTGATCCCAGCCATAGCCGTGCCGCGTCGTTACATCCTTCGCCAAATCCATGCCCTCAAGCCCAGGCCAACCGCGCGCCTGAGCAAGCAGTGCCGCCACATCAAACGCGCCGCTTGCCGAGTGCGCAATCACCGCATTGGGTGCGCCCTTTGTGCGGATCAGCCGAGTCAGCGCGCGGGTATCAACGCCTGAAATGCCGATCCGGTCATTCGCCTTCATCCACGCGTCAAAATGCAGGGTCGAACGGAAATTGGAGGGCGCTGTCACATCTTGCGCGGTGATACAGCCAAGCGCATGAGAGATAATCGCCTCAACATCTTCATCATTGGTGCCGACATTGCCGATATGGGGGAAGGTGAAATTGATGATCTGCCCGGCGTAGCTCGGATCAGTCATCACCTCTTGATAGCCGGTCATCGCGGTGTTGAAGCAGACTTCGCCAACCGCCGCGCCCTGTGCGCCAAAGCCCCTGCCCCAGATGACTTCGCCGCTCGCCAAAACCAAGACGCCGGTGGCTCCGTTTGGCGCAGACGTGTTTCTGGCTTCGGCCATAATTGGTCGCTCCGTATCGGGGTTGTAACAATGTCGTTAAGCGACACTCGCTAGAGAAGCCCAGCCGCAGCGTCAATCTATCAAATCGCAAATCTTGGCGCTAAAGAAGAGGTTTCCCCGATTGCCCCGAAAGACCGCCATGATTCGCGAAGACATTAAAGCCGCCCAGATTACCGCCATGAAATCGGGCGACACGCAAACACGCGATACCACGCGGCTGATCATTTCGGCGATCAAGAACCGCGATATTGAAGCGCGCACCGGCAAAGCCGTTAGCGACGATGATGCGCTGGTCGTTGAGGTACTGCAAAAAATGGTGAAGCAGCGCCGCGAGTCAATTGAGATGTTTGAAAAAGGCGGGCGCGCTGAACTGGCTGCGAATGAAGCGGCAGAGGTTGTGGTGATCGAACGCTTTCTGCCAGCACAGCTTTCGGATGCTGAAACCACCGCGCTGATTGAAGGCATCAAGGCCGAACTCGGCGCAACCGGCGTCAAGGATATGGGCCGCGTCATGGCCACCCTCAAGGAACGCCACGCAAGCGCGCTTGATATGAGCAAGGCGAGCGGATTGGTTAAGGCTGCGCTTGCGGGTTAAAAACTCCGTTCGTCCCGAGCGAAGTCGAGGGATCGGGCAACGGGCACAGAGGTCTCGACTTCGCTCGACACAAGCGGGATAGGGGGTGTGATGGCGTTTTGGGTCTATGTTTTGCGGTGCGCTGATGGTAAATATTACACGGGGCACACTGATGATCTGGAACGGCGTATTTCTCAGCACCGAGTTGGTGGCTTTTGTGATTTTACCTCAAGACGGAGACCCGTTACGCTGATGTGGAGCGAATATTTCTCGACCCGTTTGGAAGCGCTTGAAGCTGAGAAGCAAATCAAGCCGTGGTCGCGCGCCAAAAAGAAGGCGCTTTTCAAGGGCGATTGGGAAGCAGTATCACATTTTGCGAAGCCGCCTCATGAACGTGTCTCGACTTCGCTCGACACGAACGGAACTAAGGAACCGTTTGTGTCGAGCGCAGTCGAGACACGCTTTTAGACGCGTCCATGTCCCTAACCACCACCTTCCTTGATGAATTGCGCGCGCGGACGACGCTGTCTACGCTGATCGGGCGGACGGTGAAGGTGACGAAAGCGGGCCGTGAGTTTAAGGCGTGCTGCCCGTTCCATAATGAGAAATCGCCAAGCTTCACGATCAACGATGAAAAGGGCTTTTATCACTGCTTCGGCTGCGGCGCGCACGGCGATGCGATCCGCTGGATGACTGATCAGCGCGGGTTGCCGTTCATGGATGCGGTCAAGGAACTCGCGGCGAACGCGGGGATGGAGGTTCCAGCCGCTGACCCGCGCGCCGCCGAACGGGCCGAGCGGGCCAACTCGCTCTATGACGTCATGACGGCGGCAGCAGACTGGTTCACCGAGCAATTGGGCAGCATCGCAGGCAGCGAAGCGCGGGCCTATCTTGAGCAACGCGGGCTGAACGCGGCGACGATCAAGGCGTTCGGGATTGGCTATGCGCCGGATTCGCGGGGGAAACTCCGCGCCGCACTCGCCAAGTTTGGCGATGCAGCGCTGATTGAGGCAGGGCTGCTGATCTCAGTTGATGAGAAAGAGCCTTACGACCGTTTCCGAGGTCGCCTGATGATCCCAATCCGCGATCCGCGTGGCCGGGTGATTGCATTTGGTGGGCGAATATTGGGAGCAGGCGAGCCAAAATATCTCAACTCACCCGATACACCGTTATTTGACAAAGGCCGCACACTCTACAACCTCGACCGCGCCGCCGCTGCCGCGCGTAAGGGCGGGCGGGTGATCGTCGTCGAAGGCTATATGGATGTCATCGCGCTCGCGCAGGCGGGGTTAGATGAAACGGTTGCTCCTTTGGGCACCGCCTTAACAGAAATGCAAATGGAGACGCTCTGGCGTTTTTCTGATACGCCGTTGCTCTGTTTTGACGGTGACAGGGCTGGACAGAAAGCGGCATCGCGCGCAGCCCAACGAGCCTTGCCAGTTTTAATTCCCGGAAGATCGCTGAACTTTGTATCGCTACCGGAAGGACAAGATCCAGACGACATTATCAAAAGATATGGTGTGGTAGCTTTCGAGCAATTTTTAGCCGTTGCTGAACCAATGGTATCTCGGCTTTGGCGCGTTGAGTGTGAACAAGCCGCACTTAATACACCGGAACAACGAGCAGGTCTCAAAGCTCGCTTAGAGGATTTGGCGAAATCAGCCAGAAATTCCGATGTTGCTAGCGAATATGCCCATTCTTTCAGGCAGCTCTTTTTTGGGCAGTTTCGTTTTCGCAAGGAGCAGCGGGATCAGATTGTCAAAGCAATGGTGCAATCTCATAAATCCCCCCTACGGGATATGAACGACATAATTTTCCGGGCGATCCTTCTCGGCCTTATGAGATATAGCAACGTCCTGACCAAAAACCTTGAAGCGATTGGGAGATTGGACATAGCAGATCGTTATCTCGCAAAATGGAGAGAAGACCTAGTAAACGCTGCAATCGATAATCCACACCTTGATGAAGACCTAATCGATACCATATTGAGTGCGTCAGATGTTTCGCCTATCGCGAAACGTGACATTCGACGGGATTTGGCATTCTCGTTTTTCAACAAAGGCAGTGAACGGGCGTGTGATGATCTGATTAGCGTGATTAATATGGTGAACAATGAGCAAGCTATGCGCAAATCCCTAGCTGAAGCTCAAGCGCGCTTTCAAACCAGTTTGGAAGATGCTGACTGGATTGAGCAACGACGGCTTCACCTAGAGATTCATGACTTAACAGAAAAGAAAAAAGACTGGCTTTCCGAAAAAAACGAACATTGGGAAGATAGTCTGCGGCAAGCAGCATAAATTATTTGAAGGTGTACAGGGCAGATGGCGAAATCAACTGGCGGTGATGATACAATCGATAAAAGCGAAGCAAGCGATGCGCCGCTGATTGACCTTAATGAGGCGTCGATTAAGAAGCTGCTCGCGCGCGCGAAACGCGTTGGCTACATTACGTATGATCAGTTGAATGAGGCGCTGCCGCAGGATCAGATGTCATCCGAACAGATTGAAGACGTGATGTCGGCGATCAATGAGATGGGCGTGAACATCGTCGAAAATGAAGAAGCAACCGATGATCCCGATGAGGAAGCGGTTGAAGATGAAGTTGAAGCCGTTGACCATACCGAGGGCGCTGGCGAATCGGTTGGCGACAAGAAAAAAGAAGTCGTTGACCGCACCGATGATCCGGTTCGCATGTATTTGCGCGAAATGGGCGCGGTTGAACTGCTCAGCCGTGAAGGCGAAATCGCGATTGCCAAGCGGATTGAGGCTGGCCGCGACACGATGATCCTTGGGCTGTGCGAAAGCCCGATCACCTTCAACGCGATCATTGATTGGTCAAACGCGCTTAACGAAGGCACAATGCAGCTTCGCGAAATCCTTGACCTTGACGCGATGCTTTCAAAAGACCCTGCGCCTGAATCGCTCACTGAAGACGGCGAAGTCGAAGGCGACGGCGAAATCAGCGAAAAAACCGCTGGCCCTTCGTTCAAAGAAGAAGACGATGTCGTCACTGAAACCGTCGTCGATGAAGATGATGAGGAAGAAGCCCTGACCGAGCGCCGCGCCAAGGTGCCGGTTGACGATGATGATGAGGATAACACGCTGTCGCTCGCGCAGATGGAGGAGCAGCTTAAGCCCGCCGCGCTCGAAAAATTCTCGCAAATCACCAGCCTGTTCAAGAAGTTCTCCAAAATTCAGGCCGCGCGGATTGAGGCGCTTTCAGTCGGCAATGATTTTTCGACGGCTGAAGAGAATAAATATCACAAACTGCGTGAAGAGCTGACCGCGCTGGTTGAAAGCGTTCAGTTCCACAATGCCAAGATCGAATATCTGGTTGATCAGCTTTATGCCTATAACCGCCGTTTGACCGCACTTGGCGGGCAGATGCTTCGCCTTGCCGAGCGTCATAAAGTGCCGCGCAAGTCGTTCCTTGATAGCTATGTCAATCATGAGCTTGACGAGAATTGGCTCGAAAACGCGAAAAAGACCGATAAGAAATGGGCGGCCTTTGCTGAGAACGAAGTCGATGCGGTTGAGCGGATCCGCGCCGAAATTAGCGAGATTGCCCAGCAGACCGGCATGAGCCTTGGCGAGTTTCGCCGCATCGTTAACATGGTGCAAAAGGGCGAACGCGAGGCGCGAATTGCCAAAAAGGAAATGGTTGAGGCTAATCTGCGCCTCGTGATTTCGATTGCCAAAAAATATACCAACCGTGGCCTGCAATTCCTTGATCTCATTCAGGAAGGCAATATCGGCCTGATGAAAGCGGTCGATAAATTCGAATATCGGCGCGGCTATAAATTCAGCACTTACGCCACGTGGTGGATCAGGCAGGCAATCACGCGGAGCATCGCCGATCAGGCGCGCACGATCCGCATTCCGGTGCACATGATCGAAACGATCAACAAGCTGGTGCGGACGTCACGTCAGTTCCTCCACGAATCCGGCCGCGAGCCAACGCCTGAAGAAATGGCCGAGCGTCTTTCGATGCCGCTCGAAAAAGTCCGCAAGGTGATGAAAATCGCCAAGGAGCCAATCTCCCTCGAAACGCCAATTGGTGACGAGGAAGACAGCCACCTTGGTGACTTTATCGAGGATAAGAACGCGATCATCCCGGTTGACGCCGCAATCCAGGCCAACCTCAAGGAAACCGTCACCCGCGTGCTTGCGTCACTCACCCCGCGCGAAGAACGCGTACTGCGGATGCGCTTTGGCATCGGCATGAACACCGATCACACGCTCGAAGAAGTCGGCCAGCAGTTCAGCGTAACCCGCGAACGCATCCGCCAGATTGAGGCGAAGGCGCTCCGCAAACTCAAGCACCCAAGCCGTTCACGCAAGATGCGGAGTTTTCTGGATCAATAGGTCGTTGCGATTAGGCTGTTAAATGACTAACAAAAATCATGAAGACAATGTCAGCGCGAGTGTCCAATCCTCTGCTTCGGTGGATTTCAAAGTGAAGCGCGGGGCTGGTTCTTGGGGATACATTTACACCCTACTGGGCTTTGTATTAACTATCGAAACGGGCGTCATGGGGTTAATTGTGCCGATCAAGTGGCCGTGGAATTTCGTTTCGCTTCTCGTTTTGGCAACGCTAACAATCTACCTCTTCCTCTATAATGGCTGGTTTCAGAACAAACTGATTGGTTTTAAGATCAGGTATGAGGAACAAGCGCGCTAGCCTTTTTGTTGCGATCTGTTAACTCACTCCCAAGGATTAAGCACCTCCGCCCCGCTCCCGGCGACATCCTTCACATTGCGCGTTACAAAGCATAGCTGATGCTCGACGGCGGTTGCCGCAAACAGCGTGTCGATCACGGGCGGCGGGTGGCCAGTTTCGCGCCGGATCAGTCCCGATATCACGCCCCAGCGCCGCACAATCTCGTCCGAAACCGACAATATCCTTCCCGCAAAGCGATCTTCAAGCCCATCGCGCGCTGCGATGTAGCGGGCGCGATTGGGATCATCATCAGGCAATTTAGCCATGCCCTTGTCATATTCGCCCAAGGTCAGGATACTCAGCCAAAGACGGTCTTCGTCGTGCTGCGCAGCCCATGCTTTCACGCTCGGCGCGCCATTGGCAGCGATCAGCGAAGCGATGACGTTGGTGTCGAGCAGATAGCCTTTCACAGCTTCAGTTCGCGTCCACGATCATCGTCACGCGTGAGGTCAAGGCCATCAAGCTGTAGGGACTCAAGGAATTCCACCAACGGTTTTTTGTCCTGCGGCGGAATCAGCTTTCGGTAATCTCGCGCGCTCAGGACAACCGCCGCCTCATGCCCGCGCACCGTCACATGCTGCGGCCCGGCGGCATTGGCGCGCCGGACAAGCTCACTGAATTTCGCTTTTGCATCTTCAAGCTTCCAAAGATTAGTTTTGCCCATCACATTGGCTCTCCTGACCAGCTAGTCAGGTAAACGCTACGCTCGACATAATCAAGCGTTTTTACCTTTCTATCGGCCAGTGACAAACTTGGGTTAACGCGGCTTAACCCCGCCTCTCGATTTGCCTAACGCGTTGTAAACCCTGTCTTTACGTGCTTCGTATAGATGCACTGTTCTAATATCAGTGCGCGCGCTTTTTTTGGCGTGCGCAACAGTTTGAGGAACATCCAATGGCAGGCACTTCAGGTCAATCAGTGCAGCACGCAGCGAAATCAGGGCTATTGCTCGATCTTGTCCACGCCGAGGGAAGTGGCGCGCATCATTATCTGAGCAGTGCTGATCTGATTTCGGGCAAATTTGCCACGCGCAATTTGGCCGATGTCGCGCATTTTCTGTGCGGGTTGCACGGTCGCCATCCCGGTGTTGTTGATCTCGCGGCGGTGCGCTCTGCCCATGATGGCGCGCGCGGGTGGTTGATCGAAGCGGTTGACGGCTTTGCGGTTGAGCGGCTCGTGCTTACCAAGCTGACCGTGGCCGCCGGGCCAATGCCAAGCACGCCGGGTCAGGCCGAAAGCGAATCAGCGGTTGGCGGACAGCGTCATGCACTTGATATGCTTGCCCGGTCTGACCGCGATGGCTGCGCGCTTGGTGCCGCTCTGGCGCTCGTCATGGATTGGTGGGCGGTGCGCGCGGTGCTTGACCGGGCGGCGGCGCGGTGGAGCGTCGAAATTCCGCCGTGCAGCCTGCCAAGCGCGCAGGCGTGTCAGGATGTTGCCGCGCGTGTTGGCGAGACGCCCGCGATTGAGCGCGCAATGGTTTTTGGCGCGCAGCAGATCCTCAATCAGCACCGGGGTTTGATTGATTTGCTCGAAGCACGGCAAATTGCACGCGGCGAGTACTAATCACATTGCAGGGTTGCTTCGCGCAAAAAGCCTGATATCGCTATCGTGAGTTTACGTTCACGTTAAGGACAGGCAGACGATGCGCTTTACTGGCACCAAAGATTATGTAGCCACCGATGACCTCAAGGTTGCGGTCAACGCGGCGATCACGCTGCGCCGCCCGCTCCTCATCAAGGGTGAGCCGGGCACGGGCAAAACCGTCCTCGCGCAGGAAATCGCGACCGCGATGGGCGCGCCGCTGATCGAGTGGAACGTGAAATCGACCACAAAGGCGCATCAAGGCCTTTACGAATATGACGCGGTTGCGCGGCTTCGTGACGGTCAACTCGGCGATGAGCGCGTCCATGATATCCGCAACTATATCCGCAAAGGAAAGCTGTGGGAGGCCTTCACTTCGCCAGAACTGCCCGTCCTCCTGATCGACGAGATTGACAAGGCCGACATCGAATTCCCCAACGATCTGTTGCAGGAGCTCGACCGGATGAGCTTCGACGTTTACGAAACCCACGAAACGATCAAAGCTGCAGAGCGGCCCATCGTCATCATCACCTCAAACAACGAAAAGGAACTGCCCGACGCGTTCCTGCGCCGCTGCTTCTTCCACTACATCAAATTCCCCGACCGCGCGACGATGCAAGCGATTGTCGATGTCCACTTCCCCGGCATCCAGAAAATCCTCGTCAGCAAGGCGATGGACGTGTTCTACGAAGTCCGCGACGTGCCGGGCCTCAAGAAAAAGCCTTCAACCAGCGAATTGCTCGACTGGCTCAAACTGTTGTTGGCCGAAGATATGCCGCTAGACGTGCTGCAAAACCGCGATCCAACCAAGGCGATCCCCCCCTTGCACGGCGCGCTCCTCAAAAATGAGCAAGATGTTATGCTGTTTGAACGATTGGCGTTCATGGCGCGGCGGCAGGGTTAGATAATGGCTGTTTCTGGCCATTGCTTATGTGGCAATATCCGCTTAACCATTGATGCAGACCCCATCGGTGCACGGATGTGCTGGTGTCATGACTGCCAGCGCATCGCGAGCGGTTCGGCAACTGTGAACGTCCTGTTTCCGCAAGAGGCCGTCCGTTTTGAAGGCGATGTTACATTTATTGAAATGGTTGCAGACAGCGGAAATATAGTGCGCAGAGGCTTCTGTCCAAAATGCGGTTCTCAACTTTTCAGCGCGACAATCGAACCCGCAGGAATGCCGATCCGCATCCGTGCTGGCGTACTCGACGATCCAGAGCTGATCGCACCACAAGCCATCATATGGGCAGAAAGTGCGCCGAAATGGGCAATTCTCGACCCAGCCCTGCCCCACTTCCCCAAGGGGCCGCCTGCCCCACCTGCGAACAGTAAGAGCTGAGCCATGTTCTTCAACTTCCTCGACGAACTCCGCACCGCTGGCATAGCGGCCAGCATGAAAGAGCATCTCACCCTGCTTGAGGCGCTTGATAAGGATGTGATTGAGCGCAATCCGGAGGAATTTTACTACCTCAGCCGCGCGATTTTTGTGAAGGATGAGGGGCTGCTTGATCGCTTTGATCAGGTCTTTGCCAAAGTCTTCAAGGGCATCATCACGCAGTACGGTGAGCAGAATGCCGAAATCCCCGCCGATTGGCTCAAGGCGGTGGCCGAGAAATTCCTGACGCCTGAAGAGATGGAAGCGATCAAGGCACTTGGCTCTTGGGATGAAATTATGGAGACGCTCAAAAAGCGCCTCGAAGAACAACAAAAAAAGCATGAGGGCGGCAATAAGTGGGTCGGCACGGGCGGCACCTCGCCCTATGGCAATTCAGGCTATAACCCTGAAGGCGTGCGGATCGGCGGCGAGAGCAAGCATGGCCGCGCGCTCAAAGTGTGGGACAAGCGTGAGTTTAAGAACCTTGATTCGACCAAGGAACTTGGCACCCGCAACATCAAGATTGCGCTACGCCGCCTGCGCAAATTCGCCCGCGAAGGCGCGCTTGATGAGCTTGATATTGATGGCACCGTGCGCGGTACGGCAAAACAGGGCTGGCTCGATATCCAGATGCGGGCCGAGCGGCGCAACGCGGTCAAACTGCTCTTGTTCCTTGATGTCGGCGGCTCGATGGACCCGCATATCAAGCTGTGCGAGGAATTGTTCAGCGCGGCCACGACTGAGTTCAAAAATCTCGAATTCTTCTATTTCCATAACTGCCCTTATGAAGGGCTGTGGAAGGATAATAAACGCCGCTTTGCCGAACGCACACCGACATGGGATGTGCTTCATAAATACGGCCATGATTATAAAATCATCTTCGTTGGTGACGCGGCGATCCCTTATGAAATCAGCCATCCCGGCGGCTCGGTCGAGCATTTTAACGAGGAATCGGGCGCGGTGTGGATGCAGCGGCTGACCACCACTTACCCGGCGGCAGCGTGGCTTAACCCAGTACCAAAGGAGCATTGGGGCTATTC
>JANOXQ010000090.1:0-9040 GCA_031418495.1 Sphingomonadales bacterium
GCACTTGCTGCAAACCGCCGTTGGTACTGACAGTTACTCAACCTATCTCCAATTTTCGCGCGGTGTGCGCGATTTGCCGCCGGTTTACTTGCGCGATTTGCTCGAATTCAACTTCTCTAAGGAAGGCGTCAGCCTTGAATCGGTTGAGGCGATCACCGAAATCCGCAAGCGTTTCGTTACGCCAGGCATGTCGCTTGGCGCGCTTAGCCCAGAGGCGCATGAAACACTCGCCATCGCGATGAACCGGATCGGCGCGAAGGCGGTTTCGGGCGAAGGCGGCGAAGATAGCGAACGCTTCAAACCCTATGCCAATGGCAACAATGCCAACAGCGCGATCAAGCAAATTGCCAGTGGTCGCTTTGGCGTGACGGCTGAATATTTGGGCGCTGCTGAAGAGATTGAGATCAAGGTCGCCCAAGGCGCAAAGCCCGGCGAGGGCGGGCAGCTTCCCGGTTTCAAAGTGACTGAGATGATCGCCAAGCTGCGCCACTCAACGCCCGGCGTCACGCTGATCTCGCCGCCGCCGCATCATGATATTTATTCGATCGAGGATCTCGCTCAGCTTATCTACGATCTTAAGCAGATCAACCCGCGCGCGCGCGTCTGCGTTAAGCTCGTCAGTTCGGCTGGCATCGGCACGGTCGCAGCGGGTGTGGCGAAAGCGCATGCCGACGTCATCCTCGTTTCGGGCCATGTCGGCGGCACGGGCGCGTCCCCGCAAACCTCAATCAAATATGCCGGAACGCCTTGGGAAATGGGGCTGACCGAAGTCAACCAAGTGCTGACGCTCAATGGGCTGCGGCACCGCGTCAAACTGCGCACTGACGGCGGGCTTAAAACCGGGCGCGATATTGTGATCGCCGCGATCCTTGGTGCCGAAGAATTTGGCATTGGCACGCTTAGCCTCGTCGCGATGGGGTGCATCATGGTGCGTCAGTGCCATTCAAACACCTGCCCTGTCGGCATCTGCGTCCAGAATGAAGCGCTGCGTAAGAAATTCACCGGCACACCTGAAAAGGTGATCAACCTGATGACCTTCATCGCCGAGGAGGTGCGGGAGATCCTCGCCCGGCTTGGCTACCGCTCGCTTGATGAAGTGATTGGCCGGACTGAGCTGCTCCGTCAGGTCAGCCGGGGTGCGGAACATCTTGATGATCTTGATCTCAACCCAATCCTCGCCAAGGTCGATGCGCCGGAGGACAAGCGCCGCTTCAACCTGCCAACCCCGCGCAATGAAGTACCCGATAGCCTTGACGCGCAAATCCTGCATGATGCCAAGCCCGTGTTTGAACGGCGCGAAAAGATGCAGCTCACCTACACCCTGCGCAACACCCACCGCGCGGTTGGCACGCGGCTTTCGGCCGAGATTACCTCGCTGTTCGGCATGTCGACCTTGAACGACGGTCATGTTCATGTTCGTCTGCGCGGCAGTGCTGGCCAATCGCTCGGTGCATTCCTGTGCAAGGGGATCACGCTTGAAGTCTTCGGCGATGCCAATGATTATGTTGGCAAGGGTCTGTGCGGCGGGATCATTGCTGTCCGTCCGATGGTAAGTTCACCGCTTGAAAGCCAGCATAACACGATCATCGGCAACACCGTGCTTTACGGTGCGACCTCGGGCAAGCTGTTCGCGGCGGGCCAAGCGGGTGAGCGCTTTGCCGTCCGCAATTCTGGCGCGCAGGTCGTCGTCGAAGGCTGCGGCGCGAATGGCCTTGAATATATGACCGGTGGCACCGCGATTATCCTCGGTGTTATTGGTGAGAATTTCGGCGCTGGGATGACGGGCGGAATGGCGTTCGTGCTTGATGTTGACGGCAATTTTGAACGGCGTGCCAACCCCGAAAGCATTTTCTGGCAGCGGATTGCCTCACCCTATTGGGAGGCGCGTGCAAAATCTATGATCGCTGAACATGCACTGGCAACCGACAGCAAATGGTCAAACGCGATTCTTGACGATTGGGATCGCTGGGTCGGCCAATTCTGGCAAATCTGCCCCAAGGAAATGCTGACGCGGCTCTCGCACCCGCTATCGGAGGAACAGGCAATCGCTGCGGAGTAACGGCTGAACGCAAGCAAACGCTTTGTTCAGGATCGTGAAAGCCGCATTCGCCTAATCACGCGCTCAATCGGGGAGAGGTTTCCCGTTTGCCCGAAAGGCACGCCAATGCGTTCAGCCCTTTTCACTGCTATTGCTCTTGTTGTTGCGACCCCAACACTTGCCGCTGCACAAACAGAATCCAGCCCCGAAACGACTTCAGAAGCTCAGCGCGATGTGCAGGGCATGGCCGACAAGCTCAACGATCCCTCAACGCAAGCCGTGCTCGCAGGTGCGCTTGGTGCGGCGATGGCCGCAGTGCTCGATATTCGCGTTGACAAGATGGCCAAGGCGCTTGAACCGCTTAACGGCGGCAAAAAGCTCAAGATGAAGGGCAACACGCTGCGCGAAATGGCCGAACGCCAAGACCCAAAGTTTGAGCGCAAAATGGAAGAAGGCACCAAGACTGCTGTCCGTTCGGCAGGTTCGCTTGTCCAAGCGCTCGCGGTAATGCTGCCCGAATTGCAGAAGGCCGCCAAAAAAATGGGCGATGCCCTCCCCAATCTTCAATAAGCAGGGGTGACGCGCGGCGGAGCAGCCGCTAAGACACATAGTTCAATGTGGCTGCTTTACCAATTCCCGCTCTGTCCTTTCTCACGCAAAGTCCGGCTTCTGCTCGGCGAAAAAGGCGTTGGGTATGAACTTGTCCGCGAAAGCCCGTGGGAGCGGCGCGATGAATTTCTTGATCTGAACCCCGCCGGGCAAACCCCCGTGCTGGTTGAAAAGAACAAGAATATCACACTGATGAGTTCAGCCGCGATCTGCGAATATTTTGAAGAAACAGTCGATAAATCGCCAATGATTTCGGGCACCGCGACCAATCGTGCCGAAATTCGCCGCCTCACCGCGTGGTTTGATGAGCAATTTTACGCCAGCGTCGTCGGCCCGCTGATGCACGAACGGATGCTCAAGCGCGTCATCCACCGCGCCGCGCCCGACGCTGGAATGCTGCGTGAGGCAATGAAGAACGCCAACCAGTTGATGGATTATACCGACTACCTGCTCGATCACCGCAACTGGATCGCAGGCGCAACGCTCAGTTTGGCTGACCTCGCGGCAGCGGCGCATATTTCAGTGGCTGACTATCTCGGCGGGATTGATTGGCGCGGTCATGAACAGACCAAGGGCTGGTACTCGGGCCTTAAATCACGCCCAAGTTTCCGGCCATTGCTCGCCGAACGGATGGAAGGCGTCGCGCCGCCGGTATATTATGACAAGGTGGATTTTTGATTTACCCCCTCTCCCCTTGCGGGAGAGGGAGGGAGCCACGAAGTGGCGGAAGGGTGAGGGGGCACAGTGCGATGCGCAGCGAGCGTGATCTCCCCCAGCAACCCATGCAGTCTTTCAGCCGCAGACGCGGCTGGCCCCTCACCCGCCCTTCGGGCACCCTCTCCCGCAAGGGGAGAGGGGTTACTTAGCAACCACACTCATCAAATAATTGAGCTTCACATCGTCGGATAGCACCAACCCCTGCCCGACATTGAACGATATCCCGCGCGTATCAATGACCGCCAGCCCCGCCGCACCAAGCAGCGTGGTAAGTTCTTCGGGCGTCAGGAATTTATCCCAATCATGTGTGCCCTTGGGGATTTGGCCAAGCCCTTCGCCGATGGTGATCAACCCAAGTCGCGACAGGGCCGTGCGGTTGGGGGTTGAAAGGATCATCAACCCACCCGGCGACAGCCGCGCCGCAAGTGCTGCGATAAAGGCCTCCGGATCAGTGACATGCTCAATCACCTCCATCGCGGTGATCAGATCAAACTGCCTTAACGCCCCGTTTGTGTCGAGCGAAGTCGAGACACCCGGTGCAACATCCCTCGACTTCGCTCGGGACGAACGGAGGTAAATATCCAGATCAGCAACCTCACATGCGCGGTAATCAATTGAAAGGCCCTGCCCCACCGCGTGCGCCTTCGCCGCAGCGATATTTTCAGGCGCGGCATCAATCCCGGTCACAGCCGCGCCCATCCGTGCGAGCGGCTCGGTCAGCAATCCCGCCCCGCAGCCAACATCAAGCGCGGTCATTTCGGCAAGCGGCCTAAGCGCCTTGGCATCCGCCCCGAAATGCAGATTGATCTGTTCCCGGATATAGCCAAGCCGCACCGGATTAAGCTTATGCAGCATCGCGGAGGAGCCCTTGGGGTTCCACCAATCAGCGGCAAGCGCGCCGAAATGTGCTGCTTCAGATGGGGAGATTGTGGTGGTTGTCATATCAATGGTTTAGCAACTGGTGGCGGTTGGGTCTACGCATACAAAGGCCGGTATCGTCACACGCATTTTTTACTGTCCTATTTTGGCGAAAATCGCCTACCTTCTCATCATGTTTGTCTCAAGCAGCTTGATTGCGCATATTGATAGCCCGGCTCTGCTCATATGCGCAGACCATCCTTACTACCGATTCAGTGTCAACTTACTTAGAATTCCGCCATTCTTCAAAAAGCTTCAGGGGGCAATACAGCCATGAAAAACTCAATCTATACCCTCGCTTTGGTCGCTATGTTCACCGCCCTCCCCGCCCAAGCGCAGGAGGCATCGCCCACCACTTATGTTCACGCGGGCCGCCTGCTTGATCGCCCCGGACAGGCAGCGCGCGGTGCGTCTACCCTCGTCATCCGCGATGGTAAGGTTGCCGAAATTCTCCCCGGCCTCGTGCCCGCGCCCGCCGGCACTAAGCTGATCGACCTTTCAACGCGCTTCGTCCTTCCCGGCCTCATCGACGCCCACGTCCATCTCGATTCGGATGCTGGCGGGACGGCGGCACTGGTCGAAGCGCTGACGCAGAGCAAGGCGACCGCCGCATATCGCGCGGCGGGCAATGCGAAGAAGACGTTGCTCGCAGGCTTCACTACCGTCCGCAATCTGGGCGACGGTGACGGGATTACGCTCGCGCTGCGCGATGCGATTGCGGCGGGGCAATTGCCGGGGCCGCGCATTATCGATGCGGGCCGCTCAATCTCAACCACCAGCGGCCATATGGATAGCACGCTTAGCCTCAATGAAGATCTCCACGGCTCAATCAATCAGGATAATCTGTGCGACGGCACTGAAAGTTGCAGGCGCGCAGTGCGATTGCAAATCCGGCGCGGGGTTGATGTCATAAAGATCGCGACGACTGGCGGGGTAAACAGCCGGATCGGCGCTGGCCTTGGGCGGCAGATTTTTGATGATGAGGTTAAGGCGCTGGTTGATACAGCCCATCTCTACGGCAAGAAAATGGCGGTTCACGCGCACGGTGCCGATGGGATTAACGCAGCACTTGCGGCGGGCGCGGACTCGATTGAGCATAGCACCTTGCTCGATGACGAAAGCATCCGGTTGTACAAAAAGGGTGGCGCGTATCTGGTGCCAACGCTTTCGACCGTGAATGGCTATCTCGAACGGCTGGCGAAAGACCCGAACGCCTATCCGCCCGATGTCCTTGCCAAAGTGCGCTACCGCATTTCAATCACTGGCAAGAATGTTGAGAAAGCCTATCCAGCAGGTGTGAAAATTGCCTATGGCACAGATGCCGGCGTTTCCAAGCATGGCCGCAATGCCGATGAATTTGAACTGTTGGTCAAATACGGGATGACGCCAATTGCCGCGATTGAGGCGGCCACGGTCAATGCGTCGCGTCTGCTCGGCGTTGATAAAGAGGTCGGCACGCTTGAACCCGGCAAGGCGGCAGACCTGATCGCGGTTGACGGTGACCCAACGGTTGATGTCACGCGTCTCAAGCAAGTTGCTTTCGTTATGAAAGGCGGGATCGTCGCAAAGGGCGAATAACGCCCCACTTGCCATAACCACACCCCTTGCCTAACAGGGCGGCGCGCTTGGGCCTGAGCGCGTTTTACGCACAGCATAGGGAACTTCATGGCGCGCATAGTGATGAAATTTGGCGGCACCTCAATGGCCGGGATTGAGCGTATCCGCTCGGTCGCGGCGCGAGTGAAGCGTGAGGTTGAGGCGGGTAACCAAGTCGCCGTCGTCGTGTCCGCAATGGCGGGAGAGACTGATCGGCTGGTTGGTTTCTGCCGCGAAGCCTCTCCCCTTCATGAACCCCGCGAATATGATGTCGTGGTGGCGGCGGGCGAACAGATAACCTCGGGCCTGCTCGCGATTGCACTTCAGGCGGCGGGCGTTAGGGCGCGGAGCTGGCTTGGCTGGCAATTGCCGATCCATACCGATGATGCTCATGCCTCGGCGCGAATTGAATCGATTGATACGCAGGCATTGAATGTTGCGCTCGAAAGCGGCGAAGTTGCGGTGATTCCGGGCTTTCAGGGAATGGACGGTGATGGCCGCGTCTCAACGCTTGGTCGGGGCGGGTCAGACACATCGGCAGTTGCAGTAGCCGCCGCAATGAAGGCCGACCGCTGCGATATCTATACTGATGTTGACGGGGTTTATACGACTGACCCCCGCATCGTCCCGCGTGCGCGTAAACTCACCAAAGTCACTTATGAAGAAATGCTTGAGCTCGCGAGCGTTGGCGCCAAGGTGCTGCAAACGCGCTCGGTTGGTCTGGCGATGAAGATGAATGTCCGCGTCCGCGTGCTCTCGTCCTTCGATGATCCGGCGAGTGGCGACAATAGCGGCACGATGATTGTCGGCGATGATGAAATTGGAGAAAATGACGTGGAACGGCAACTGATCACTGGCATTGCGCATGACAAGAATGAGGCGAAAATCACGCTGACGGCGGTACCCGATAAGCCGGGCGCGGTGGCGCATATCTTCTCCCCGCTGGCCGAGGCCAATATCAACGTCGATATGATCATCCAGAATGTCGCGCATGATACCGGATCAACCGATGTGACCTTCACTGTGCCCGGGGCTGAACTGGCCCGCGCGCTTGATGTGCTTGAAAAGGCCAAGGATAAGATCGGCTATACCAAGCTGATGCATGATACGCGGGTGGCGAAAATTTCAGTCGTCGGCGTCGGGATGCGCAGCCACGCGGGTGTGGCGTCCACCATGTTCACAGCACTTGCCGCGCGCGGGATCAACATTCAGGCGATCTCAACCTCTGAAATTAAAGTCTCGGTGCTGATCGATGAAGATGAAACCGAACTCGCCGTGCGCGTTCTGCATACGGCGTATGGACTGGATGCTGTGGATGAAGCGGCGTGAGCAACCTTAGCGCGCTGATGAAGCGCGGCACAGATTTCCTCGGTTCGGACATCGCGATCATGGCAGGCGCGATGTCGTGGATCAGCGAGCGCAACCTCGTTTCGGCGATGTCAAACGCGGGCGGATTTGGCGTGATTGCGTGCGGCGCGATGACGCCTGAATTGCTTGATGCTGAAATCACTGCGACCAAGGCGCTCGCCAAGCGTCCCTTCGGCGTCAACCTCATCACAATGCACCCGCAGCTGACCGATCTGATCGCGGTCTGCGCCAAGCATCGTGTTACGCATGTCGTGCTTGCAGGCGGGCTTCCACCCGCAGGTGCGCTTGAGGCGATCAAAGCGAGCGGCGCGAAGGTCATCTGTTTCGCCCCCGCGCTCAGCCTCGCCAAAAAACTCATCCGTTCAGGCGTTGACGCGCTGGTGATCGAAGGAATGGAGGCTGGCGGCCACATCGGCCCCGTTTCAACCTCGGTACTCGCGCAGGAAATTCTCCCCGAAGTCGGCGACCAAATTCCCGTGTTCGTCGCGGGCGGGATTGGGCGCGGCGAGATGATCGCATCCTATCTCAAACAAGGCGCTGCCGGCGTCCAGATCGGCACACGCCTCGTCTGCGCAACTGAGTGCATCGCGCACCCTGCGTTCAAAAAAGCCTTCATTCGCGGCAATGCCCGCGATGCTGTTGCCAGCGTCCAGATCGACCCACGCTTGCCCGTCATCCCCGTGCGCGCGCTTAAAAATGCGGGCACCGAAGAGTTTACCCGCAAACAAGTCGAAGTCGCGCGTCTGCTTGATGAAGGCAAGGTCAATATGGGTGAAGCTCAACTTGCAATTGAGCATTTCTGGGCAGGCGCACTGCGCCGCGCGGTGATTGACGGCGATGTTGAAAATGGTTCGATCATGGCGGGGCAATCGGTCGGCATGGTCAAGAGTGAAGAGCCAGTTGCGACGATATTAGCGACACTGCTTCGTGAGGCAAACGCGAATTTTGATGATAGTATTTTTACGGGGTGTCACCATGTCTAATAATCTATTCGGAACCAAAACACTCGTTTCGGGATTCGTAGATCTAACAGCAAGTTCGATGCAGATTAATTTAACTAATCTGCCTACTCTTGTTAGATCATTTATTGAAGTTACTATTGTCCTAGGAAATTCATTTTTTATTGAAATTTTTACTACTGGTCTATATTCGTTCTTAAATGTAAAAGGTTTGAGTTTAGTCGTTGAACCTTTATTTAATGATGTTTACTCGGGTGGTACAACTCAATGATTTATAGAATCGTTCAATATTAATAATGTCGCAATTGGCAGAGTTAATATTTCAGAGCAAGTAATAGTTCAATCAAATGTAAATTTCGCCAAAGACGAGGTTGGTTCAGCACTAAGTGATGTCCTTAATGGTGACTCGGATGGGAATGATCTAATTGGTCTAGGTGGTATTGATACATTAAGTGGCCTTACAGGCGCAGATCGTCTTGACGGCGGCGCTGGCGATGACATTTTGATTGGGGGCCTTGGGGGCGATGTTCTGATTGGCGGGGCGGGCTTGGATACTGCAAGTTATGAGGATAATTTTGGTGCGGTGTTCGTCAATCTGGCGAGTGGTCAGGGCTTTGGCAATGCCGCCCAAGGTGATAGCTATTCCGGCATTGAGAATGTGACGGGCGGTGCCTTTGCTGACGTCTTTATCGGTAACAGTGCCGTCAATCGGCTTGACGGGGCGGGCGGCGATGACATTCTTATTGGTCAGCTTGGCGGTGATGTTCTGGTTGGCGGTGCGGGTAGTGATACCGCGAGCTATGAAGATAATTTCGGTGCGGTGTTCATCAATCTC